>CALAKU010000022.1 GCA_937922925.1 uncultured Arenicella sp. | reverse complement strand
GATTTGATTCACTGGATTATGCCTCGCGACGGCTGGTGGATTGATCGCCAAAACACACAACCAAGCCGAGATTTTTTCGCCAATAGTATTGGCGCGCAAGCAACTCAAATGGAGGCCATCGCTGCGGCTAATAATGTTGCTGATTTGTTTGAGCGCCTCGAACAAGGCGGTGTACTGATGCGCCTTGATGAATCAGTGTTGCCGAGTATGTTCCATGGCGCCACAGTCAGTCGCGATGAGTTGGCGCAGCTGCAGCGCATTAAAAATGTGGTTCGTCTCGGCCGCGTGAGCGAAATCAAGGTTGGCGAAATTACGCTTGATCAAGGAAACTACACTGTGCCTGACAATACCGTATTTATTGATTGCTCAGCGCGTGCGGTGCCCGTCACCGAAGTCTTCCCGGTGTTTGATGGCAATACGATAATGGTGCAAACCGTACGTTCTTATCAGCCCGTGTTTAGCGCGGCTTTTATCGCGCATATCGAAGCGAACTATGACGACGAGGCAACTAAAAATGATATTTGCCAAATCGTGCCATTGCCAAACCACGACGTAGATTGGCTGATCGGGATGGCGGCGCAAATGCGCAATCAACAACGCTGGTCGCAAGAACCGGGGCTGCGCGATTGGCTGCGTACTAATCGTTTGGATGGCTTTACCGCCTTGGTTACCCCGGATGAAAACACCACTGCTGAAGAATTGGCAATTTTAGGCCGCATCAAAAATGCCATTCCTGGTGTGCAGTCGAATATGCCAAAATTGATGAATCAAGTTATGACCCTAAATCAACAGCGCGGAGCTTAAACCGAGCCAGCCACTGGAGAACACTATGCAAGAATTCCAAACCAGCAAGCGCAATTTTCATCAGCATCGCCTAGTGGATGTGCAACCTCGAGATCTAAACGACGGTGAGGTTCGAGCAAAGATCGATCGCTTTGCCTTTACCGCCAATAATATTACCTACGCGGTTGCCGGCGATCAGATTCGCTATTGGGAGTTCTTTCCTGCGCAAGGCGACGAGCCAGAGGCTTGGGGCATTATTCCAGTATGGGGCTTTGCGGATGTTAGCGAATCGAAGCACCCTGATATCCCTGTCGGCGACCGTCTATTTGGTTACTTTCTGCCGTCGCAAGAACTCATCATGCGACCGGCAAAAACCAACGACGCCATGTTTATTGATGGCAGCGCACATCGTGCCGAATTACCGATTGGCTACAATATTTATCGCCGTGTACTGAACGAACCCGGTTATTCGCGCGCGCAAGACGATGAGCGCATATTGCTCTTTGTTTTGCACCTTACCGCGTTTTGCATTCAAACCATGTTGCAAGACAACGATTGGTTTGGGGCTGAGCAAGTTATCGTAGTATCGGCTTCATCCAAAACCAGTTCAGGTTTGGGTTTTGGCCTTCTTAATGACGCAAATGCGCCGACGGCCATCGGCCTCACCAGCAAAGGAAATCTTGAGCTGGTGAACACCATGGGCGCTTATGATCAAGCCTATGACTACGACAATATCGACTCAATTGATGCTAGCAAACCCACTGTGATTGTGGACATGTCCGGCAATATTCCCTTGCTCAGCCGCCTACATCAACATTTGGGCAACAATATGAAATTCACGAGCAATGTTGGCTTAACTCACTGGGATCAACCTCGCGATGGCGAGGGTATTATTCGCGAGCGCAGTAAAATGTTTTTTGCGCCATCCGTTATCCAAAAAGGCATCCAAGACCTGGGCCAATCTGAATGGGATAAACGCTCATTCTCTTACGTAGGCCAGACCATCGCTAAAAGCCGAGACTGGCTGCGCATCAAAGAACTGCACGGTTTGGCTGGCCTGGAGTCAGTGTACGAAAGCGTCTGTTCCGGCAAAAATGACCCAAGTGAAGGCCTGGTCATCAAAATGTAAACTCGCGCATCGAAACAATCAGCATTATCGAACGATCATCGCATTCAAAAGGTCGCGCAATTAGTGCGACCTTTTTGCGCAGTTATGCATCTCGGTTTGTTACACTTTAGAAAAATGATCCTCTGGAGAAACTCATGACTCTTTTTGCTCGAATCAAGCCTATCGCCGTGGCAATAGGCTTCGCTGCCCTAACACTTGGCCTTGCCGCCTGCCAGCCCGACTCCAATTCATCCTCTTCAACACCGGCTAGTAATACAGATAAAGCAGCGGCCCAAACGCCGCAGATGAGCGAATCTGAAAAAGCGAATGCGCTGTTTGAGCGCGCGTTTGAAGAGTCCGTTGCTCGAAGCCCCGAGAGCTTGACCTTTTTGGGCCGTAAAGAACGCCAAGACGAGTGGAATGATTTGAGTAAAGCCTTTGATGATGAATCGTTAGAGCTTAACAAACAATATCTGGCCGACTTGGGCAGCATAGATCGAGCCAAGCTCGACGAAGCAACGCAACTCAGTTACGACCTATTCAAACAAAGCTTGGAAGAAGACATAGAAGACGCTCGCTGGCGTTTATATAACTACCCGGTAAATCAAATGTTTGGTCGCCACAGTGGCGTCGTTTCCTTGTTGATTAACCAACATCGCATTAATAGCGTACAAGACGCAGAGAACTACATTGCCCGCCTAAACAAAATCGGCCCCTATTTTGATCAACTTATTGAAGGCATTGAGGCTCGCACTGCGGCCAACATCATTCCGCCAAAGTTTGTATTTCCGCACGTGATTCGAGACAGTAAAAACATCATCACTGGCGCGCCGTTTGATGATGGCGAACCGAGTGCCCTGCTCGCCGACTTTACTAAAAAGGTAACGGCCTTAGCGGAAAAAGATGAGGCTGTTAATGACGCTCAGCGCGATACACTAATCGAGCAAGCAACGGCAGCGCTGAGTAATTCTATGCAGCCTGCTTATCAAAAGCTCATTGATCATTTGGTGGAGCTTGAAAAACAAGCCACTACCGACGACGGCGTTTGGAAATGGAAAGACGGCGATGAATTTTTTAATGTCGCTTTAAAACGCACCACGACGACTGAACTTAGCTCTAACGAAATTCATGAAATTGGCTTAAAAGAAGTAGAGCGTATTCATAACGAAATGCGCGCCATCAAAGACAAAGTGAACTTCGACGGTGATCTCAAAGCGTTCATGCAATTCATGCGTGAAGACGATCAGTTTTACTATGCCAATACCGAAGAAGGCAAAGCCCGTTATCTTCAGGAAGCCACCGATCTGATCGAAACCATTAAGGGCAAAACCGATGAGATGTTCATCACCAAGCCCAAGGCGGATCTCAAAGTAAAAGCCGTCGAGCCCTTCCGTGAGCAGTCAGCAGGCAAAGCGTTCTACCAACGCCCTAGTGAAGACGGTACACGGCCCGGTTTGTATTACGCAAACCTTTACGACATGAAAGCCATGCCCGTGTATCAAATGGAGGCGCTGGCGTATCACGAAGGCATCCCCGGTCATCACATGCAATTGGCGATTCAACAAGAACTTCAAGGCATTCCAAAATTCCGACGCTTTGGCGGTTACACGGCCTACATTGAAGGCTGGGGTTTGTACTCTGAGTTCTTGCCTAAGGAATTTGGTTTCTATGAAAACCCGTATTCCGACTTTGGCCGTTTAGCAATGGAGCTTTGGCGCGCCTGCCGTTTAGTGGTCGACACCGGCATCCACACTAAAAAGTGGACGCGCCAGCAAGGCATTGATTATTACGTTAATAACACGCCTAACGCAGAATCGGACGCCGTCAAAATGGTTGAACGTCACGTTGTGATGCCGTCTCAGGCGACGGCCTACAAAATCGGCATGTTAAAGATTATTGAGTTGCGCGAAAAGGCCAAAGCAGCCTTAGGCGAGCAATTTGATATTCGTGAGTATCACGACGAGGTTCTAAAATATGGTCCACTGCCATTGAATGTGGTGGAAGCTAAGGTAGATGCATGGGTCGCCGCTAAGCAATCCAGTTAAATAGCCTTTGAGCAGCACCAACGTGTGCCACAAAAAAAGCCAGCACTTTCTAGAGTGACTGGCTTTTTTTAATTGCCTTATTTCTAAGGCATTTATTTAAAGGGCTATCAATGCCAGAACCTTATTGATAGAGATAAGGCAAGCCCAAATTGATTTGAATAATGGTAATCACGTAAAGCAAAAAACAAACAACAAGGCCAGCTACCAGCAGCGCTCTTGGCAAAGCCGCTGGCGAATACCCTTGAATACGCTCGAGCAATAAAACGAGCGCCGACACCAACATCAACAAGCCAGAGACCAAGGCCGCCAAACCCCAAAACTCACTCAAATGACGCACGCCGTAAAAGGCGTTCCACGCGCCGAAGACAAAGCCAGCGGTAATCGCCACAGCAAAATACCGAGCCGAACTCTGATCTTTGATCTCGCCATTCCATGGGCTAGGCCGCAGCACCGTTAGCAACAACAACATACTTAGACTAACAACAATACCCATAGAAAATTATGTGCGCAGCATCGCAATGGCGTTTTCGTTACGCCGATGTTGCCACAAACGCCAGCTCAGCAACACACCTACCAAGCTTAAACTGACCAGCATGGCTGTCCACATCCCTTTAGCCCCTTCTAGCCCTGGCCACCATTCATAGAATGACAAACCGACCCCCAAGGGCATACCAAATATCAGAAAAGCCACTACTTGGTACTTAGGTGGGCTAGCGGTATCTTGATAGGCGCGCAGAGCACAAATAACGGCGATCTGTAAGCAATCAACCAGTTGAAATGCCGCGCCGAAGTACAACAAAACCACGGCGAGCTTAATCACCGCCGGGTCGTTGCTAAACAAACTAATCAAGGGCTCGGTATAAACGATAAACGCCACGCAAAACAAACACGCGATCATCATATTAAACGCCGTGCCCGCTTTAATGGTGTACCACGCTCGATCTGCTTGGCCCGCCCCTAAAAATTGGGAGGCGCGAATTGTCACGCCTTGAGCTAAGCCCATGTAGAGCATAAAACTCATGGACGCGACAATGATGGCCACCGCGTGCGCGCCCACCTCGATGACACCAAAAAAAGCGATCAACATGCCTGCCCCGGCAAACATACTGAGTTCAATCACAATCGAAAAACCGATCGGCAAGCCTAGCCGAAACGTGCGTTCTATCTGCTCACGGTTGGGCCTTTGAAATTCGCTTAGCAATTGTTTTGATTGCAAACGCCGATGCCGTTTTAGCACTAACGCGAAACAGCCAATCGCGATCCACATTAAAAACACGGTGGCTAAGGCGCAACCCACACCGCCAAGTTTTGGCATCCCAAATAAGCCATGAACAAAAATGTAGTCCAGCGGGATATTCAGCAGAAATACAATAAAATTAATGGCGAAGACTTCTCGCGTCAGGCTCATGCCTTCTAAGGTGCCGCGCATTGCGGGAATTAAACTCATTGGGATCGCGCAAAAACTAATCACCAGTAAATAGTCTACAGCGATGCGTTTTAAATCGGCTTCAAAAGGCGCTAAGTAAATACCCAATGCAGTGAGCCAAACAATCACCGTGGCAATAAGCCCCAAGGCTAGGCACATCCAAATACTTTGATGCAGCTGGCGTTTTACGCCTTGATTATCTTTTTTTCCAAATTCATTGGCGACCAAAGGCTGTGTGGCAAAGCCGATGCCCATGAAAAAGAGAATGACCATATTCCAGGTGTTGGAGCCAAGGTTCATCCCGGCCAACTCTTTGGTGCCCGCATGCCCTGCGATCAATACGTCGGTGGCTGACATTCCGACAAGGCATAGCTGCGCCAGCGACACAGGTGCCGCCAGTTTAACCAGTGCTTTTACTTCGTTTAAAAACATGCCGTGCAACAATCATCCAACTTTAGCCTAGGGCCAGAATCATCGCATAGCTCATGCTCGATAAAGAAAACATTTAGAGAAAAATCTCGATCACTGTCAGTGCGTTACTATAAAGAAGATCTATTCGCCCAGCCCCACAGAGATTCGAAAAATGCGCCACCTAAAAATACGCCACATAGTGTTATCGGCCTCAGTCAGCATTGCCATAGTAAATCAAACGAGTATTGCCTTCGCAAAGGAAAATTTGTTCCCCGAAAACTTGCCAAGCATTGAAACCCGCCCAGCCTTGAGTGAGCCCGGCTCATTTGCCATAGGAGTGACGACGATTGAGTTGACGAACAAAGATCAGATGCTAGCGTCAAACCCGCTCTCGACCGCTGACCGAATTCTGGAACTTGAGGTTTGGTATCCACTCATCGAAGAACCGAAAAAGAAAACCCAGGCCATCTATAACGACCAAACTCGCAGCGGCCAAGCATTTAGCGTAAAGGGCAAGGCGTTTCGTGATGCCTCGTTAAGCTTTGGGGAACGCACCTACCCTTTGGTGATTTTCTCGCACGGGTATACAGGCTATCGCAGCCTGTTCTTTCATTTAGCCGAGCATTTAGCCAGCCATGGTTACGTGGTCGCCAGCATTGATCATAGCGACTCAACGAATAAGGATGTCGACTTTGCAACATCGCCGGGTTCAGGATGGCCCAGTACTTTATTAAACCGAAGCCGCGACCAGGCGTTTGCACTAGGCGCTCTGTTCGAGCATGCTTTATTCGGCCCGGCCTTAGCACCTAAAGCAGCGCTGGTGGGTTATTCAATGGGCGGATACGGAGCGCTGAACACCGTCGGGGGCTGTCACCGCATTGCCAGTGCCTTTATTGAGCAAGCTGGATATGAAAGCGACGCGGCCCAAGCACTGCTAAACGCCATTAATCAATGCCGAGCGGGCCGCGATAAAGTGGATCCGAGATGGCAAGCCATGGTGGCCATGGCGCCTTGGGGCGGCACCAGCGGAGCACATGATTTAGCCTCACTTGAAAATATCAACCTACCAACTCTATTTGTTGGTGGCGAGTACGACGATGTCTCGGGTTTTGAAAATGGAATGCTGCCGCTTTATGAAGCGATTGGAAGCAAAAACAAAGCCTTTCTGATTTATGAAAACGCGCGCCATAACATCGCCGGTCATCCTGCGCCTGAGGCGGCTAACGCGCTTGAGCTAGACCTTGGCCACTATTTTGAGCCAGCTTGGGACGCGCGCCAAATCGCCTACATCAATCAACATTTTTTACTCGCCTTCCTTGATTGCTACGTCCAAAAAAAGGAGCAAGCCTGTCGCTATTTGCCTGAGCGCGAACAGGCCCTCCAAAGCAAAGATCAAACACCGTGGCCGGGCTTTGCAGATCGTTGGGGGCTTGGGCTGCGCTTTCTGCGCAGCGATTCGGTTTCAGCTAAGAAGCTAGACTCGCTCGAAAACGAATAAACGGCTGGCAAAATCTCCGGCTTCCATAAACTCGTCGTCAGTGGTTTGCATAGCCGAGACATAAGGCATATCCAAGCCCATGTGCATTAAGGCGTCGCCACTATAGACCTGATCTGTGCCTTGCAGGCGGTAGTCTGCTGTGGGTTCCAAGGCCACCATCCGTATATGTCGCGACGGCAGATTTGCCGCTGAGAGAATATGAAAATAGCCCAAATAAACATGCTGCCCGCTCTGGGAATTAAGCTGCCAACAAACTTCTTGCTCGACATTTTTAACTCGATAGAAAGCCCCGTTAACTAAATCATCGGCCGTGGCTTTATAGCTAACCGCGATGTCTTTGAGCGCTTCTTTGTCGGCATCTACGTCTTCAGCGTTCAAAGACAAACCGCGAGCCGCGCAGAAAAATCCGACTTCGGCGCGGGTTTTGAGCGACACTTGCCGACCGTTTAGATGACTCGGCACCGGGCAGATATACGACGCCATCACGCTGATTGGGTAGACATAAGAAGCGCCATTGATGATCGGCAAACGGCCAATCGGCTCCGACATGTCGCTAACCCAGCTTTGCGACATAAAACGCAGCATACCCAGATCAAAACGATTGCCGCCTGAGGCGCAATTTTCAAACAAGACATTCGGATGCTTTGTGACAATCTTTTCGAGCAATGCGTACAAGCCCAACATATATCGATGCGCTGTTTCGCGCTGCTGGTCTTTGGCCAAACCGGCGCTGCCAATCTCAGACATATTACGATTCATATCCCACTTCACGTAATCGATGTGCCCAGAACTTAAAAACGAATCGATGCGCTCGAACAAGTAGTCTTGAACGTCTTGGCGTGACAAGTCTAAGGTCTGTTGGTGCCGCCCAGTGGTGCTCACTCGATTCGGCACATGGATAATCCAATCCGGATGCGCTGCAAACAATTGGCTTTTGGGGTTGACCATTTCAGGCTCAAACCACAAACCGAATTTGAGGCCCTTCTCTTTGACTAAAGCTCCGACGTGTTCTATCCCATTCGGGAATTTACGCGTATCTGAAAACCAGTCACCTAAAGAAGTGGTATCGTCATCTCGACCCTCAAACCAGCCGTCGTCGACCACTAACATGTCCAGCCCAAGGTCTTTGGTGCGATCGGCGAGTTCGAGCACGACGTCTTCGTTGATATCAAAATAAGCCGCTTCCCAAGAATTCAAATAAGTGGGGCGAGCCTGGTTGGCGAATTGCGGTGGGCTGATGTGGTTTTTAACAAAGCCATGCCAAACTTGGCTCATGCCATTCAAACCCTCGGCACTAAAAACTTGCACGGCCTCAGGCGTGGTAAAGCTGTCACCGGCGGGTAAATGCCAAGAAAAATTGAAGGGATTAATACCCGCCAATACGCGGACCGAATCGAATTCACCAAGCTCGGCAGTGATGGCAAAATTACCGCTGTACATTAATGCCAAACCAACCACTCGGCCTTGGTGTTCATTGGTGCTGCGATCCATAATCGCCATAAATGGATTATGCACATTGCCACTGGTGCCGGTCGCCGAATCAATACTAAAGCGGCCTTTGGGCAAGGCAAAGCGGTCTTCATTGAGTTCGCGTGCCCATGTACCTTTAAGGTGCAAGAGATCATAATCGTCGGCTGGCAAATCCAAACAAGTACTGGCGATTTTGTCGATGGACACCGCGACATCGCTATTGTTTATCAAGCGTGCCGAGCGCGTAACCACATCGTGATCTGCGTAAACGGTGTAGCTGAGTTCCAAGCTCAAATTAACGACATCGTCGTGCAATGTGAGTATTAGGCTCTGGCTGTCGTCACCGCGAGCGCTCGGTAAGCCGCTGAGCGCAGGTTTGGCTTCACTGACTTCGTGCGAGACATACCGAAAAACCTGCGTGGTGTTGCCGTCGTCATTAACAATGTGCAGCGCGGGCTCACGTTGATCACTGGTACCAAATAATGGGAATTCTTGCGCCACATCATTTAAGTTGTAATTCGGCACGTCTTGATGATGAAGCACACAAGAACGATGAACACGTTTCTCGGTTCGAGGCAGATTATCAACTCGTGTTATCGCTTGCCCAAAATGCTTGTGCTCAACAACTCCTTCCGCTGATACATTCAGAACATAAGAAATACGACCATTCCCGAGATGGAAGATACGGTCCTCAGAGACCTTAATAAACGCTGGCATGAGCAAAAACCTCGAAACAAACCTAAGCTGAATTTATTGTTATTTTAAGGCCATTGTACTGCCGATGGGGTAGCGAATCATGACCAAATTCGCGTGCGATATTATCATATAAATCAGACATTAAAAGTCGTGTGTGATAGTGAAATTGCCGGATTTATCATATTTATGTACACTCAGCAGGATTCGGAGATACTAAAGGGGAATACTGGATGAATCGCCCAGAAAGAGGCATGAATCTAACCCAACAAGTTGCTGACTCGTTGGGCAAAGCCATCGTCAATGGCGACTACGGTGCGCACAATCCTGTACCCAGCGAAGCGGCTCTGTGCGAGCAAATGCAAGTAAGCCGCAGCGCTGCCCGCGAAGCGGTGAAATCCCTCGCGGCTAAAGGCTTGATCACCTCACGCGCACGCCAAGGCATTCGCGTATTAGCCGAATCGGAATGGAACCTCTTTGATGCCGATGTACTGAGATGGATGCGCGATTCCAATCCGTCGATTCAATTGCTTAGAGAGTTTACCGAATTGCGAGTCGCGATTGAGCCAGAAGCCGCAATGCTCGCAGCGGCCCGCCAAAACACCGCCAAGATTGCCTCAATCGGCGAAGCCTTAGAGCGCATGAACAGTGCAGAGAGCGGTTTGGACGACCCACTTGAGTCAGACATTGCCTTTCACCTAAGTGTACTCGACGCGAGCGAGAATCGTTTTTTCGGTCAATTAGGCCGCATTATCGACACCACGCTGAGAGTCAGCATTCGCTTCACCAACATGCGCACTGGTGTGCGCGCTGGAAGCCATGACGATCACAAGCGCATCTACGATGCTATCTTGGCAGGCAATGCCCAAGAGGCAGAAACCTCAGCTCGCGAACTCATGCAGGCCGCTTTGGACACCATTGTAAATGCTCAACAAGAAGATCACGTTCAGGCTTAGTCAGCCCTGACGGTCTAGATAAAGATCGCGCCTAACACAAGATACGCAACAAAACTAAGCGCCCCACAAGCCAAAGCGTAGGGCAATTGAGTTTTTACGTGATCAAGCAAGTCACAGCCTGCAGCTAAAGACGACACCGCCGTGGTATCCGAAACCGGCGAGCTGTGGTCACCAAAAATCCCGCCGCCGAGCACGGCGGCTAACACCAACGACGGTGGCAAATTTAGTTCAATCGCAATCGGCATGGCAATGGGCACTAGCAATGCAAACGTTCCCCACGAAGTGCCGGTCGTAAACGCGGCAAACGCCCCCGCTAAGAACACCATCGCCGGCACCATAAACAATGGCAGATAGTCGGCGACTAAGCCTGAGATAAATACGCCGGTTCCTAACTCACGAACACTGGCTCCCAAGCCAATCGATAAAAACAAAATGGCCACCAAGGGCAAGACGTCACTCACGCCTTTAAAGCCCATATCAACCACTTGCTTTAACTCAAAGCGTGGCTGCTGAACGAGCAAAAAGAAGCCTACCAAAATCGAGAGAATCGTCGCGTATAAAACCGATTTAGAACCCGAACCGGCCATCATATCGCCCTGCCCAGTCCACCACATAAAAAACAACATGCTGCTCACTAGCACCAATAGAGGCACTAACATGTCGCGCACTCGGCCCGCTTGACCGTCACCACTAGATTCAGTTTTAGACGCTTGCTCCAATTGGGTAGCGTATTGCTGTTCATAATGGGCCAAACTGCCATGCACGCGGCCAGTCCATACCGTGTAAAAGGTAACGGCCAAGGTCGTTAACGCGTAGACATTCAAAGGAATAGTACCGATCAAAATACTGACGGCCGATTGCGATACAGAAAAGTCCTGAATGATGCCCAGCACAAATGCGCCCCATCCATTGAGCAGAATCAAAATACAAATAGGGGCAGATGTACTATCGACAATATAGGCCAAACGAGCACGGCTCATTTTAAATCGATCGAACAGGCCTCGCGATAAAATCCCAGCGGTTAGGACACTCAAATTCGATTCAATAAAAATCACAATACCAGTTAGATAAGTCAATAGACCGGCGCGGCGCGGCGTGCTGGCGAAACTGGAATCCACTAGTTTTTTTACCAAGGCGGCAACACCACCTGAATACTGCATAAATGCCAATACCGCGCCGATCAAAATGCTGAACAGAAGTAGCCTCGCATTGCCTGCATCGGTCAGCACGGCGATCAATCGTTCGATGCTCGCCAAAAAACCAGCGCCGATAAAGCCGCCCCAAATGCTTGCGCCCGTGCTAATACTTAATAGGCATTCACTTACGAATAAGCCTAGAATCAAGGCGGTTATGACTTCCTTACGCCAAAAAATAAAACCTATCGCCGCCGCTGCGGGCAATAACGTCATCCATCCTTGCATTAGAGATTCTCCTTATAACGTTGTAAGCCGAGGCTCAGATCTTGTTTTAAATCATCGACATCTTCAAGACCGATGCTAACTCGAATCACCGGGCCAGCGGCTTGCCATGGCACAGTTGTGCGTTTGTCTTCGAAGTGTCGATTGGCCAAAATCAGACTTTCATAACCGCCCCAAGAATAGCCCAAGGCGAAATGCTCCATGTTATCGATCATGGCAGCTAAAGCGTTTTGACTATCGGCATTCAAGACAAACGAAAACAGGCTGCTATTGCCTTGATAGTCACGCAAAAACTCTGTTGATCCCGGGCAGCTCGCCAAAGCCGGATGGCGCACATGGTCTACCAATTCATGTCGCTCTAACCACTGGGCAATATCCAAAGCTGCCTCGGCTTGATGACGCATGCGCACGCTGAGCGTACGTAAACCGCGCAAGGTGGTATATACATCATCAGGCGAAGCGCAATGGCCTAACTCGTAACTGCCGTCGATTAATTGAGTCGCGTGCTGTTCATTAGCGCTGGCCACGCCCAACATAATGTCAGAATGCCCGTTCAAGTATTTAGTCGCCGAATGGATGGAAATATCAATACCAAAGTCGAGTGGCCGCAAATTCAATGGTGACGCATAGGTGTTATCTATCATGGTAATCACCTCATGCTGCTGAGCGGCTTTTACTATGGCTGGGATGTCTTGCACCTCCATCGTAAGGCTGCCGGGCGACTCCAAAAAAATGAGCCGAGTATTGTGGCGAATCAAACTACTTATATTTTCGCCAATCAGCGGGTCGTAGTACTCAACCTCAACGCCCATGCGCGACAAAGTGCCATCACAAAAAAAACGCGTGGGCTGATACACCGAATCGACAACTAGGATATGGTCACCTGCGCTGGCAAACACCAATAAGCACGACGTGATTGCAGCCGTTCCGCACGGATAGAGATAGCACGCCGCCGCACCTTCAAGTTCACACATGGCCTCTTTAAACGCATAGCTCGTTGTGGTCCCACGCCGACCATAAGAGTCTACGTATTCATTGCGGTGCTGTTCAGCGTTTTGTTGTGCGGCAATCGAATCAAATACGATCGTCGAGGCACGCGCCACCATAGGGTTTACGAGATTACCGGTATAAGCTTTGCGCCGCCCTGCGTGAACTAAAGTGGTGTCTTTTTTATACGTCATGTTGGTTTTCAACTGTATTGGAAAATCGCTGTTGCACAATCAAGCCTGCAACGATTAATACTAGGCCCAGCAGTGTGCTTGCTAGAATGGTTTCTTTGAGAATCAGGCTTATAAAAATCAAAGACAAAAATGGGGAGATAAAAATAAGATTCGCTAACTGGGATGTATTGCTAGCCAGTTTCATGGCTCGCAGCCATAGAACAAAAGCCAAACCCATCTCAAATAAACCGATGTATACGCCACCAGCCAAGCCAACGCTCACCGAGTTTGGTAAGGTATTCAGCTCACCTGTGACCCAAGCGAAGCCTATGATGAGTGGCAGCGCAAACAAAAAATTCAAGGCTAGACCAATCAAAGGATCGCGTGTATCGCGCCGATTAAGAATCCAGTATAAGGACCACACAACGGTACTTGCTAAGGCCCACATCACGCCGCTTAGGTTTTCAAATTGCAAACTCAGTGGCTGCCCTTTTGTCGCAATCACCAAGACGCCAAAGTAGCAAAGTACCGCTGCGATTAAATCGAAGCGTGACAAACGATGCCCCAATAGTGGCACCGCCAAGAGACTCATCACAATCGCCCACGAATAATTGATCGCCTGTGCCTCTTGAGCCGGTAAGGCATCGTAGGCTGAAAAGAGTAACCAGTAATACAGCGCCGGGTTCATAAAACCAAACAACAGAGACCAGAGCCATTGATTCGGTGACAAACTAAATAGTAGGCCGATACGGCCTTGCCACCACAATAAGGCGAGTAAGAAAGTTAATGACGTCGCGGTAGCGATCAAGATTAGCTGCACAGGCGAAAGCACTGCCAAGCTCAGTTTGAATGCAGTCGCGACAGTCGACCAGCACAAAACCGTCATCAAACCCAAAAAGAGGGCCTGGCGTTGATTGCTGTGGTCTGCGGGCGGCATTGTTTTTATTGAACTAGAGGGAATCGGCAGATGGCAGATGTCGGCAGTAAGAAATCAAGATTGTAGCATCGGCATCAGGCGCTCGCCGAACAGTCTCGTCTGCGCTTGCCAACAACTGTATATATTTATAGTATTTAGCAATGCTTGCCGAACTCCCAAAAAAATATTATCTCCACCATGCCAAAGAACTTTTCGCGCATGTTCGTAATCATAATGCTCACTTAATTGACGTGGCCACCGCAAGCTACTTAGACGCCTTTGATTCCTTAGCTGAAAATGCTCAGTGTTTATTAGTTCGATGTTTGGCGCGCAAGCCGTTATTACTACAACAGAGCAGCCTCAATTACGAGGAAATCAAGGCCCCACAAGAAGCCTTACAGGCGTGCATTGATATAAAGCTATTGAGCCGACCGTTGCCACGAGACTGGCCAAATTTGATAGAAACCTTAAGCAAAGCTCAATTAAGTGAATTACTTATACAGCGAGGCATTGGCAGTTTAAGCACCATGAATAAGGGCGAGTTACTGGCCCTAGCAAAGACCCATGTAAAATTTGAGCACGGCCAAGCGCTTGCCCACACATTCGTCGCGCGGCGTCAGAAGCGAGTAGTCGATTATTTGTTCTTTTTGTTTTTTGGTAATTTGAATAATCAATTCCAAAAATTTGTGATGCGCGATCTCGGCGTCTTAAAGACTCAGCAATCAAGCCTAGTTAAACCCCGTTTTGAATCGTACGAGCAAGCGCAATCTTGCTTTGAATTGCATTGCGTGTTGCGTGAGCTTAAACAAACAGATATTCACCATTTACCTGGGCTGATCCAAACAACTCTGGCACACCAAGCTGTGGGCGTAGCTGCCTTAGAATGTCGCGATCAAGCCTTGCTAAAGCTCGGCGAAAAGCAATTGGCACTCGGCGAAAATGCAAAGGTTGATTCTCAAACCGCGATCAATCTTTGGCGGCAAAGCGGGCACCCTAAAGCTCTGGAACTTCGAATACGCCAGCAATACAAATATGGCCATAAAGCGGATCTACAGCAGGAATTGGAACACCTGCAAAACCAAACATTGGAACCAACTGCACAAATATTTGTTGCCGACTTTTATCAACGAAAATTCATAGGAAAGCGTACCTCGGTTTACACCGACATAATGCGTCAAAATGATCGAGTCGTTAGCTTAGACGAGGTTTTTATCAATAATGCAGAGCAAGGCTTGCTCGAACATTATCGGCAATTTGGCTTGGAGGCATTTTTCACGGAAAACCAGTTTTGGCGCGTGTTGTTCGGTTTAAGCCTGTGGCCAATTTTGTGGGGCGACTCGCGCTCACAACACAGTGAATTTGATCGTTTGCCCATACGGCTGCGTGACGGCGATTTTTACTCTAAGCATCGAGACGAAATCGAAAGAGAGCTTGCTGCTTTTTCAGATCCAAGACATCTAAACAAGCAACTCGCTCGACGCGCCGCTCAATTCTATGGGCAGAGCAATGGGGTCTTTCGCTGGCGGGCGGGAATGCTAGACGCCATAAATCAAGCACTGCAATGCACGAATGCGCCGCAACTGGCTTCAGTGGTTCGCGAGATGGCCAAACAATATCGTTACGCTAAAGACGGCTACCCTGATTTGCTGGTGATCGAACAAAACGAGTTTCGTTTTGAAGAAGTGAAGGCGCCGGGAGATCAATTAAGGCCAAACCAGTTAGTGGCCTTGCAAAGGCTACGTAACGCCGATATCTCGGCTCAAATCACTCAGCTCGAATGGGCCGTAAACCCAGAGCAAAGTTATAGCGTCGTCGATATCGAAACTACCGGCGGGCGCCGCGGCGGCAATGCCATTACTGAAATCGCGGTGGTAACATTACGCAACCAAGAAGTGATACGCGAATGGAGTACGTTGCTTAACCCAGGCCGCCCTATTCCACGACACATCACACAATTAACCGGCATTGATAACTCGATGGTGGCCGACGCACCTAGCTTTGCGGAAGTCGCCGATGACTTAGATAAAGAGCTTAATGGCAGTATCTTTGTTGCGCACAATGTGGGCTTTGACTATGGATTCATTCAAGCCGCTTACGAGAATATTGGCCGACGTTTTAAGCGCCCCAAGTGCTGTACTGTGAGAATGGCGCGCAAGGCTTTTCCGGGGTTAAAGTCGTATAGCCTCGGAGCACTGAGCGAGCATTTTGATATCGACCTCAATGGCCATCATCGCGCTCTTAACGACGCGCGCGCAACCGCCAACCTGCTGCGATTGATTCACGACGCACGATAAACACACTCAATGGAAAATTTAAAAGCGCCCGCCTAACTTTTGCTTAGCGGCTTCCTGCGGGCAAAAAAACACAATCCTAAATCCACTTTTTTCACTTGCTCTATAGGCCAATGGCGAGCTAAGCGATTCGCAAGCTCCACAAAAAACGCATCACCTTGCACATCCATGCAGCGCCTTACAGCCGACCACGTATGAAGATAGTTTATAAATTGCGGTAAATTACAGTCGAAGACTAAATCAATACGCGGCGTTTCGATGGGCGCATACGGCGCATCGATATTTTGGTACTGATCCCACAAAAGTTGATTTTCCGTGGCCCAATAATCATTAATGACTGGGTATAAATAAGTATCTAGCTCGGCATTCACCTCATCACTAACACTGGGAAAATTGTAACCCCAGTAGGCAAAAACACCGCCCGGCTTCAACACTCGATCAAGCTCTGCCCAATAATGTTCATGGTCAAACCAATGCAAAGCTTGAGCCACGCAAACACAATCAAAAATCTCGTCATCAAAGCTGGTGTGCTCGGCTGGGCTTACTATATAATTAATTCGCTCATGCTGAGTCGCGTGCTTTACTTGCTCCTCGCTAACGTCCGTGGCGATCACTTGACTGAACACATTAACCAAATCTTGAGCAACTTGGCCGTTGCCGCAGGCACAATCCCAAGCCATACCAGTATGTTTGCTTATCTCTTTTAAAAATTCATAAATCTGCACGGGATATCGTGGCCTAGATATCGCGTACAAATCCGATTTGTCATTAAATAATGTCTCAGTCGTCAAAACAAAAGAATAATTAGATTAGGCATTGGTAGACTAGCACGTAGGTTGGAACAGTCTGTCTTCCCGCCCGACTACCCCAAATTCAGCGTATAAAAGACCTTATTGTGTATGTGCGTTTATTAACTGCGTTAACTCCGGCCGACAACTCCCACATTTCGATCCGCAACCGGCATTGGCGGATAAAGCTTCTAATGTATTCATTCCATTGCTCACGAGTTGGCGAAGCTGATTCTTAGTGGTTGAAAAACAAGCACAAACGAGCTCATCATATTCTTCTTGCTCTCCACGAATCGCTCTCGACCAATCCGTTGATTCAAACGAACTTTTAAGCCATAACTCGCTAGGCAAGGCATCACTCTCGTCGCTTTTAGCCAGAATCCCAAACAGGCCCTCATCAGTCACCAGTATTTCAATACCCACCGACTTTAGTGGGTTATAAAAAGATTGGCCCGGTTTAAGATCAAGCTCGTCAGCAAACAAAGCGTCGATGTACGAATGATTAACGGTGTGAGGAGGCGTACGCTTTTCTATACCGATCGTGGTGACCCATGCCTGCCCGACGTAATGCGTATTCCAAACCATAAAAGACGGCTTACTTTCGAGCTTGGCATTACTTATTAGTCGCAACCAGGTGAGTTTCTTGAGAGGTCTTAAGGTAACTTTCGAGGCTTTCAATTCCGGTTGACCAGAGATTGGATCAACACGCTGCGGCGTCAAAGCATTGACCAGGCCTTGTTTAGAAAATTGGTTTGACCAATGCATTGGAAGAAATAATTCGCCAACACTTACTTCTGCGCTTTGTTTGACTTGAGCCATGACACTACCAAACTCATTGCTTACGCAAATAATTTGGCGGTCTCGTAAGCCCTCAGCCTTAGCATCGCTTGGATGAATAGTCACCTCAGGCATTGCCGCATGCAGGGTCAAGGCGGGCGCAAAACCGGTGCGACTCATGGTGTGCCATTGATCGCGAACGCGACCACTATTCAAAATGTATTCGCACTTAGATTTTTGCTGAGCAGACTTAATTTCGTTCAGCGCTATCGCCAACTCGGCTTTTATCGGTACAAATTGAGCCTTCTTACTCGTCGTATAAAAGCGCCCATCGGAGAATAATCGATCAGAGCTTGGTGTTTTTGGCAAAGGCCATTGGCTGGGTTTAAGAGCCTCATAATCCCCAAGACTTAATTGTGCGAGCACGCCAATATCAAAATCCCGTTGGCCCTCATTTTCGAAATCGGATAGCGCTGCGTGTTCGATAAACACCTCGCGAGAGTTTTTATAGTCAAAGCTTTCTTTGAACCCTAACTGGCAGGCGACCTCGGCAATGGCTTGCCAGTCAGCACGCGCCAGCTCTGGGCCAGACTTAAAGGCTCGCTGTCTTGAGATGCAGCGTTCGGAATTGGTCACCGTGCCGTCTTTTTCGCCCCAGGCCAGAGCTGGCAGAACAATGTCTGCGAAAGCAGTGGTATCAGTATGCGTCACGTCGGATACCACAACCGTTTCGCACTTGGCCAAAGCTTCTCGAACAAAGTTAGAGTCAGGCAAGCTCACGGCCGGGTTGGTTGCCATAATCCACACAAACTTAATCTCGCCGCGATGCATCGCTTGAAACAAGTCTACCGCTTTTAAACCGGGCTGCCGCGCGATCACTGGCGATCGCCAAAAGCGTTGTACGCGATCGCAATCTTGCTCGTTAAAATCCATATGCGCGGCCAACATATTGGCCAAACCGCCTACTTCGCGACCGCCCATGGCGTTGGGTTGCCCGGTGATAGAAAACGGCCCGGCGCCGGCAAAACCGAGTTTTGCGGTGGCAAGATGGCAATTGATAATCGCGTTGGCTTTGTCTGTGCCGCTGGCGGATTGATTGATGCCTTGCGAGTAAAAACTGATGGTTTTTTTGGTAGTGGCAAACCATCTATAAAAAGTACTGAGCGATTCAGCGCTGACCCCGCTGGCCTTAACTACCTGGTCTTGGCTTAGCTCATAGCAGGCGGCTTTAGCGCTCTCAAAGTGTTCGGTTGATGCGTCGATGTAATTTTGATCGATCGCATCTTTCTCAATCAAGAAACGCAATAAGCCTTGGAAGATAAATGCATCGCTGCTGGGAGTAATCTTAAGATGCAAATCGGCGCTTTGCGCTGTTGGCGTTTCACGCGGATCGATAACAACAATTTTTAAATCGGGCCGTCGCTGCTTGGCAGCCATTATGCGTTGATACAACACTGGATGGGTCCACGCAGCGTTTGAGCCAATCAAAACGATCAAGTCACAGGCATCTATATCTTGATAGTCGCATGGCACAGTGTCTGAACCAAAGGCTCGCTTATACGCGGCCACCGCAGACGACATACAAAGGCGCGAATTCGTATCAACATTCGCCGAGCCAATAAAGCCCTTCATAAATTTATTGGCAACATAGTAGTCTTCGGTAAGAAGTTGCCCAGAGAGATAAAACGCGATGGAGTCGGCACCATAATTTTCGCTAAGCGAATTAATTCGCGAGGCAATTTCGTGGGTCGCGTGTTGCCAAGAACTCACTTTGCCATTAATCATTGGCGAGTCTAATCGCGGTGGTTCGTGTTTTGCCTCCAAGGTTTCGGCCAGCGCCGCTCCTTTACTGCAAAAGCGACCAAGGTTTGCTGGATGATTGGCATCTGCCTGAACACTGAAGCTTTGTTGTTGGTTTTTAGACGCCGCTTTTTTTGTCACGACAAGGCCGCAGCCGACACCGCAGTATGGGCAAGTCGTTGATACCGTATTGTTTGACATAAAACTAACGGCCCAAACGCATTCGCAGATTACGCGGCGAGCACAAGGTGCTCACCGTCTAGCGCCACCGGATAAACCGTCAACTGAGCAGACTGCTCTAAACATTCACCAGTAATCAGGCAAAAGTGTTGCTTATACAAGGGCGACGCAACCACTAAGCGATCTTCAACGCTGCCGACTATGCCGCGTGAGATCACATTGGCTTCACCGATGGGATCCCAATTTGAAACGGCAAATACTTTTTGTTCAGTGTCTGGCAAATAGAAGATGGCCACTTGTTCGTTGTTGTGTAATGCACAGACACCGCTATTGGCGATCAAGTCACTCCGTTTACATAAAATGGTCATGGCTTAGACCACAGCTTTAAGTTGCTGACGGCGCTTCTCAGCACTGGTTGCCGGGCGCGGCTGACCACGCTCTTGAACAAAGGCTACGTTCGGATCTGAGCTGTTTGAATTAATAAATTGGCGGAAGCGTTTGAGCTTTTCCTGATCATTAATGGCGGTGCGCCACTCACATTGGTAGGTGTCAACGACATGCTGCATTTGTTGCTCTAGCTCATCGGCAATGCCTAAAGAATCTTCCAAAATAACGGCCTTTAGGTAGTCCAAACCGCCTTCTAAGTTTTCCAGCCAAACAGACGTGCGTTGCAGGCGATCGGCGGTGCGCACATAGAACATAAGAAACCGATCGATGGTTCGAATCAGAGTTGGGGTATCGAGATCAACAGCAAATAAATCGGCATGCCGAGGTTTCATTCCGCCGTTTCCACAAACATAGAGGTTCCAGCCGTTTTCGGTTGCAATCACACCAACGTCTTTGCTTTGAGCTTCAGCGCATTCGCGCGTGCAGCCCGAGACGGCCATTTTTAATTTGTGCGGTGAGCGCAGACCTTTATAGCGATTTTCTAAATCGATGGCCTGCCCGGCCGAGTCTTGCACTCCATAGCGACACCATGTGCTGCCCACGCAAGACTTAACCGTGCGCAATGACTTGGCATAAGCGTGGCCAGTTTCCATACCGGCATCGATTAACTCCTGCCAAATATTGGGAAGGTCATTCAGTTTTGCACCAAATAAGTCGACACGTTGACCACCGGTAATTTTTGAATACAGACCATACTTTTTGGCGACAGAACCTAACACGATTAATTGCTCAGGCAAGATTTCGCCACCTGGCACACGCGGTACCACCGAATACGTGCCGTCTTTTTGCATGTTGGCCATAAAGGTGTCGTTGGTGTCTTGCAGGGGCACTAAATCTGCATCTAGAACATGCTCGTTCCACAGCGAGGCAAAGATAGATGCCACCGCGGGCTTACAGACATCACAGCCCTGACCACATCCATATTTATTCACTAAGGTTTTAAAATCGCGAATTTGGGTTGCTTGAATAATGATAAATAGCTCTTGGCGCGATTGTTTGAAGTGTTCACATAGTCGGGTATCCACTTCCATGCCACGTGCAGCCAGCTCGGCATCCACCACATTTTTTAGTAGCGCGGCACAACCTCCGCAGCCAGTCGCGGCTTGAGTACAGCCTTTGACATCAGCTAGGCTAGTGCAGCCACCATCGATTGCCGTGACTAAATCGCCCTTACTCACATTATGACAAGAGCAAATTGTGGCACTCAGCGGTAAGGCATCAGCGCCCAAAGTTGGTGCTTGACCATCGAGAGCAGGCAGAACTAAATTTTCTGGCGCATCTGGAAGGTCTATCTCATTTAAATAGTATTGCAAGAGCGTGTCGTAATCACTGGTATCACCAACCAAGGTTGCGCCCAAGACTCGCCTGCCATCCGCCGACACGTTCAAGCGTTTATACACTGCGTCGCGCTCGTCGCTAAAAACGAAAGCCAAGCTGCCATCGGCTTGGCCTTTAGAGTCACCAATCGAACCAACTTCGACGCCCAATAGCTTGAGCTTGGTACTCATGTCGGCACCGGTAAAACTCTGAGGTTCACTACTAAGCTGGGAGACGGCCGCTTCGGCCATGCGATATCCTGGCGCAACGAGTCCATAGATAAAGTTGCCCTGCACAGCGCATTCGCCGATCGCAAAAATGTTTTCGTCTGATGTCTTGCATTGATAGTCGATGACAATGCCACCACGCTCGCCCACTTTAAGATCGGCTTGACGAGCTAATTCATCGTAGGGACGAATGCCAGCAGAAAAAACGATGAGGTCAGTTTCTAATTCAGAACCGTCGGCAAATTCCATTTTCAGTCGATGCTCATCGCCTTCGCGAATTTTCTGAGTCGCTTTGCTTGTATGTACCTTCACGTCTAGGGCTTCGATTTGCCGGCGCAACATTTGGCTGCCACCATCGTCAAGTTGCACGCCCATTAAGCCCGGTGCAAACTCAACAACATGCGCTTCTAAACCCAGATTTTTTAGGGCATTGGCACATTCTAGACCGAGCAGCCCACCGCCAACCACGACTCCAACCTTTTGACCTTGGGCGGATGCTTTGATTTCACCGAGATCATCAATGGTTCTGTACGCCAAACAGTGAGGTAAATCGTTCCCGGGAATGGGCGGCACAAACGGGTAGGAGCCGGTGGCCAAGACAAGTTTGTCGTAGTCAAACACCTGCCCTCCTCTGGTAATGACTTGCATCGCTGATCGATCAATCTTGTCTACGAAATCACCGAAGTGCGCATCAACACCAAGCGCAACATACTCCTCACGCGTAACCAAGCCGAGATCGCTCGGCTCTTTGCCATCAAAGACCTCGGACAAATGCACACGATCGTAAGCCGGGCGCGGCTCACCGCCGATAACTGTGATTTGCGCATCGATATCACTGGCCGCTAAAGTGCTTACGTAATGATGGCCCACCATCCCGTTTCCAACGACTACGACCTTAATTTGACTCATATTGAACTCGCTCTTGTGCTTAATTTTGTGGCTGTGCTCATTATCAAAATTTGAATCCGCCCCAAACCCATAGGCGCTCAGTATCCACTCGATTGAATGCTTGGTCGCCAGCTGAGTAGTCGGCATACTTCAAGCCGCCAGAGAATTGGTCAGTGAATTTTCGGGTATAAAGAAGATTGATTTCATCGCCTAGGTCGGAGTTGCCATCCACAACGATGTCAGAAGAAAAATCATGGTAAACCGCAACCCATTTACCGCCTGCCAACTTCCCTGACAGGCTGAGATACACATCTTCCAAACCTTGAGCTGGCGTGACCAAAAAGAGATCCGCCCAGCCGTTAAACTTGTGAAGTGTGGCTAATGGCGTTTGAAAACTGGCATTGCCTTGATCTGAACCCAAGGTTTCATAGCCAAGCTTAGCCGTGATTCCAAATTGACTGACGCCGGCTTCAACAAAAAGATAGTCGCTATCAAACGTGTCGTTTAATTCTTGAGTAGCAAATTCGGCGGTGTATAAGACGGCTGTCTCGCCTAGCTTTTGCTTACCCGCGAAACTCGCACCAATCGTATCGAGCGAATTCGACGTGCCATTATCGACCTCTAGAAAGTACGCATAGGTGACCAACTTACCGTAAGGCGTCTGATACGACGAATTCAAAATCATGTCTTCGCTATCAAGGTCGGCGTCTTCCGCAAAAATACGATTACGTTGAGCTATGTATGAGGCATTGATTTCGAAATTGTCCAATGGCTTGTAATTAACGACTAAGCCATCAAAGGTTTGGCGATCTTGTCGCCATCCAACGTGACCAACGAAGCGGTGCCCGTCCAAAGTGAAAACCTGGCGACCCAGTTTTGCGGTAAGTGAATCAGACTTGTATTGGACAAACGCTTGATCAAGTTCCGTATGGTCGGGGTCGGCAATTACGGAAAACTCACCAACTCGATCTCCGGTGGGCGGCACAGAAAAATCGTCAACTAAACTGACTGAATTCTCGACCTCGATAACGCCAGAAAAACCATTCAGCTCTGGTGATTTATAACCAAGTTGTGTTCGCAGAGTTAGCCCATCCGCGTCGGGCAATGGATTGTCTTGACTCACAGTCTCGTATCGCAAGCGCAGGTCGCCGTAGACCTTTCCATAGTTGGCCTTACTCGCGCTCGGCTCTGCTTGCTGAGCATAAGAGAAAGAGGCATTTAGAGCCGTGATTACGACTGCCGCCAATACGATCTGTGTTACTGACACTAAATTTGATATTTGGTTTCTAAGTAGGTTTTTCATTTAATTTTCTCCGCTTCTTGACTCTTACAAACCGCTCACTCAAGCCTCGTCGCTAGGGGGCAATTTGTAAAAAGCGGTGGCTCGCCGTTGAACTCACCTGTTAATTCGTTTTGGCTAATTAGCTTGTCAACTAGCTCACTTTCTCTGCAGCGATGCTTGGCTCGCTTGATTCTTTGGCTTTGCGTTTGGCCGAATCAAAATCCACCACACCTTTTTTCTCGTATAAAAACGATAAGACTTGTTGTCGGTAGTGGTTAAATTGGTCGTCTTTCGAGAGCGCGACTCGCTCTCTTGGGCGAGGTAGGTCGACTTCAAGCAATTCGCCGACTTTGGCCGCTGGGCCGTTAGACATCATCACAATTTTGTCGGACATCAATACGGCTTCATCCACATCATGCGTGATTAAAATAATGGTGGTGTTGAGTTCCTTTTGAATCTCCATTACTGAATCTTGCAAGTTCGCTCTGGTCAGCGCATCGAGCGCACCAAAAGGTTCATCCATCAGCATTACCTTGGGCTGCATAGCCAAGCATCTGGCAATGCCCACACGTTGCTTCATGCCGCCTGAGATTTCATGGGGCATTTTGCGCATGGCGTGCTCCATTTTCACCAAACGCAAATTATGTTCTATCCACTCTCTGCGTTCAGCCTTGGTTTTAGAATCTCTAAATACTTGCTCGACGGCCAGCCCCACATTGTCGAACACACTTAACCACGGCATCAGCGCGTGACTTTGGAATACCACAGCGCGATCTGGCCCGGGGTCTTTCACTTCTCGACCATCTAGAATGACGCCGCCGGACGTCGCCTGATAAAGCCCGGCAATAATATTTAATACCGTAGATTTACCGCAGCCAGAGTGGCCGATGATTGATGCAAACTCTCCTTCGCGAATAAAAAAATTGACGTCTTTAAGTGCCGTATAAGGCCCATTCGCGGTGGGGAAGTCGATGCCCACTTTAGAGATTTCTAAAAATTTATCTGGAGTCGTTGTCATAATGAGGCTTCCGTCATCTGTGTAGTCATTGTGTTGAAAACGATAAGCTGTTAACGCAGCACCGCGTTCTTGTCCCAGCTAAGCGATTTTTGTAGCACTAAAATGAGGCGATCTAGTACAAAACCGATCACTCCGATGGTGACCACAGCCACCATGATGCGGGCAAGAGAATTAGAAGACCCATTTTGAAATTCATCCCACACGAACTTACCGAGCCCCGGGTTTTGCGAAAGCATTTCAGCGGCGATTAGTACCATCCAGCCAGTCGCCAACGAGAGTCTTAAACCGGTAAACACCATCGGCACTGATGCCGGCAATACAATTTTTTGTATGTGTTTAAAGGTGGGTAACTTGATGACTCGGCTAACATTAAGTAAGTCTTTATCGACGTTCGCCACGCCAACAGCCGTGTTAATTAAGGTTGGCCACAAGCAACATAAGGTCACAGTGAAAGCCGAGTTTAAAAATGACTTTTCAAACATCGGATCGTCGCTCACATAAACGGCAGAGACCACCATGGTGATCAGCGGCAACCAGGCCAGTGGCGATACCGGTTTGAACACCTGTATCAGCGGATTCACGGCTTTGTAGATCGAATCGCTTAATCCACAAGCCAAGCCCAACGGGATAGCGATCAAGGACGCAATTAAAAAACCGAACATCACCGTTTTTAAACTGGTCGCGATTTGATCGAAGTAGGTTTCTTTGCCGGTGTACTTGCGAATCTTAATGTTCGCTTCTGGGTTTTTGGCTAACTTTTTTGCGTTACGCTGCTCTTGGCGTTCATAAAAGGCGGTCGCTTTGTCGCGTTCTTGCTGGTGCTCTTCCCACAGTGTGCCCGCTTGCTGGTAAACTTTGCTCGGCCCAGGGAATTGCCCGAGAGAGGTATCGATTCGACTCGCGGCCGCGCTCCACAGAGCGAGAAAGGCGATTATGCCCAAGAGCGGCAACAACATATTTCTCAAATCTATCGAGAATAGGGCTCGAGTTAATTGATGTAGGCCTTGCTCTAACTTACCTATTTGAGTCGGCTCAGAAGTCGCGCTCATGATCGTCTCTCTCTGGTGATTTTCACTTACAAGGTTTCGTCTTTTAGACCGATATCAAACTTCTTGAGATAGGCGTTAGGTTGACTGCCGTCGTATGACACGCCATCGATGAATTCGGTCTGTTCCGGCTTAAAACCGGTCTCAGTTTCAAAATCAGGGAAGTCAGTCGCGCTCATCAGATCCTCGGCGATCAACTCCTTTGCCGCCATGGCGTAAATCTCAGGCTTGTATACATCAGCTGCGACTTGCTTATACCAATCATCGCTTTGCGGCTCTGAGATTTGCCCCCAGCGACGCATCTGAGTGAGATACCAAATCGCATCGGAATAATAGGGATAGGTCGCGTTGTACCGAAAGAAAACGTTAAAGTCTGGCACATCACGTTTATCGCCTTTCTCATACTCAAAAGTGCCAGTCATGGAATTGGCAATCACGTCGTAGTCCGCGCCAACATAATTTGATTGCGCTAGGATTTTTACCGCGGCGGGCCGATTAGCATTGTTGTTTTCG
Organism: uncultured Arenicella sp.; assembly: GCA_937922925.1. Classification (GTDB taxonomy): domain Bacteria; phylum Pseudomonadota; class Gammaproteobacteria; order Arenicellales; family Arenicellaceae; genus Arenicella. The sequence continues at coordinate 79,582 of CALAKU010000022.1, read as the reverse complement.
TCTAACCATTTAGCTGCCCGCAATAGCGCCTTAACCACTCTTACGGTGGTGTTGGGGTATTTTTCAGTGAACTCCTTGGTCATTCCGAATACTTTTTCTGGGTTGTTCTTCCAGATTTCATAGTCGGTAATCACCGGCACACCGATGCCTTTGAAAACGGCTTGCTGGTTCCAAGGCTCTCCAACGCAATATCCATAAATCGTGCCCGCCTCCAAGGTTGCTGGCATTTGCGGTGGTGGTGTTACTGATAACAATGCATCAGCATCGATGGTACCCGCGGTATCGCCCTTGTGCGGCGCATAGTAGCCCGGATGAATTCCGCCCGCGGCTAACCAATAACGTAATTCATAATTGTGCGTCGATACTGGAAACACCATGCCCATTTTAAAGGGCTTGCCTTCGGCTTTAAATGAGTCGACAACCGGCTTGAGGTAATCGGCCTTGATGGGATGCACTGGCTTGCCATCTTCAACTGGCACGTGTTCTTTCATTTTTGCCCAAATGTCATTGGAGACTGTGATTCCATTGCCATTTAAATCCATAGAAAACGGCGTCACGATATGCGCCTCAGTGCCATAACCAATCGTAGCTGCGAGCGGCTGACCAGCCAGCATATGCGCACCATCTAAAGTGCCATCAATCACGCCATCAAGCAGCACCTTCCAGTTGGCTTGCGCCTCAATAGTGACGTAGAGACCCTCGTCTTCAAAGTAACCATTCTCGTAAGCGATGGCGATGGGCGCCATATCGGTCAGCTTAATAAAGCCAAATTTGAGTTCGTCTTTTTCTGGCTCTCCAATCTCGGCCACCGCGAGACTGTTGAAAGAAATACAAGAAATCGACAATAGAACAATGCCAACGGCATTTCGTAAACTGCGAAACATAAAAACCTCAATTCGTTTTTGTCAAAAAGTGAAATTGGGCGCTAAGCGCACTTTTTCTTAATGAAGCCATCTTTGCTTCTAATGACAAAACAACGCCGTTGTGGTTTTGCATATCCCTCATCGCTGCATCGTGCGTGAGATCTAAGGTTGCCCACTATTGATCATTCTGCTCATTGAACGAATCGGTGAATGCAAGACAAGCGAAGCGCTAAGCCCGCATTCCAATAGTGCTCGAATTAGTCAAAGCAGGAAGTGTGCCAAGTTAGAAATCGAATAAATTAAACGCCTCAATCAAATTCAACGCACTGGCTCGGTGCAACACATCGGAGTACTGATCATTTTTGTGCAACGCGTTTAAATTAAATCAGCTGTGTTTTAGTCGTTGAGCCATCACCATCATTGGCAAAAGCTCAATCAAAGATTTCCACCACTGAGACAATGCGGCTGGCGAGTACCGCCATGGTCTGCCCTTGGTTCATGGCCGTTCGGCGCAGCTGGTCGTAGGCTTGTTGTTCGCTGATCTTTTTTTGCTCCATAAGCACGCCCTTGGCTTTCTCGATCAGCTTACGTTCTGACAGTTTTTGTTGGCTTAGCTTGAGTTCCGAGCTTAATGATCGCCACATTTTGAAGCGTGCGTCAGCTAAACTCGCGATTAATGGCAACTTATCTGGGCGTACAGGTTCGTCAAGGTAGGCGTGCACGCCCGCAGCAACAATATCGCTTACAGCCAGCGTGTGTGAGCAAGCGATAACCACAATCGCCACCGAGCGTTGACCATGAATGGATTCGATCGCTGTTAGATGGTGAGCTTGAAGCTCGCTCACCAGTAGTACCAGGGTTGCTTCGGGCAAGGACAAGATGCGGTCTGCCCAATCGGCTTCGGCAAGCGAAATATGTTCAACTAAAAAGTTAGCATCGCTGAGTTCGCGAATAAAACTGTCGAGCGATGCATGTTGATAAAAACTCGCCAGTAAAAGCGGTGGTTGATTTTCTGCCATTGTTCAACACAACACGATGGTAAAAGAAGTCTCGTGGTAAAAACACAGCAGAAATCGTGCCAACATTTGACAACGGATTGACGATCACCAACTTAGTTAGATTTGGTGTCATCAATAATATTCATGGTCGCAACCCCGCTATTACCCAATTCAACGGATGCAAATGGCCCGCCAAGATAAAGGTGCTCTGGATCATGTAAATCGAGTGGTGGCGTTTGAGCTAAGATTTCGGCGGCAAATTGCTCCGCGTTATCTTTGGGGCGATATCCCAAAAACTTGGCTTTACTATTGTCTACCGGGCAGCGGTCATTATTGGAAATACCCCAGACCACGGTAAATTTGGTCACTGGAGTAGTGATTGATTGTTCGACTAAATGAATAAGATCGTCGTACGATAACCAAGTTCCCAAAGCTCGGGCATTAGTGACTTGCGCGCAGGAAAAAATTCGTAAGCACACGGCTTCAACACCGCGTTTATCCCAATACAGGCTAGCTAGGTCTTCAGCAAAACACTTGGCGAGGCCGTAGTAGGTATCAGGCTTATGTGGTGCGTCGAGACCGATTCCGGCAGTGCGATCATGCATGCCGATGGCGTGTACCGAACTGGCATAAACCACTCGCCGAACACCGTTTCGATAAGCGGCCTCCCAAACGTTATAGGCTCCTATAATATTGGCTTGCAGGATGTCATCAAATGGTGCTTCGTCGCCAATGGCACCAAAATGCACAACCATGTCAGCGCCATCAACAATCTCTAACATTTGCTCCAAACTAGCCAAGTCTGCTTTTTGGTAGCGCTCGCCGGGGTAAAGCTTACCTAAATCATCGACCAAGTCTGTGCTAACAAGTTCCGTTGCTAGATGGCTCAATGGCTCGCGTAAGTAAGAACCGAGTCGGCCGGCAGCACCGGTGAGTACAATTTTATTTAGCATAGGTTTCACTTTTAATTAACGTTTTAGTTTTGCAACGGCGGCTTCTATACGAGCCATTGCTGTCGTTAAAACAGTTTCAGAAGTTGCTGTAGAAAGACGAAAGAACGGCGAGATACCATAGGCCGAACCCGGCACAGCGGCTATGCCGGCTTCGTTGAGTAGGTATTCAGTGAACTGAATATCGTTGCTTATGTGTTGCCCATCTGGCGTGTAGCTTCCAATTAAATCATCGCAGGCTACAAAGGCATAAAAAGCACCGCGCGGTGTCTTTAATTCAAGCCCGGGGATCGCATTAATTGCTTCAACTACAAGGTCTCGCCGAGATTGAAAAGCGCGGCAAAAATCTTTCACACAATCTTGCGGGCCTGACAGTGCTTCAGCCGCCGCCGCTTGAGCAATACTGCATGCGCCTGATGAAATTTGCGATTGCACCGTATTCATCGCGCCTATTAGTGCGGCCGGGCCAGCTCCGAAACCAATGCGCCAGCCTGTCATGGCATAGGCTTTAGAGACACCGTTGACCACTAAAGTCCGCTCTCTTAACTGAGGGTTTGCGCTTGCGAAGGAAGTGAACTCTTGATCGTCAAACAAAATGTGCTCGTAAATCTCGTCGGCCATAACCAACACATGACGATGCTTCTCGAGTACCCGACCTAGTGCTTGTAGTTGCTGTTTACTATAGGTGGCCCCCGCCGGATTGGAAGGCGAATTTAAAATTAACCATTTGGTATCAGCATTGATTACGTCTTCCAAAGCCTTGGGGCTGAGTAGAAAGTCATTTTCTTTTTCACACCGCAATGAAAGGCTTTGGCCACCAACCACTGCCACCATATCTTGATACTGACCAAAATACGGAGCGCACAATAACACTTGCGATTGCGGTTCTAGCGTCGCCATCAGTGCGTTAAAAATAACTTGCTTGGCGCCGTTGCTGATTAGGATTTCATTTGCTGAAAAATCCAAATTATTGTCCCGCTTAAACTTCGTTTGCACTGCGCGTTTCAATTCGGCTGTGCCGTCGTTAGGCGGGTATTTGGTTTGGCCATCCAACGCCGCTTTGTGTGCAGCATCGATAATGTGCGCTGGCGTAGCGAAATCAGGCTCGCCCAAACCAAGGTCGATAATGTCTTTGCCTTCTTGCCTAAGCTTACGTGCCGCTTGGCTAACCCACGCGGATGCGCTTGGTTTTACGGGAGCAAGTCGAGAGGCAAGTAGTTCGCTCATCTGCTCAGATTACCGCGCGTTCAATAAAGGGTTGATCCAGTACCACGCGCTCATAACTAAAGGGGCTAAGATCAAGGCTTTTGAATTCGCCATAAACAATTAACTCACTCAAGCCTCGCCCGACCGCTGGCGCTTGTTGGAAACCATGGCCTGAAAAGCCATTGGCGAAATAAAAATTAGGTATCTGATGATGCGGCCCCAGAATGGCATTTTGATCCAGCGTATTAAAATCATAATGGCCAACCCACGAGTTAATTAACTTAACAGATTCAAACTGTGGGACGCGCTGAGCAATGGCGGGCCACGCTTTTTCAGTCCACAGGCTTTCGTCTTCGACAAAGTCATCAACCTCAACTGCAGGGTCGTGTTCCGGTGGGCAGCCCGCTAAATAATACTCCCCATCAGAGCGCATGTGCACACCACTGGGGTCAATCGTTAACGGTAAGTCGCGATCTAAGGGCTTGGCTGCCTTGAAAATATAGGTATATCGTTTGCGCGCCTCAACCGGCAAATCGATACCAAGCATAGCGGCGATACCAGAAGCCCGTGTGCCGGAGGCATTGACGATGGCGCCACATTGTATGCGCTCGCCAGTGGCTAATTGAACAGACTCAACCTGGGTTTGATCTTGATCTACCTGAATGCCCACGACTTCATTTTCGATGTATTCACTGCCGTGCTCTTTAGCTGAGCGACGCCACCAATCAAAGACAGTATTGCCATCATAGTAGCCCTCGTTGATCAAGTTGTGGCTGCCGCAAACAATGTCATCAAGGTAATAGAAGGGGTAGGCCTGAGCGATGTCCTTAGCCGACATGATTTTAGTTCCAGCCCCGCACGCCTCTTGCAGCTTTTGGGCTTCTTTTAAGCTGTCGGCAAATTCTTGGTTATCGGCTAGATACATATAGCCATAGGATTGAAAATGCACCGTTGGAACCCGAGGATCGTGATTGAAAAACCGTTGGAATTCGGTCACAAACTCGGCGGCAAATTGAGAAATGCGTATGTTAATTTCGTTCGAGAACTGCTGGCGCATGCAGCTGTTGGTGTGCGCCGTTGCTGAATTGGCATAGCTCATGTCTTTTTCGACCACCAAAATTGAACCGTCGAAATCCGAGTTTTGGCTTAAAAACCAAGCGATCGATGAACCGATTTTTGCGCCGCCGACGATCACTACGTCGTAGAACGAGTGAGCGGGGGTCGTATTATTTTTCACCATTCATTAACTCGCTTTGCCATTGGCAACATCATCTAGTACGCCTTGCACTTCTTGCTGACTTAGGCCGTAGTCTTGTTGTGCGGATTCACCAGAGATAAAGCCACGCGCCACATCTTTTTTTACTTGCGCCTTTGGGCGAAGCTTTGGCTTACCATAGCCTGCGCCGCCAGGAAAGAACAATTGTACATGCTGACCATGCGGCACGAATTGTTTGCCTTTGCCTTGCATTGTCGTGCCGTCACTGCGTTTCAATATCGTTGGTGCTCCATTGCCGCCGCCTCGTCGGCCACGAGCGGGATGATCGAGACGATCGAACATGGCGGAGAAATCAAACTCATGCCCCTCGGTAGCGCTGACTTCCATACATTGCCCTAGGCCGCCTCGGTATTGGCCTGCCCCGCCGCTGTCGGGGCGAATTTCTTTACGCCAAATAATCACTGGCCCTGCATGTTCGGTGGCTTCAACTGGCATGGTCATCACGCCTGAGGGAAACGCCGTTGCATCCATGCCATCCAAATGCGGTCGCGCGCCTGCACCACCAGAATTAAAGGTTAACACTTCGGCTCGGCGTGCTTCGCTCGGCGCTTGCTCGTCGGTCCTCGGGCGCACCGACATTTGAAAATTACATAACGCGCCGGCTCCTTCGGCTGGAACCGTGTCTGGTAAAATTTTATCGAGGGCGTTGTAAACCGTGTCGGGAATCATGTGCCCTATCACGTGGCGCAGTGCCACAGGCGCTGGATGCGGCGCATTCAAAATGCTGCCAAGCGGCGCAGTGACTTCAAAAGGCGCCAAGGATGCGGCATTGTTAGGGATTTCTGGTGCAACCGCGCATTTCAACGCGTAGCAAGCATAGGCTTGGGTATAGACCAAAGGCACGTTGATGCCTTGCTTGTCCACACCAGAGGTACCTGTGAAATCGCAAATAATTCTTTCGTCTTCGATGGCAACGGATACCTTTAAATGGATTGGCTTATGATAGCCGTCAATACTCATATCGCCTTGGGCTTGGCCTTTTTTAAGCGCGGCTATCTTGTCGACCGTGGCACGATGCGAGTGTTCAAGAATGAAGTCTGCGATACCTGATAAATCGGTCAAATCAAACTCCTGCATCATCTCCAAAAGCCGTCTGTGGCCGGTTTGATTGCAATTAGCAAGCGCATAGATATCACCAACGACTTGGTCGGGTTCACGCACATTCGCGCGCACAATATTAATGAATGCCTTGTCAACTTCAGCGCGCTCAAAGAGTTTCATTATTGGAATGTATAAACCTTCTTCAAACACTGAGTTTGCATCGGCGGTAAAACCACGCCCACCAATATCGACTACGTGCGCGGTACACGCAAAAAAACCGATTAACTCGCTGTTGTAAAATGACGGGCTAACGACGGTGATGTCATGCAAGTGGCCAGTGCCTTCCCATGGGTCATTAGTGATGTACACATCGCCATCGTAGATGTTTTCTCGGCCTATCCGTCGAATAAAATGCGCCACCGCTGCTGCCATGGAATTAACATGCCCGGGCGTGCCGGTAACGGCTTGCGCCAGCATTTGCCCATTGGTGTCATACACCCCGGCGGATAAGTCGCCAGCCTCACGAACCGATGTTGAGAACGCAGTTCGAATCAGCGCCTGGGCTTGCTCTTCGACCACGGAAATTAGGCGATTCCACATTACTTGGTGGACAACTGTGTTTATTGCCATACTATGCTCCCAACCTTTGTTGACCACGATTTTGTAACACCAAACAACCATCGCCCTGCATATGCGCTTCTTTGCTGCTCGGCACAATCACGGTAGTTTCCAATTCGACAACAGTGGCTGGCCCGCTCAAACAATCACCGGCCTTCATCTCGTCACGCCTAAGCTCTGGCGCTTGAACTACCTCACCTAAGGCTGGATCGAACAGTGGGCGTTTTACTTGGCTTGAGATCGACCTAGCGTCAGTCGACATCGTCACGGGTTTCACGCTTGTCGGTGGGGTTGTGGCGTTGACAGACCAAACCGTAATCTCAACATCCATGCCATCTACGGTGCGACCAAATAAATTTCGATAATCGCGCTCAAATAAGTCGAGAAAGGTAGCCGCGTCGGGATGCGTCGCTTGTTCGGCAGATAAGCTAATTGGGATTTCCCAGCCTTGACCGCAATAACGCATATACACTTTTACTTCTTTGAGAATCTCAGCATTTGAATCGCAACGCTTAACGAAGTCGGTGGCTTCGTTTTCTAGCTCACTTAAAAGCGCTGTAATTTTATTCGGTTCAAACTCGGATAGCCGCATGTAGACACTGCGGTTTGCTTCAAAGCTAAACGGCGCGCGCAGGAAACCAATAGCCGAGCCGACGCCTGCACCGGTTGGCACTAATACGCGGTCGATCCCCAGTTTCTCGCACAGTCGACCGGCGTGCAAGGGGGCCGCACCGCCAAACGCAATCATGGTGTAATCGGCTAGGTCTTCACCGTTTTCAACCGCGTGAACGCGCGCTGCATTGGCCATGTTTTCATCAACAACTTCAACGACGCCGTAAGCGGCTGTTTGAGCGTCCATCTTCAAATGCTCACCGATGTGGCGCTCTAGGGCGACTTTTGACTCATCGAGATTTAACTTGATAGACCCACCAGCAAAATTGTCTGGGTCTAATCGCCCAAGCACAAGATCAGCATCGGTGACCGCGGGTTTTTCACCACCTCGCGCATAGCAGGCGGGGCCCGGCTCAGAACCGGCGGATTCAGGGCCAACTCGAATTTGCTGTAAGCTGTCGACGTGAGCAAGAGAACCGCCACCTGCGCCGATTTCAACCATATCGATCACCGGGATTGATATGGGCATACCAGAGCCTTTTTTGAATCGATAACTGCGCGCCACTTCAAATACCCGACTGGTTTGTGGAGCTTGGTCGTTGATCAAACAAATCTTGGCCGTGGTGCCGCCCATGTCAAAAGAAAGCACTTTGTCTAGCCCATATTGACCGGCGATATGGGCTGCGAAGACCGCGCCACCAGCTGGCCCAGATTCCACCAATCGCACGGGGAACTCTGCCGCCGAATCCAGAGAGATGATGCCACCACCTGAGTGCACTAAAAACACATCGCAACCCGCTCCGTGATCTGCCAAGCGCGACTCTAGCCGCACTAAATAGCTGTGCATCAAGGGCTTAATATAGGCATTTGCGACCGTGGTATTAAAGCGCTCGTATTCGCGCATCTGAGGAGAGACTTCGCAAGAAAGAGACACCGAAACGTCGGGCAAGCGTTTAACGATGGCATCGCGAACCCGGCGTTCGTGATCGGGATTTAGATACGAATGCAAAAATCCAATCGCGACACTTTCGTAGGCCGCCTGCTCAAGCTGATCAACTAAAGTCTCTATCTGATTGTCGTCAAGCTCTCGCAATGCTTGGCCTTTAGCGTCGATGCGCTCGGTCAAGGTATAGCGTTGATGACGAGGCAGTAATGGCTCGGGTAAGACTAGATTGAGATCGTATTGCTCGAACCTCGATTCGGTACGCATTTCAATCACGTCGCGAAAACCTTCGGTGGTAACCAAGGCTGTTTTCGCACCACGGCGTTCGATTAGCGCATTGGTGGCTAAGGTCGTGCCATGAATGATTTGATCTAAATCCGATGGGGCAATTTTCGCGGCATCGCAGACTTGGTGCATGCCTTCAATGATGGCGTCCTCGGGGGCGGCATAGGTCGTTAACACTTTGGTTGAATACGTTTGCCCTCGTGCCTCCAACACCACATCGGTAAATGTGCCTCCGATATCTACTCCGAGTCGATTACTGTTTTCGCGCATTTATTAGCCTTGCGTAGCCATGATGTAATTAGGAAGTGTAGAGGCCATAAAGCATCAATCCTAATTATTTTAAGTGATCTAATTCATCATTAAATTAGATGCTCAGATTAGATGCTCAGACGTGAAATTTTAACTATTGCTCTAGGTGCTATGCAGACCTTCGCAATAAGGTAAAGCAATACGCGCCGCTAACTCAGCGGCTTGACCAACCACATGATTTGCGATTCGCTTATCGTATCGAGCATAAAATGCCAGATTGCTTGGCGCCCAAGAGTAGTCAAAACTCTCGAGCTTACCCTGCGCTAGTTGTTTCTCTACCAAGGGCAAAGACAAAGGCGCAACGCCCAAGCCATCGATCACCATTTGGACACAAGGCGCGAGAGAGCTGGACGGCACCAAGCGCAGGCCGCGGCGCTGCCACTGCGAAAAATAGCTAAGCAGCTCCTCGTACGGGCGGGTATTGCGAGCATGAGTGAAAATCGAATAACTTAGTAAGTCTTCGGTCGCGATTTTCTTGGGCATGGATTTTGCAATATCAGGGCTGGCAACCCAAATCATTGGAAACTCACCGAGTTCTAATTGCCCTGATGATTGAACCGCAAATGGCCCACTTTGGAATGCCAAATCGATGGCATGATTGAGCAAGTCGTTTTCGAGGTTTTGCGACAAATCAACCTTGAGTTCGACATCGGTGTTGGGAAACTGATGCTTAAATTCGACCAAAAATTCGCTTAGCCAAGAATGAACAATCATTTCCGTTACGCCCAAACGTAATACGCCGCCGAACAAACTTGGGTTATCAGCGGCTTCGGTGAATTCGTCGATCGCATTGAGCACCTTACGGGCATATTGAAGTAACTCACTACCGCGTTGCGTGAGCCGCACCGAGCCGGCGTCACGCTCCATCAATGTCACGCCTAAGGTGGTTTCTAGGGAGGCAATGCGTGCACTGATATTCGGTTGCGTGGTGTGCAAACGCAAAGCCGCTTGACGAAAACTGCCCAAATCGGCAACCCAAATAAACGTCTCAAGCTGTTTCAGGTTAAACTTCATGCGTTACAGCCAAACCTCATAAATAATTGTGACACTTTTGGCATTTTAGCATTAATTTTACTTATCAAAAATTCGCCACCTTAGAGCGACGACTGGCCACCGAGCCAACAATTAGGAGAACAAAGGTATGCAATCATCTTCACACCAAACCGCTAACTGGTCATCGCGTTTCGCGTTCATCTTGGCCGCTGTCGGCAGCGCCGTCGGGCTGGGTAATTTATGGCGTTTTTCCGCCGAAGCCGGAGAGAATGGCGGCGCGGCATTTATCGCGGTTTATTTGATCTGCGTGGCATTTATCGGCATCCCCATTATTATGGCCGAGCTACTAATTGGGCGTGCTGGGCGCGCAACCAGCGCAATTAAAAGCGCCGAAGACCTGGCTGAGCGCAGCGGTGTTTCTAAGGCATGGAGCCTCGGTATTTGGTTAGGCGTGATCAGCAGCTTTTTGATTTTGAGTTTCTATGCGGTGGTGGCGGCTTGGGTATTAGCCTACATTCCCAAATTCTTAACCGGCGCATTCGCCGGGCAAACGCCTCTGGAAATTTCCGGGCAGTTCGATACCTTAATCGCGAGCCCCAGCGCGTTGATGCCGTGGTTTTTGTTGATTTGTGGTTTGACGATTTGGCTTGTCTCGCGCGGAGTAAATCGAGGCATTGAAATGGCCGCCAAGATTTTGATGCCAACCTTTTTCTTTTTACTCGTGCTCTTGAGTTTGATCAGCGTTATTAAAGGTTGGTCGTCGGGCGGAACCCAGCAAGCCATTAGCTTTATGTTCAGCCCTGACATTAGCAAGCTAACCCCTCAGGTGGCCGTGAGCGCCTTGGGCCAAGCATTCTTCTCCTTAGGCATTGGCATGGCGATGATTGCCACCTATGGCAGTTATCTGCCACGCAATGTAAATATTCCTCAGTCGGCCGTCATTATCGGCATTTGCGATACATCGGTGGCGTTGATTGCCGGCTTTGCGATCTTCCCAATTGTGTTTACCTTTGGGCTGGATTTCCAAGCGGGCGCAGGTTTGTTCTTTAAAACGCTACCAACGGCATTGGTCGAAACCACTGGTGGCATGTGGATTGGTGCGGCTTTTTTCTCAATGGCTTTCTTCGCGGCATTGACGACGGCTGTGGCTTTTCTAGAACCGGCGGCGGCCTATGTGACCGAGCAATTTGGTATCTCCAAAGCCAAATCGGCCATCATGATTGGCGTTGCGGCCATCGTGTTTGGCTTGGGCTCGTTGTACAGCATCGAATTTATGGACTTTTTGGACGTAGGTTTAACCGCGCCTATTCTGTTACCACTGTCGGCACTGCTGGTGGTGACCTTTACCGGATGGCGGCTTGATAAAGCCGTGATTGCAGAGCAATTACAAGAAGACTCTCCGGTTCTTACTTCGTTTTTAATGGTGATGATTCGCTTTATTGCGCCTTTGATGATTCTGATTATTATGATCTCGGGTATTTCTGACAAATACTTTTAGAGCGTCTTAGACCTTCAAGTTGGCGTCCAGGAAAATTCGTTTTGGCGCGACATACGGCCGTCGTTGTCGCGCTGACACGCTTGATCAAATAGTATTTCAGTAGAACTTAGTTCCGCTTAAACTCAACGTAGGCTTCAAGTTCAATCTCGTCGCCGACTAAGGGAATAAAGGCGTCGACTGAAAAGTCTGAGCGCTTAAAAACCGTGGTCGCTGAAAAACCTAATTTATAACGTTGCGTAAGCACATCAAAAGCGCCGCCCTCAAAGGTTGCTTGAACCTTGATCTCACGCGCCTGTTCGCGCCACTCGAGCTGGCCCACAAATTCAAACCGATTCGCGTCGATTGGGGTCACTTTTGTCGAGGTAAACTTTGCCTGTGGAAAGCGGCGTGTGTCTAACCAACTGCCACCTTTGATGGTGTCTTCTAAGCCTTCGTCGTTCAAATCAACAGACCGCATATCGATGATTGCTTCCAATTTTGCCTGCGCCATGTTTTGCGGGTCGAAGTCCAGAGTCGCCTCAAACGTGTTAAAACGCCCAACATAGGTCGACAAACCTAAGTGGCGAACTTTGAATAAGAGCCGCGCATGGCTGGTATCTAATTCATAGGCTCCAGCCTTAAGCTCAGTGAAATTGGATTCTACCTTTGGGGTTAGTAAGCTTATGCAGGCCGAAACAGAAAAAACCAGCATCAGGATCAACAACGATTTAAGGCTTGCATTGATCTGCTTAAACTGGCGATGCCGTATGAGAATCTTTACTTTCTTTGTTTCCATAATTGCAATCCTAAATAAACAACGGCGCCCAGCACCAAGGTTGGTACGGCCGCCAAAAATTGAATTGGCTCCCGAAAAGCCGTTAGCACTGCGAAAAGCACAGTACAACTTACAAAGGCTAAAGGCGCTAGCGGATACCACTTTGAACTTGGGCGCTTACCCGATCGCCAATGCTGTACAAACAAACTACTGACCGCCAGAGCAAGGCACAAAGATAGCGTTAAGCCTAAATAATTTAGTAGTTCACGTAAATCCGCAATCAATACAAGCACCACAGCGGTGACCACTTGCAAGGCAATTGAGGCTCTCGGTGGTTGGCCAGCCCGCATTCTAAAAACACTCGGTAAGGCGCCGTCTTCTGCCATTTTGGCATACACGCGGGGGCCAGCTAACACCATCGCCGTGATGGACGTTAAAAGTGAGATCGCAATAACCCACTCGGCTACTCGTCTACCGCTCAAGCCGCCAATCGCCTCGGCGGCTCGCGCGGTTACGTCGGCCTGCCCTTGCAATACATCGCTCTGCGTCGAATAGACAATAATGGCGTTGACGAATACGCACAACACCATGGTCAACAACGTGCCGATAATCATGCCTTTAGGTACGACTCGCTTGGCATTATCGACTTCGCCGGCCACATAGGCCGCTGCGTTGAATCCTGAGTAGCTCAGGGAAATCCACACCAACGTATTCGCAAATGCCAATAAACTAAATGGGGCTAGCTCAGCTTTACTTTGCACGGGCAGATCTGGACTAGCCCAAAACGCGGCTAGGGCTGCGGCGATCAGTATCGCCAGCAATGCGAGCATCAGCAGGACAATCCATTCATGGATGCGTGCTCCAAATCGAACTCGGCCAATATGAATGCCCCCTGCGATCACAATCACGACAACGGCTAAAACGTCTTGCGGTACTTGCTCGAAAGAGGCAACTGCAGCTCGCGCATAGGATTCAAACGCCGTCGCTGAAAAAGCAATCGCACCGGGAAAGCCGGCAAGTAAGGAAATCCAACCGGCCACAAATCCAGCAATCGGATGAATGGAGCGTGACAAATATAGGTACTCACCGCCCGATTCCGTGATGTCTCTGACGAGCATCCCATAACTGAGCGCGCCCATCAGCGCGATCAAACCCGCAACCAACCAAGCCAACACGACCCATTCTGGCGAACCTAAATCTCCAAGCGCGAATCCGGAGGTAGTATAAATGCCTGCACCAACGGCATTACCAACCACCAACGCTACTAGGGTCCAGACACCAAAACCTTGCTTCATACCGGCCTTTTTATGATTATTTTTCGCCCCAGTCTAAGGCAAGCAGCAAGTTAAGCAAGTTGTCTTAACGATTGCAGTGGTGGAACACTGATAATGTCTCGACTGCGCCATAGCCCCAGCACTGTAATCACAACGGTACCGCTGACGATACCGAGCAACCACAGCATTGGATGCCATTGAGGGTCTAGGTTGAATACCATCAATTGCACAAAATATAAAATCACTTCCGCACCTAATCCGGCGATAAACCCGGCTATAGCGCCGAGCCCTGCGTACTCAACGGCTAAGGCTCCCAGCACCATTTTACGCGAACTACCTAAGGTTCTTAAGATAGCATTTTCTCTCAGACGTTCGTCATAGCTAACGCCAATCGCGGCGAACAACACCATTACGCCGCACGCCAAAACCAGCAGTAAGATGACTTCCAAGCCTTGGGTAACTCGGCTGATAACGTCGCGTATGCGCGCGACCACATCGTTTAATTCTAAAACCACAGCGGTGGGGTATTCTCTAACGACTTTGGGAACAAAGCTCGCTTGTTTTAAAAGACTTTCTTGCTCGCTCGCGGCGTCTTCTTTTGCCCTGACCGCAGTAACCCAATTCGGCGCAAATCGGTCTAAGGCACCGGGGTAAAAAATGACATAGAAGTTAGGATTCATGCTTTGCCAGCTAACTGTACGAATACTGGCCAAGCGCGCATCAAATTTAATCCCGCCAATACTAAACTCCATGACGTCGCCGACGCTGATCCCAATCTCGGCGGCAACCTCTTGCTCTAAGGAGAATTCGATGGTGCTCGGCGCTTGCTGCCACCATTGCCCGTCAACAATTTCGTTTGAATCAGGCAAGATATCTGATTGAGTAAAGTTAACTTCGCGGCGCAAGCCTTCGGCCTTGGCAAACTGCTCGGGCGTAATAGCATCACCGTTGATACTCACAACCCGGCCGCGAACCATTGGGAACCATTGCGTAGTGGTCGCGCCTTCTTGACTCAGAAGAGCCTTAATCGGCTCAACCTCGGGGGTCGCGACATTAAACAAAAAGTGGCTTGGTGTATCGTCTGGCAGTTGAGCTTCCCACTCGGCTATAAGACTAGTGCGCATCCCGGTCACTACCAAGAGCAACATTAAGGTTGCCGAAAAACCCACCAGTTGAATCAAAGTTTGATTCCGACGGCGCCAAAGATTCGCCAAACCTAAGCGCACGACGCTGCCCCGCCAATGGCCAAGCTGTTTTACTAGCCGTAAAACCTGTAGCGCGATCAGCGCGCAAACACCAAATAGCACAAACAGAGCTACCAGAAACAAAACGGCGGTGATAAAACTTTGACTGTACCAATAGGCCAATAGTAAAAGTGCGGTAACGCCGATCAACCAACGCTTGCCTTCACCAAGTAATGAGCCTTGAATGTCGCGACGCAATACTCGCAGCGGTGCAATGCCGGGTAAGTGCCATAATGCTGGCAAGGCAAATCCCAGAACACAAATAACACCAGTTAAACCGGCAACTAAAAACGGCCTAAGACCGGGCGCCGGCAACTCTATGTTTAATAGACCGCGCGCCAACTCAAGTAAAAAGGTATGGCCCGCCCAACCGAGTAAAATGCCAATAGCGGTAGACACCAATGCAATCACCGTCAAGCGCACAAACTGGCTACGGCGCACTGCATTACTCGATACGCCCCACGCTTTCATAAGAGCAACTTGATCGGTTAATCGGCTGGCGTAACGTTGACTAGCAAGCGCCATCGCTAAACCAGCAAGCAATACTCCGATAGTGCCGCTTAATAGAAGAAAACCCCGCCCGCGTTGCAAGGCTTCGGCCAATTGTTCTTCGGCGTTCTCAGGTGTGACCAATGAATGATGCTGGTCGTCTCCAGCATCTTGAGCCGCGTACCAATCTTGATACTCTTGAATTTGACTGTCATCACCTTGCATCAACAAGGAGTAGCGAATACGACTGCCAGGGCGCACCAACTGGGAACGCTCCAGGTCGTCCCAACTCATCAATACGCGTGCCCCAGCAGCGCCAAATCCGGTGCCTCTATCAGGTTCATTCAGAATCAAACGAGTGACCTTAAGACGGGCATAACCAACATCGATTTCGTCACCGATCTTAATATCGAGTAAATTAAATAATCGTGCCTCAACCCAAGCCTCGCCGGACAGTGGCCCAGTTGAGCGGTTCTCAACGACATTACCATTAAGATCGGCACTAAGCTCAACCACACCTCGCAATGGATAGCCTGAGCTCACCACCTTAACCGACGCCAAATGATTATTGTCACCAGCAAAGACCATTGATCGAAAGCTTGCGATATCGGCAGTTTGTAGATTGAGCTGCTCAGCTTGCTGATAAAAACGATCGTCAATCACAAGGCCCGAGCGCACGGCCAAATCTGACGCCAAGAAGCTGGATATCTGCGCGTTTAGGCCACGCTCGACCCGATCGGCAAATAGGCTAACAGCCGTGACTACCGTGACCGCCAAAACCAATGCAGAAATTACTAAACTCAGCTGCCCGCCGCGCCAATCTCGCCATAAAAGCTTAAGGTCTGTGACTAACATATCAGTTTTGTAAATGACCGCTGTCGATCACGAGTTGGCGATCACAGCGATCGGCGAGGCGCTGTTCATGCGTGACTAAAATTAAGGTTGTGCCGCTTTGTTGATTCAGCTCAAACAATAAATCGCTGACTTTGCCACCGGTAATGCTGTCTAGATTACCTGTGGGTTCGTCGGCAAAAAGAATTTTGGGTTGGCAGGCAAAGGCCCGCGCTAGCGCCACACGCTGTTGTTCTCCGCCTGACAGTTGCTTTGGATAATGACTCAAGCGTTCAGCCAGACCGACCTTGCCCAAAAATTCGCGCGCGCGATCCGTAGCCTCGGGCTCGCCTTGAAGTTCCATGGGCAAGGCAACATTTTCGAGCGCGGTTAAACTTTCAAGTAGCTGAAACGTCTGGAATACGAAACCGACAAGTTCTGCTCTAACCCGGGCACGGCCTTCTTCGTCCATCTCGGTAATATTGTAGTCAGCCAGATATATTTGCCCGCCTGTCGGCGTATCTAAACCGGCGAGCAAACCGAGCAAGGTTGACTTCCCCGCTCCCGATGGCCCAACAATTGCGAGGCTCTCCCCGGCTTGAATTTCTATCGACACATCCTCAAGAATAGACAGAGAATGATCGGCTGTGCGCACCGTCTTACTCAATTGATGCGCACGAATGATCGGTGCTGGCATGGCTTTATTAACCTAAGATTACAATAACGGAAAGGTGAGTGAACGAAGATTCATTTAGTTTTTACGTATCGCTTACAATAGAGGCATCGAAGGTTTTATATACAAAACCCAGTAGTAAAACATAAACCAAAGTTCAATAGTGTAGATGATAACCAATTCCGCGAAATTCAAGTTCACACAGGCAATTTCTGTGCGTTTTCTAAGATCATTCTTACTATTGATGCTGGGGTTTACTGTGTCGATGACGGCCATTGCATCCCCTGATGATCAACGAAAACACATTGTTGTCTATGGCGACAGCTTGAGTGCGGGCTATGGTATGGATTTAGACCGAGCATGGGTTAACTTATTAGGAATCGCGCTAGAACCAAACTTTAAGGTAAGCAATGCAAGTATTTCCGGAGATACCTCAGCACGTGGTCGCGCTCGCTTAGGTATTACGCTGGAAGAATTCAAGCCAGATATCATGATCTTAGAACTCGGCGCCAATGATGGTTTACAAGGCTTGCCCATCAAAAATTTAAGAGACAACTTGGACGCCATGATTAAACAAGCCAAGGCGGCCGATGTTCATGTAATCCTTGGTGGCATCTCCCTGCCCGCGAGCTATGGGCCAAGGTACATCGACCAATTTAGAGGGGTTTATAAAGAATTAGCCGATGAGCACCAACTGGCTTTGCTGGATTTTTATCGAGAAGAATTCGTTAGCACGCCAGGGTATATTCAAGAGGATGGCTTGCATCCGACCGAAATCACTCAGCCGATCGTGCGTGATATCGTTATCGATTTTTTGCGTGAGCAAGGTTTGATTGAATTAGGCGACTGAGCTATACGACTTAGCCATAAAAGTGAGCTATAAAACCAGCTCAAGCAACCACCTAAAGGGAATGGTAAAAAAGGCGAGCGATGAGACCAGCATGACTCATTGTCAAAACGCGTGTTAACGAAACACCAGCGGCTTAGTGCTCTTCAGTTTTCGATCCGAGTTCATTTAGAGCGCGTTCAACCGCGCCAATGTATGGGTTGGCCTGCGGTCGTTCTGACCTGATTTTGTCCAAGCCTTGCTCAAGACTCAGACCTTGATAGTGGCATAAATACGTTAAAACCGTGGCAGGAGCGCGGCAGACTCCGGCATTGCAGTGAACATAAACTCTGTGCTCAACTGACAATAGTTTATCCAGCATGGTCACAGGGTCTGGCAGCCGTTGGCCTAAATCGTGCTCATCAAAATCGATGATCGGGAAACGGTGCACCACAATATTATTATAGTCATAGGCACGCTTGAGTTTGGGCCAATCAATTTGATGACTGATAATATCGTCATCGCTTTGCAAAGAGACAACCGAGGTGATTTTCATTTGCTGCAAGCGGGCGACATCCACTGACGTTTGCGGCGCATTGCCGACAAAGATGTTTTTGTCTACCCGCCCAAAATTAATCATTACGAATGATATTGCTGGCTTTGTTGTTTAACGGTGTCCACCAAGGCCGCCATATTCTCAGGCTCGGCGAATGGTTGAATGCCATGACCAAGATTAAAAATGTGGCCTTTATCGCTTTCTGAATGGTGGCCATACGCCGCAAGTACTTTCGCCGCTTCATCTTGAACTTGTTGAGTACCCGTATTCATGACTACCGGGTCCATATTACCTTGCAGGACAACTTGCTCGCCAACGCGTTTTCGCGCGGCAGCGATATCCACCGTCCAATCTAAACCGAGGCCATCACAACCGGTTGCCGCCATCATTTCTAACCACTGACCACCGCCTTTAGTAAACAAAACAATAGGCACGTCTGGATGGGCGGCCTTGCTGGCGTCGACAATTTGCTGCATATACGCCAAAGAGAAATACTGATAATTTGTGGTCGATAGCATACCGCCCCAAGTATCGAATACCATTAACGATTGCGCACCGGCTTTCACTTGTGCATCCAAATACTGGATAACAGACGTGGTTACAACTTGCAGTAGTGCGTGCGCGTCGTCGGGGCTTTCAAACATCAAGCCCTTAATGCGGCGAAAATCTTTACTGCCACTGCCTTCGACCATATAAC
The DNA here is from genome assembly GCA_937922925.1 of uncultured Arenicella sp. Taxonomy (GTDB): domain Bacteria; phylum Pseudomonadota; class Gammaproteobacteria; order Arenicellales; family Arenicellaceae; genus Arenicella. The sequence continues at coordinate 60,646 of CALAKU010000022.1, read as the reverse complement.
TCGCTAGCGTCCAAGGGCTGCCAGTAAAGCCAATTAGTGGTACTCGACCATTAAGTTCTTTGCGAATGACGCCAACCGCATCCATCACATAGCCTAAGTCTTGGTGCATGTCAGGTACGGAAAGCTTGCTAATATCGGCCGCTGACCGAACTGGCTTATTGAATACCGGGCCGACACCTTCTTCTAGAACCAGCTCCAGCCCCATGGCATCAGGAATAGTGAGAATGTCAGAAAACAAAATCGCCGCGTCTAAACCAAAGCGATCGATGGGTTGCATGGTAACTTCGCAAGCCAGCTCAGGAGTCTTACACAAGGTCAGAAAGTCTCCCGCTTGGGCTCGCACCGCTCGATATTCAGGAAGATATCGACCTGCCTGACGCATTACCCAAATCGGAGTACGCTCAACCGTTTCGCCACGCAAAGCACGCAGGTATAAATCATTTTCAGCATTGTTCATGACGAGCGAGGGTCTCTTTTGGGCATCGATTGGTTTGTTGGCATGGATAGTTTGGAGCGCATTCTGCGCTTTGTTGTATACAATTAACTATACTCAAAAACGCCCACGTGTTGCTTAGAATTATCAGCTTCACAGTGAGGCTACATTGCGATTTTACAAAATTTATCAGTTTGCGCAGAGTGCTTGGTTCGCATAACTAAGATTTGGCCTAATTGGCACTCAAGGCTTCGATAATCGCTTTTTTTGCCTTCATAAATTCGGCTGGGGCATTTATCGCATCCAAGGCGATGAGCTTATCTTGCTTATAGTACGATACAGTGAACTTAGCCTCATCAGGATCACCTTGAATCTCGCTCCGATCATACCCGCTGAGCAAGCCCGCCGTTTGCAACTTGATATCGTATTGGTCTGACCAAAACCACGGCAATTGATTGTAGGGCTGCGGCTTTCCACAAATAAATAGCGCGGCTGTTTTAGCCTGAGCCACGGCATTGGGTACCGACTCTAGGCGAATTCTATTGCGGTAAAGAGCACTAAAATGGTTGGCGCAGTCACCAACTGCAAAGATGTTTGCATCGTTGGTGCGAGCATATTCGTCAACTAAAATGCCATTATCACAGGCTAAACCTGCGTCTTGGGCAAGCTCCACATTGGGCACCACACCGATGCCGACAATCGCACAATCGAAGGGAATGTCTTCGCCGGTTCCCAATTTCGCATAGGCCTTGGCACCTTGGTTAACAAACGATTGCAGTGATGCGCCAAGACGAATATCGACACCTTCTTTGGCATGTCGCTTTTGAAAAAAACCGGAGACATGTTCGCCGGTAACACGCGACAAAACGCGTTCTTGTGCTTCTAGCACCGTGACATCAATGTTGTTTTTAATGGCCGAGGCGGCAACTTCTAAACCGATGTATCCAGCGCCTACGATTAATAGTTTGCCTCCTTGAGGCAAGGCCGACTTAATGTCATCGACATCGGCACGAGTTCGCAATACTTTGATTTGCGGCAAATCGTGGCCGGCAACGGGTAAATGACGAGCGCGCGTTCCGGTGGCCAAAATCAAATGGCTGTAAAAGACTGATTCGCCATTATCTAGCATTACGGATTGTTGCTGACGATCAAGTTTTGTAGCGCGTTTGCCTAGCAACACATTTACTTGAGCCTTGTCGTAAAAGGCCTCGTTCTTTAACAATAACTTGGCGAATTCGAGTTCACCTTTAAAATAGGCCTTAGATAAAGGGGGGCGCTGATAAGGAAGCTCGAGCTCGTCGCCAATGAGCGTTATTTGACCCGGCCAACCGGCTCGTCGAAGAGTCGATATCGCTTCGGCTGCCGCATGACTGGCACCAATAATGACGACATTTCCCGTATTACCCATATCGATCTTAAAGCCGCCCCTACCCGCAGCAGATCTAGTACTGGCTTTCTGGTGTGCTGACAACAAGGCCGTCTAAGTCATCGCTCATACTTATCTGGCACGACAGACGCGAATTATCTTGAACGCCGTCGGCGACTTCCAGCATATCGGCTTCCAGATCGCCGGGCTTACCAACTTTATCCATCCACTCAGCGTCGACATAAACATGGCAAGTCGCGCAGGCGCAAGCGCCACCGCAATCGGCATCGATGCCGGGCACATCATTTTGTGTTGCCGCTTCCATTACTGAGTCACCATTAGTGGCCTCAACTTCGGTTTGGTTGCCTTGATAGTCGATGAAAGTAATTTTAGACATGGTTCAATTTATATTAGTGGTTTTACGTTGATGAATGTAACGGCCAGCGAATGAGCCACTGTTTTGATCTGTGACCGAGTCGGCTTATCGCGCGAGTTAGTTGCGCGAGTCAGTATCGAAGCCAGCAAACCCGAATAATAACGGAATACGCATAAGGGTCAATTAATCGGTTGGTGAATGTATAAAATCTAAAAGACAGTTGAGCACATTATTTCTACCTCGGATATTGCTACGATTTTGATCGAGCGATTACTCAATCCCCTATAATGGCGAGATCCTAAGAAAAACAAACACAACAGTTGGTTTCCGCAATGAAAAATCTAAACGCAGACTTGCTGCGCCAATCAAGCTATATCAACGGCCAGTGGCACGCCAACCCCGGCCAAGAATTTGAAATCACTAACCCAGCAAATGGTGCAGTGATCTGCGAAGTCGCCGATGCTGGTGCCGAGGATGCGAAGTTGGCTGTCGACGCAGCCGCCGCAGCTTTGCCAGCCTGGCGCGCAAAGACGGCCAAACAACGATCATCTGTTTTGCGGCGTTGGTATGAGTTAATCATGCAAAACCAAGAGGATCTCGCTGTTTTACTGACCACCGAACAAGGTAAACCACTGGTCGAAGCCCGAGGTGAAATTGCCTATGGCGCAAATTACGTAGAGTGGTTTGCCGAGGAGGCCAAACGAATCTATGGCGACACCATCCCAGGTGCCTCGTCGAATTCTCGGATTATTGTGATTAAACAAGGTGTTGGTATTGTCTCGGCGATCACACCATGGAATTTTCCAAACGCCATGCTAGCTCGCAAGGCCGCTCCAGCATTGGCGGCGGGCTGCACATTTATTGTCAAAGCCGCAGCTGAAACACCGCTCTCAGCTTTGGCATTGGCAGAACTGGCTGAGCAGGCTGGAATTCCTGCTGGTGTTTTTAATGTCGTGGTCGGCAAATCGTCCAGCGATATTGGTAAAGTACTCACGCAAGACCCACGAATTGCCAAATTCTCTTTCACTGGCTCAACCCAAGTCGGCCGACTATTACTAAAGCAATGCGCATCGACGGTCAAAAAAACATCAATGGAACTTGGCGGCAATGCCCCATTCATTGTGTTTGATGACGCCGATCTCGATGCGGCTGTTCAAGGTGCGATTGCGTCGAAGTTTCGCAACGCAGGACAAACCTGTGTTTGCACCAATCGCATTTATGCGCAATCTGGTATTTACACTGAATTTGCTAACAAACTTAATGATGCCTTGCAAACGCTAAGCATTGGTAATGGCCAAGACGACGGAGTTTCAATTGGCCCAATGATCAACGAAGAGGCGGTTAAATCAGTACAGGCGCTGATCGACGATGCGGTACAACAAGGCGCGCAAGTTCGAGAATCCAAGCAAGCGATGCCAGACGGTGCTTGCTACATGAGACCCATGGTTGTCACTGGAGTTGATTCAGCGATGAAGTTGGCCCAAGAAGAAATTTTTGGCCCGGTGGCACCGATGATCGAATTCACCAGCGAGGAGCAAGTCATTGAGTTGGCAAACGACACGGAGGTGGGATTAGCCTCCTACGTTTATACGCGCGATATTGGGCGGGTTTGGCGGGTTGCCGAAGCGTTAGAATACGGCATGGTCGGGATTAATGAGGGCATTATTTCCAATGAAATGGCCCCATTCGGTGGCGTTAAACAATCAGGAAATGGCCGTGAAGGGTCTAAATACGGTTTGGAAGACTATCTTGAAATCAAATATCTGTGCATGGGCGGCATCGATAAATAGTTGGTCAAAATCAAGGCATCAAGATCGCAGGTATTTTATCAGCGACCTTGATCACGCCAACGAACGGCTCGCTCGCCCTAAACGCCGTTCGAGCCTAATGACGATTCAGGTAGTTAACGATTCCCTGGGCAGCTTCGCGGCCTTCGAAAACCGCCGTTACCACTAGATCCGATCCGCGCACCATGTCACCACCGGCAAACACTTTAGGGTTGGTGGTCTGAAATTTTGCCGACTCATCGGTGGACGCATTCACACCGCCCCAGTCATTGATTTCAATACCAAAGTCGTTAAACCAAGGGGCCGGGCTGGGACGAAAACCAAAGGCAATCACCACCGCGTCGGCTTCAACAATTTCTTCGGAACCGGGCACAACCTCTGGCCGACGACGGCCTCGCTCATCAGGCTCTCCGAGTTGCGTCGTGGCTAACTTAACTCCTCGTACTTCGCCTTCTTGGCCAACGATTTCGATTGGCTGACGATTCCACAAAAATTCAACACCTTCTTCTTTGGCATTCGCCACTTCTCGCATCGAACCCGGCATATTCGCTTCATCACGTCGGTAGGCGCATTGAACAGAACTTGCGCCCTGTCGCACACTGGTACGCACACAATCCATCGCGGTATCACCACCGCCAAGAACAACGACTTTCTTGCCTTGCATATCCACATAGTCTAAGGCGTTTTTTTCAAAACCCATTAAACGGTTAATATTCGAAACTAAGAACGGCAAGGCTTCATGTACGCCAACGAGGTCTTCACCAGCAAAACCACCTTTCATGTAGGTGTAGGTGCCCATACCGAGAAATACCGCGTCGTAATCGTCAAGCAGAGTTTGAAATGGCACATCTGAGCCAATCTCAGTTTCTAAAACGAATTCTGCGCCCATCTCTTCAAGAATGGTACGGCGAGTCTTAACCACTTCTTTTTCTAATTTAAACGGCGGGATGCCGAAGGTGAGCAGCCCCCCTATTTCTGGGTATTTGTCGTACACCACAGGCTTGATGCCATTGCGAACAAGAATATCAGCGCACGCCAAACCAGCCGGCCCGGCACCGACAATCGCCACGCGTTTATCGGTCCAAACCACTTGCGACATATCTGGCCGCCAGCCTTGCTTTAGGGCCTCGTCGGTAATGTACTTCTCAACCGAGCCAATGGTAACTGCGCCAAAGCCATCATTGAGCGTGCAAGCACCTTCGCAAAGCCGATCCTGTGGGCAAATCCGGCCACAGACTTCCGGCAGGGAATTAGTTTTGTGCGACAACTCCGCGGCTTCAAATAAATTGCCCTCGGCTACGAGCTTCAACCAATTGGGGATGTAGTTGTGCACTGGGCACTTCCATTCACAATAAGGATTGCCACAAGACAAACAGCGGTCGGCCTGTGAAGCAGCTTGCTCGGCTTCGTATTCGCCGTAAATTTCTTTGAATTCTTTGCTACGTTCCTGCGCCGGAACTTTCTCCGGGTCTTGACGTGGCACATCCAAAAATTGAAAGTCGTTACTCATTGTTTGTCTTGCCTGCGCGAACTAGGCCGCGGCTTTGAGTGAATCAATCAAGGTTTCGAGATCGCTGGCTTTGGGTTTTATCATCCAAAACTTAGGTAGAAAATCGGCAAAGTCTTGCAGAATTTCTTTGGCGCGAGCACTGTTAGTTGCCGCATGGTGCTTCTCGATTAAGGTTTGCAAATACAAAGCATAGGATTCCATGGCTTCGGGCATCAAGCGATAGCTGTCGATCAACTCGTGATTATAACGGTCGATAAAACGTCGATCTTGATCAAGCACAAAGGCCACACCACCAGTCATACCAGCGCCAAAATTCACACCAGTTTCGCCCAGCACGCAAACGGCGCCACCAGTCATGTATTCACAACCATGATCGCCCAAGCCCTCGACGACGGCGATAGCGCCTGAGTTGCGCACCGCAAAACGTTCGCCCGCTTTACCCGCAGCATATAGCTCGCCACCGGTCGCTCCGTATAAACAGGTATTACCGATAATGGTTGAATCATGCGCTAGGAACTTCGCGTCGCTCGCAGGATAAATTGATATCTTACCGCCAGACATGCCCTTAGCAACGTAGTCATTCGCATCGCCCTCTAGGTTCATGTTTAAACCGTTGGCATTCCAAACACCAAAGCTTTGCCCAGCGGTGCCTTTAAGATGCAAGGTTACCGGATTGTCTTGCAAGCCGGCATGACCATGCGCTTTGGCAATTTCACCTGAGATACGCGCGCCAATCGAGCGATGAATATTCTTTACTTGGTAGCTGAACTCACCACCTGACTTGGCAATAATGCTCGGCAATAGTTCACCAACCATCTGCTCAGCAAGCTCGCCTTTGTCGTATGGGGCATTTTTAGGTTCCAAGCAAAATTGCGGCTTATCTTTGGGTACACCACCGTCCGACAAAATTTCCGAGAGATCCAGCTTTTGCTGTTTTGGCGTTTCACCTTCGATCACATCGAGTAAATCGGTTCGCCCAATCAAATCGGTCAAGCGACGAACCCCTAAAATGGCCATCCACTCGCGGGTTTCCATAGCGATAAATTTAAAATAATTAACCGCTCTCTCTACCGTGCCTACGTAATGCTTTTTACGCAGCACATTGTGCTGTGTTGCCACGCCAGTTGCGCAATTATTCAGATGACAAATTCGCAGATACTTACAACCCAGAGCGACCATCGGCCCGGTACCAAACCCGAAGCTTTCTGCACCGAGGATTGCCGCTTTGACCACATCTAATCCGGTTTTTAAACCACCATCTGTTTGCAAACGAACTTTGTCGCGCAAATCATTGGCGCGTAAAGTCTGATGAGCTTCGGTTAGGCCTAACTCCCAAGGCGAGCCCGCATAGCGCACCGAAGTGAGCGGGCTAGCTCCGGTTCCACCGTCGTAGCCGGAGATGGTAATTAGATCTGCATAAGCTTTCGCGACCCCCGCGGCCACCGTGCCAACGCCGGCTTCGGCAACTAATTTCACTGAAACGAGCGCGCTAGGGTTAACTTGTTTCAAGTCAAAAATTAGCTGAGCCAAATCTTCAATCGAATAAATATCATGATGTGGTGGCGGTGAAATCAAGGCAACGCCAGGTCGAGAATGACGCAGGCGAGCTATTAACTCATTGACTTTGTGCCCCGGCAGCTGCCCGCCTTCGCCAGGCTTGGCGCCTTGCGCAACTTTGATTTGCAAGACCTCGGCATTGACCAAATAATGAGGGGTAACGCCAAAACGTCCAGACGCAACCTGCTTGATTTTAGACATTTTGGGCGTGCCATAACGCACAGCGTCTTCGCCGCCCTCGCCTGAGTTTGACCGCCCTCCTAGCTCGTTCATTGCCTCAGCCAGAGACTCATGTGCCTCTGGTGACAGAGCGCCGAGCGACATACCAGCGCTATCAAAGCGCAGAACGATGTCTTGCCAACTCTCAACCTCATCGACATTGATTGCCGTAATATCTTTTTTGAAGGTGAGCAAGTCACGTAACACCATCGGTTTACGATTATTCACGGTGTCAGCGTAATCACGATACAAATCGTAGTCGCCACTCTCTACCGCTGCGTGCATGGTTCGTACTACGTCAGGGTTATAGGCGTGGTATTCGCCGCCGTGGATAAACTTCAATAGCCCGCCTTGTTCTAGTCCGGTTTGGGCATCCCAGGCAAAGGCAGCTAGAACACGTTGATCATTTTCAAGTTCAGTAAAACCGGCACCCGCAATGCGACTGGTCGTGCCATTGAAGCAAAAGTCGACCACCTCGGATTGCAAGCCGACTGCTTCAAACAATTGAGCCCCTCGATAACTATGGATAGTTGAGATACCCATTTTCGAGATGATTTTATACAGGCCTTTGTTTATGCCTTTTCGATACTGGCGAAGCAGAATATTAGTGTCGCCTTTTATTTGATCGCGACGCTGCATTTCAACAATGCTTTCATAGGCCAAGTATGGATGGATGGCCGTGGCACCATAGCCGATCAACACAGCGTATTGATGAGAGTCTCTGGCGGTGGCGGTATCAACCACGATATTGGCGTTGCAACGCAAACCGGTTTGGGTCAGTCGATGATGGACGGCACCGGTCGCCAACAGGGCCTGAACTGGTGCGCGATCTTTAGAGATACGTCGATCCGAAACAACGATGATGCGCACGCCGTTTTTCACTGCCTGCTCGGCCTCGTCGGCAATGGCTTGAACACGCTCAACCAGCGACTCATTAATGCCAAAGGTGGCATCAATAACCTGATGCGAAAAATCTTGGTCGGCCATTCCCAAAAGGCTTTGGTATTTAGCGGTCGACAATACCGGCGAATCAACCACCACGGCTTTCGCCATGCCCTCATGAGGTTCAAACAAGCTGCTCTCGGTGCCAAAATAGGTTTCGAGCGACATCACAATTTGCTCACGCAAAGGGTCAATCGGCGGATTGGTTACCTGCGCAAATTGTTGACGGAAGTAATCGCTGAGCATGCGGTGTCGCAAAGACAGCACAGCCATTGGCGTATCGTCGCCCATAGAGCCCGTCGCCTCTTGCGCTGACTCGGCTAACACTCGAATAACGTCATCACGTTCTTCGTTGGTGATCTGAAATAGCTTCTGGTAAATCTTTAACGAGGCGGCATTTAGATTTACTTGCGACTCTTGATCTTCTAAACCCGATTTCAAACGCACCACATTGTCACGAAGCCAATCTTTATATGGATGTTCGTTCTTCAGGCGCTCATGAATATCGTTTGGCTGAATTAGCTGGCCGGTATGCGTATCAACAGCCAGCATCTGGCCTGGCTTCAATCGGCCTTTATCAACGACATCGGCTTCGTTGTAGTCGTAAACACCAACCTCTGAAGCAAGCGTAATAATCCTATCCTTGGTAATCACATACCGCGCAGGCCTTAAACCATTGCGATCTAACGCGCAACTGGCATAGCGACCATCAGTAAGCACGAGGCCCGCTGGGCCGTCCCAAGGTTCGGCGTGAATTGCTTGAAAGCGATAAAAAGCCTTCAAATCTGGATCGATGTGTTCCGCATTCTGCCAGGCGGGAGGAACCAGCGTTTGGGCTGCTTTAAACAAATCCATGCCGCCCATCAATAAGACCTCAAGCATATTATCGAGACTCATTGAATCTGAACCATGAGTATCAACAAATGGCGCGGCATCGCTCAAGTTAGGGAACCAACTCGATCGTAACTTGGCTCCCCTTGCTATCGCCCAATTTCGATTGCCTTGGATTGTGTTAATTTCACCGTTGTGAGCTAGATAGCGAAAGGGCTGCGCTAACCGCCATTGAGGCAAGGTATTAGTTGAAAACCGCTGGTGAAACAAACACAGTGACGAGGCCATTGCATGGTGTTGTAAGTCCCTATAAAACACCGGTAAAAATTCTGGCATAACCAAGCCCTTGTAAAGAATAACTTTGCAAGAAAGGCTGGGAATATAGAAATCTTCATCAACCGAGTTCAATTGCTTCTCGGCAACTCGGCGAGTCATAAATAAACGCCGCTCGAAATCGTGATCGTTAATTTGCTCAGCGCAATTGATAAACACTTGTTTAATACACGGCACTGAGGCTTTAGCTTGCTCACCTAAGGCTGAGTCATCTAACGGTACATCTCGCCAGCCAGCCAAAGACAAACCATTGTCTTTGATCGCTTGGTTGATCACTTCAATCGTATCGCCTTGGCGATCTGAGTCGTGACTCAGGAAAACTAAACCCGTGGCATATAGGCCGTGTAACTTGATTTGCGCCTCAGCCGCGACACTGCGCATAAACGCGTCCGGCATGGCCATCAAAATCCCGCATCCGTCACCAGTTTTACCATCTGCGGCGACCGCACCACGGTGAGTCAATCTAGCAAGCGCGCTAATTGCGGTATTAATGAGGCGATGACTCGGTTTGCCATCCATATGTGCAATCAAGCCAAAGCCGCAGTTATCTCGCTCAAATTCAGGGCGGTAAAGTCCGCCAGCCTTGTGGTACATTTTCGTCACAGTGCAATCTCGGTCATGTTTGTGAGCATGCTCACGCTATGAAGAAGTGTGATCAGTGTCGACACCCCCGATGTACGCTTAGCTAGACAAAAGCCAAATTGCCACGAAAATCGATTTACGTGTAATTAAGGCGCACTTGCAATTTACTTCGATTCGTTAGTTTTTCAACTGCCTGTCTTTGTCTTTACAAAAAAAAACTGTCTTCACAAAAACAATCAAAAAGGTAAAGTTAAACCTGTATAAAGTTAAGTCTATCTAGATGGGAATCGCCGGCTAGGCGGCGGTAACCGAAAATAAGAATGTCGGTAAATATTGCCCCAAACAAGGGAGCCGTATTCCTATCTATTCAAACGTCTTCTAGTTTTTCCGTGCTGGGTAACTTCTAGAATCAGGTTTGTGCAAATGTCTATTCGCCAAGCGAAAAAGGACGCGAAGTATACTCCAGCGACCTTCGTTTGTCACCGCCTCTGCGCTCGATATTTGTGTTCTTAGCGGCTTCCTTGCTTACTCTCGCTATTGCCTATTGAGCCTTAATTAGCGACCCATAGCCTCGCAGACTTCGTCAACCACCTTGGACACAACGCGATCACCAGAGGTAACAATTAGATCAGCTTCTTGCTCATACAAAGTGCCACGCTCGTCCATTAGCTCCTTGAGCTTGGTTTCTGCATCCACATTTTCTAACAAAGGTCTATTTTGGTTTTTCTGTGTTCTTGCGAGCTGAGTCTCGATCGAAGTTCGTAAATATACGACGTAGCCTTTGCGCAATAATTTGCGATTCTCTTGCGAAACGATAGCGCCACCGCCAGTGGCAAGCACAATGCCTGAGCGATCACACAGCTCTTGCAACATTTTGGTCTCGCGTTTACGAAACCCATCTTCACCTTCGATATCGAAAATGGTGGAAATAGACACGCCACAGCGATCTTCAATCATGTGATCCGAATCAACGAAGTCCATCCTCAAGCGTTTCGCTAATTGTTTTCCTACCGTTGTTTTACCCGATCCCATAGGACCAATCAGTATTACGTTTTGCATATTGTTATTTATTTATTAAGTTCTCTAAGCTTTGCGCCCAGAGCAACTGAGTCAACATAAAATGGTTAATACCCATCTACGGAGAACGTTACAAAAAACAAAAGCAGGTTAGAGCCTGCTTTTGTGAGTAGTGTGGGGGTTATTATCCCAGATTCAACTTAGGACTGATAATTTTTGGTGTTAAAAAGATAAGAAGTTCGGTTCGATTCTTTTGCACCGAGCGTTGCTTGAACAAATTTCCAATAATTGGCAAATCGCCTAATAGAGGCACTTTGACAACATCTATGTTGTCTGTTTCTTGGTAAATGCCGCCAATCACCACGGTTTCGCCGTTGTCAGCCAATACCTGCGTATCGATTTCTTGCGTGCCCAGAACAATAGGGGCGAGACCGATAATGGTGTCTTGCTCAATGGAAACGTCCATGATCACACGATCATCCGGCGTGATTTGAGGGGTAACTCGCAAGGTCAATTCGGCTTCGATGGTTTCAGTGAAACCGCCGCCGCCGCCGGCCGCGCCACCACCACCGCCACCGGCAACAACGTCCGCTACTGCGGTTATCTCTTGACCTTGGCTAATCATCGCTTCATTTTGATTGGCTGTGACTAATCGCGGACTTGCAACAACACGACCGCGACCGTCGGCTTCTAGTGCACTCAACTCCAGCGTAATCAAGTGAGCAAATCCGCGACCCGTACGAAAAATATCGAATGCGAATGAAGACGGGTTTTGCGTTCCAATCGCATTAGCGCCTAGATCAACAGCCAAACCGCCCGGTGTGCCGCGAGAGTTATCGAAAATAAGACCGGGCTCATCATCGGACCTTGAATCTTGAATTACCGTTAAGCCTTCCGTTGTGCCACTGGTGACCACGTCTCCAATATTAGAGTCATTGACGCCCGGGAATCGTGCATTTTCGGTGATGCGTTGAAAACCTAAGCGAGCACCGAGTTCACGGCTAAACGAGTCGTTGGCTTCAACGATTCTCGTTTCAATTAGAACTTGTCGTACGGGCTTATCAAGCTTGGCTACAACTTCTCTAAGTGCTTTGATTTTTTCCGGTACGTCTTGCACTAACAAGCTATTAGTTCGCTCATCAACGGTAACGCTACCTCTGGCACTCAAAATAGAGTTGGTGTCTGTTTCGGTTGTATTGAACGCTGCGCCTCCAAGATTTGATACGTCCGCACCTGACGGGACAGACCCCTGACGCACGACTCTTACCGATTTAATAACTTCTGAGATATCCTCGGCTTTTGCGTAGTTTACTTGTATGACTTCCGTCGATAGGGGGGCAAACTCAGCCACAACCGCATTAGCCCGAAGCTCTTTCTCTTCGAACTCACGAATCTCATCGCTGGGCGCAATCCAAATAATGTCACCGGTTCGTCGTTGACTTAGACCTTTGGTTCTTAAGATAACGTCTAGTGCCTGATCCCAAGGCACGTCTTTTAAGTTTAAGGTGACTTCGCCTTGCACTGAATCGCTGGTTACAAAATTAATACCGGTGAAATCGGCAATGACGGCCAAGGCCGATCTCACATCGATTTTCTGAAAATTAATGGAGAGTCTCTCACCTTCAAAACCAAGCGCCACATCTTCGGCGTTGCGAAGATCCTCTTCGGTCACAATGATTGGATCAACCACGAGAGTGAACCGTTTGCCCGATTGAAAGGAGATATGTTGAGACTTACCTTGCGGCACTATCACCATGCGAACGTTATCACCATTTTGAAATGCATCGATAGTCTGCACTGGTGTGGCAAAGTCAGTCACATCCAATCGCCGCTCTAGTTCAGAAGGCAAAGAAGCCCCTAATAGATCGACAACAATTTCGCCATCACGCTCACGGGTATCGACGGTGACACCATCATTGCTTAAATCGACAACCATCTTACCGCCGCCTGCTTCAGATCGGCGGAAATCGACATTGGTTACCGCATTGTCGGGCAAAATATCGGGGCGTTGAGCAAACGGCTTCGGCGCGCCAACGTCACTTTCGTTAATTCTGGTGTTGAAAACCGTAATCGCATAGCCATCGTCGGTTGGCGTTAAGGAATAGCGAGCGCTGTCGTAGAGATTGATAACCAGCCTAGTTCTATCAGCCGTTTCAACCGCCAGCACACTCTCAACTTTACCGGCTTGGACAAGCGTTCGCGGGTTTGCCAACTGATTTTTTAACCCAAAAAAATCAAGCGCTATTCTGGCCGGCGAATCAGTACTGAAACTGCCAGGTTCGTCTAACTCAGCATCGGTAACAATATTAATCTGGATATCATCACCGGGTAACTTACTGTAGAGAACGTCGGTTAAGTTGGCTCCGCTTTGCGCGTGACCTAAGCCATGCGCTGTAAACCCGATCAAAAATGCTGCAACAAGAGCAACGGATTTTGAGAAGCGTGCGCGCAAAGGCGTCGGTATTGAGCTTGCAGTCATGATGTTGCTTCCTAGTGTTTATTTATCTAATTTTTATTCGTCGATGGTGAGTTCGATATCGCGTTTAACCCAACGGCCTGATGGGTCGGGCACGGTTTCGACTAACTCAACCCGCTCTTCTTCTGGGAATATATTGGTGATTTTGCCGTCGTTCTGGCCCAGATAATTCCCAATAGTGGCCAAATGTGCGGTGCCATTATTAGTTTGTACAATCACCCAAGGAACCCCTTTTTGGCTCATAGTACCCACCATGCTGAGAGCGTCTAATGGAAAGTCTTCCAAAGGCTCTTTGTCACGATCAGCATCTGGACGCTGACCGATAGTGGCTCCATCGGAATCCAAATTGGTAATTATATTGCTCAAACTAAATGGATCGCTGTTCTCTTCTGGGGAATACTTATAAGCCTTATAAGGCTCGAATGGCGGCAGAGGATCAATCTCGGGCTTTTCGTCTTGGTAGGCCGTTTCCACAAACTCTCTCAAGTCAGACATACCGCTGTCGCCGCAGGCGGACAACCATACGAGTGACAACAGCATCACTAGAGAACGCAATGCTTTGTGTTGCAAAATTTCAACCCGCACTAATGGGCGACTATTGTGATGGCGCATTTTCACTGCCTTCTTCATCTAGGTAATGGTAAGTCTTGGTAACCGCTGTAAACTTCAAATTATTCGAGTCACCGCCTTCACGGCGCAACGTAAAGTTGGCGAAATTAATAATCCTCGGCAACGCTGCAATCTCGCTGACAAAGCTCGCGATCTGAAAGTAAGTTCCATTAGCAACAATGTCGACGTTTTTCTCTGCGTAAAAATCATGCGTGATTTTAGAGCCTGGCTTAAATCGTTCGAACTGCAGACCTTGCGACAAACCCACTTGGGTCATATCGCGCAGCAGATCCGGAATCTCGCTCTCGTTGGGCAAAACTTCTTTTAATAAATTGAAAGTTTCTTGCGCTTCGACTTTTTGCTTTTTATATTCTTCGAGGTTAATCGCGAGTTCTTTTTTCTCTAGGTAAGTTTGTTTTAAGCCTGGTTCTTTCTTTTTAACTGTCTCAAGCGTCTCTAACATCGGCTCGATAACAAATTTGTACCCCAACCCCAAGATCAGAACACACAAGAGCGCAGCAAACACTACCTTGACACGACGCGTCCACGACCCAATGTCGTTGACGTCTATACTGCTTAACTCTTCAAATAAGGTCATATGATTATTCTCATCTAAACCGATCAGCGAATCTGACCGTCATTTGGCTCTTCGTCTTCTGTACCTTGTTGATTTACAACCAAATCGAATTGGCTTACCGATACTGCGTTTTGCTCAACGACACCAACATCTTTTAAATCCGCAACATTGAGCCATTCAGAACTGTCGACGCTGCGCATCAAACTTGAAATACGATTATTCGATTGAGCTTTGCCCTTTATGGATAAGCTATTGTCGCGCTTTTCGATGGAATCGTAAAAGACACCTTTCGGTTGTTTTCTTACCAAGTCATCAAACACATGCACTACCTGCGAGCGATTGCGTTGCAGATTTTGAATCACATCCATACGCGCAATCAATTCATCGCGTTTTTTCTTCAAATCTTCGATTTCTGCAATCACTTTTGACAAGGCATCAATTTCGCTTTGAAGGTACGCATTTCGGGCTTTTTGATGATCAATTCGAAAGTCCATCACCATTTTTCCCGCTAACACAGCAAGGCAAGCAATAAGCCACATGCCAATGCAGATAACCAAGGTAACTCGATTTCGATCTCGTCTTTGCGCATCGCGCCAAGGCAATAAGTTGATATTCGCCATCTTAATGTAGACCTCTTAATGACAAACCATAAGCAACAGACAGGCCTGGCGCGGCCACCGCCGCCGCCTCGCGTCGTGACTGCACCGAAGCATTACTCAACGGATTAAGTATCGATACCTTGGTTCTTAGTTTCACTTCAAGGTCGCCGGCAAGCCCAGCAAGAGCACAGCAAGCGCCTGATAAAACAACACTGTCGATATTGGAGTAAGAGCTAGACGAATAAAAGAACTGCAGTGCCCTACTCACTTCTTGGCGCAGCATCTCAACAAACGGATCTTGAACCGCGGTCACAAAATCAGCAGGCGGCTGTGAGGACGCCAAAATCTCATCGGCTTCCTCAGCACTAACACCATACTCTTTACGAATTAGCTTGATCAATTGGCCTGCACCAAAATTTTGATGCCGTGAATACAGCACGCGCTCATGATTCATGACCATAAGGTGGCTGCTAGAAGAGCCAATATCAAAGAGCGCTACGGGCTGATCCGACGACGAGCTGAGACTGTTCTGTGATCGATAAACACGCTCTAAAGCGTAAGTATCAATATCAACATAGCGCAAATCCAACTCTGAATCTTCCACCAAATCGATGTAATCATCGACGATACTGCGTCGACACGCCACCAATAGAACATCGTTCTCTAGCTCATTAATGGTCGAAGGGCCAATCACTTCAAAATCTAGGTTTACTTCATCGATGGGGTAAGGAATAAAGTGCAAGGCTTCGATACTCACCTGCTCTTCTAACTCAATATCACTCAAATCGGTCGGCATCCCCAACACCTTGGTAATCGCGTGCGATGAGGAAACGGCAACAGCAGCGCCATCTGTCTTGGCGCCCGATTTAATGATTAAACTGTTTAAGGTTTCAGCAACTAACTCAGCGTTAGCAATTGAATTTTCAGCAAATGCGCCCGATGGCAACGGAGCCACACCCCAAGCGACCACCTTAGGACTGTTTCTTGACCCTGTTAGCTCAACCAGCTTGATCGAGTGGCTACCGATATCGATACCGATGACTGCCTTTGTTTTTTGGGCAAAAAGCTTCAAGAAACCTCCATAAAAACCGCTATTTAGCTCATTATTATTACTTGTTACCTTAAATTCTACTCAACCCCAAACAATAATGCCACACTTCTATTTAGGAAATCCAACAATTAATATATAGTCCCTTGGCTCAAAACGTGCGCGTGTAGGCATTTTGAAAACTTCTCAATTCTGGTTTCGTTTACTTATTTTGCTGAGCAGCGCAGTAATGTTGGCGGTAGTGCTGGCGACCTTTTTATTGGTCCAATTCAGCCGCGAATTACCTGATGCCCAGAGCATTCGCAGCGTTAATCTAAAAGTTCCCCTACGAGTTTTCTCAGCCGACGGCGTACTGATTTCCGAATTCGGTAACGAACGACGCATTCCTCTCGATTACGCACAGACGCCACAATCTATTATCGACGCGGTATTAGCCGCTGAAGACGACGGCTTCTTTGACCATCTTGGTATTGATGTCAAAGGCTTAGTAAGAGCAGCTTTGTCGAATACCTTAAGTGGCAGCTCTGGCCAGGGCGCCAGCACGATCACAATGCAGGTGGCACGCAACTTCTTTCTAACCCGCGACAAAACTTACACTCGCAAGATCAAAGAGATATTGCTGGCTTTCAGACTAGAGCAAATTCTAAGCAAACAAGAAATATTGTCTTTGTATTTAAACAAGATTTTTCTGGGTCATCGATCCTATGGCTTTGGTGCGGCGGCGCAAACCTATTATGGCACCAATTTAGGCGAATTAAGCATCGCGCAAACAGCCATGCTAGCCGGGCTGCCTAAAGCCCCCTCAGCGTTCAACCCCCTACGCAACCCAGAGCGTGCCCGAGTTCGACGCAACTACGTTCTCGGGCGCTTACTAGAACTTGGAAAAATCAATTCAGAGCAGCATCAAGCCGCCGTCGATGAACCAATCAGCGCTAAAAAGCATGACCGAACCGATGGCCTAGACGCCCCTCATATTGCCGAAATGGTGCGCCAACAATTGATCGATCAATACGGCGAAGACATATATTGGCAAGGTTTGAATGTGTACACCACCATATTGTCAGACCAACAAACAACCGCCCAAGCAGCTTTAAGAAAAGGCCTACAAGCCTATGATCACCGTCATGGCTATCGCGGTGCAGCGGGTAACATTGATTTGACAGCCTTACGAAAGCGATATGAGTCGGCCGACGAATCGGAGTGGGAATCCGCACTCGAAGACGCGCTAGCCATCTATCCGAATAGCCGAGAACAACGACCAGCAATAGTCATGCAGGCCGATACCGACGTTGCTCTGCTATGGACACGTGACTTCGCCGGCATCGAATTGAAACTCGAGCACGCCAAATGGGCTCGTCGCCATAAAACAGCCGACCTAAGAGGAGATCGGCCTGAGTCTTTAGCCGCCCTTTTAAACCCCGGAGACATTGTCTATGTCAAACCATTGAGTCAAGCTGAACAAGCGCTTGAGAACGAAACAGAGAAAACAGTTTGGCAACTTTCTCAAATTCCAGCAGTAGGCGGATCGCTGATCTCACTTAATCCCTCTACCGGCCAAGTCTTATCATTGGTCGGCGGTTATGACTTCTTTCTGAACAAATACAATCGAGCTACGCAATCGATAAGACAGCCAGGCTCGAACATCAAGCCTTTTATCTACTCAGCCGCACTCGAGCAAAACTTTACGCCCGCCAGTTTGATCAGCGGCGCGCCCATTGTGATAACCGATCCAGCTCACGGCACTCTATGGCGGCCCGAAAACTATAGCGGCCGATTCTATGGCCCAACTCGCATGCGCGAAGCCTTAGGCAAGTCAATGAACCTTGTGTCTATTCGGCTGTTAAGAGCTATTGGCATTCCGTTCGCTCGAGAATATGTGCAACGATTCGGTATCGACGTGAATCGCTTTTCCGCATCGCTCACCATGGCTCTTGGCTCAGGCGGCACGACTCCAATGGAAATGGTCAATGCTTACAGTGTTCTGGCCAACGGTGGTTACAAAATACAACCTTACTTTATCGAGAAGATCACAAACCGCAGCGGCGACTTACTCTTCAAGGCACCGCAACCAGAATTTTGTGACGAATGCATCGCTGAGTATTTGCCAAAACCTGAGCCAGATCCGACTTGGCTTGAGGCTCAGTTAAAAGAAGATCAAACCTCGCCAGCACAAGACGAACCAGACGATGAATTGCTGGAAGCGCCAATCGATGAGGACACCAAACCTGAAACCGCGCCGTCAAGTTATGTGGCGCCCCGCGTCATGACGCACGCCAATAA
Source organism: uncultured Arenicella sp. (assembly GCA_937922925.1). GTDB lineage: Bacteria > Pseudomonadota > Gammaproteobacteria > Arenicellales > Arenicellaceae > Arenicella. Next base: position 42,104 of record CALAKU010000022.1, on the reverse strand, counting down.
TTATTTAACCGTGAGTATGATGCGAGACGTAATTCGCCGCGGCACCGCGCGCAAAGCACTCACACTCAATCGCCAAGATTTGGCAGGTAAAACAGGCACCACAAATGACTACGTGGATGCTTGGTTTACCGGCTTTAACTCAAAGGTAGCCACCACCGTATGGGTTGGTTTTGACGAGCCGCAATCCATGGGGCGTGGCGAAGCAGGCAGTTTAGCGGCGCTACCGATTTGGATTGACTATATGGAAGACGCCCTCAAAGGCGTCGGCCAAGACCCACTCACAACGCCTGAATACATTGAACCTCGGTTTATTGACCGCGTCTCTGGCAAGCCCAGCTTCGAAGACGCGCCGGGCGCAATCACAGAGTACTTCGTTGAGGAGAAACTAACACCCGAGTACAGATTGATGCGTGAGTTGCATCCTTGGATGGACCAAATAGTTCCTAGCTCCAGAGAACCATTGCTAGAAGCAGAAGGCGACGTAATCGACAGCTCGAACGATAATTTTACAAACCCGGTCGAACTGGATTCGTCGCCCATCGAGCCATCAGAGCGCATCCAAGACACGGAGCTGGACGACGAAGAACTGTTTTAGGGTCAGGGCCGGTTATAAAGGTTCACATTGGAGACTGCAAATCCTAAACTGGCGAGGCTTCTTGCGTTACCTATTTATTTGGTCTGACTTTTAACTTCACCATAAATTTGGCTGTTAATGCTCCAGCCACCTCGCTGAACTGCCAGATAAGAACCACCAGACAAAAACCGTGCCACAAACAGCGTTAGCCGGCTCTATTAAGTTGCCTTTTTACTCACCTTCTTAGCTGCCTTCTTTTTAGAGATTTTCTTTTTGGCCTTTTTCTTAGCCTTTTTAGTTGTCTTTTTCTTACCCTTGGCTTTGGTCTTCTTAGCGTCGGTGATCGCCCAACGGCCACCCTCGTAGAAGGCTTTCCAGCCAGTGGCTTTACCCTCTTCCTCCGACTGCACGTAGATTTCTTTGGTTTTACGGGCGTACCGAATCACCGTTGGCAAACCATCGTCATCGGCCATAGGAGCACTGAATAAAAACGTGTATTTGGGGTCAATCTCATCTTTGTGAGGCAGTATTTCAGCGACCAGCGGCGCCCTGGTTTCACGATTTTTCGGGAAACCACTGGCAGCTAGAAACAAACCCGAAGCGCCATCGCGCAGCACATAATGATCATCTACCTTTAGGCATTTGAGTTCAGGCATTGGCACCGGGTCCATTTTCGGAGGAGCTGCCTCGCCATTGCGTAATAGTTTACGAGTATTTTTACAGGTTTCTGACATGCAGCCGAAATACTTACCGAAGCGGCCATTTTTCAGTTGCATCTCGTCGCCGCATTTATCGCATTCAAGTTTCGGGCCTTCATAACCCTTGATCTTGAATGTACCGCTCTCAACTTCAAAGCCGTCGCAGTCGGGATTATTTCCGCAAATATGAAGCTTGCGTTTTTCATCTAAAAAGTAGCTGTCCATTGCGGTATTGCATTTTTGGCAATGACGCTTACTGATTAGCAGCTTCGCTTCGGCTTCTTCGTCTTCATCAACGTTGACCGCTTCATCACCCGACACCAAGTTCATTGTGTTTTTGCAGCGTTCTTTAGGCGGCAATGCATAACCAGAACAGCCTAAGAAGACCCCTGTACTGCCAGTGCGAATTTGCATGTCGCGCCCACATGTTGAGCACTCGATATCAGTACCGGTGGGCGAATTTGGTCGCATGCCGCCGTCGTCGTCGTTTTGCGCTTTCAACAGCGTATCTGAAAAATCAGCATAGAAATGATCAAGTAAATCCCGCCATTGCATGCGACCTTGGGCTACTTCATCAAGACGGTTTTCCATATTCGCGGTGAAGTCATAGTCCATCAAGTCAGTAAAACTTTCGACCAAACGCTCAGTGACGATGTCGCCCATCTTTTCTGCGTAGAAACGACGTTTCTCAACGGTTACGTATCCGCGATCCTGAATCGTCGAGATAATAGCCGCATAAGTTGAAGGGCGGCCAATACCACGCTTCTCGAGTTCTTTAACCAAACTCGCTTCGGTATAGCGCGCCGGCGGCTTAGTGAAGTGTTGCACTGGGTTTAATTCGTGCAGCTTGAGCACTTCGCCTTCACGCATCGCAGGCAGCACCCCATCATCGTCTTTTTTGCTCATCGGCGGCTGAACTTTTTGATAACCGTCGAATACCACAACTCTGCCACGAGTTCTCAGCTCGTAGCCATTTGCATTGATCACCACGCTGGTACTTAAAAATCGAGCTGGTGTCATTTGACACGCCACAAATTGACGCCAAATCAAGGTATACAAACGCTCTGCATCGCGCTCCATATTACTCAACTGGGTCGGCATCACGGACACACTAGACGGCCGAATCGCCTCGTGCGCGTCTTGAGCATTGTCTTTACTCGAATAGCGATTAGGCGCATCAGGCAGATACTTTTTACCGTATTCTTTTTCAATGAAACCTCGGCAATCGCTCACCGCGTCATTACTCAAATTGGTTGAGTCAGTACGCATGTAAGTAATGTAGCCTGCTTCGTATAAGCGCTGCGCTAACATCATGGTTTTTTTAACGCCAAAACCCAAGCGCGTACTCGCGGCTTGTTGCAAGGTGGATGTCATAAAAGGCGCCGTTGGTTTAGTCGAGGTTGGCCGCTCTTTTATCTCATCAATTTTGAATTCTTGGTCAGCTAGATCGCCCACCGCGGCTTGAGCTTGCGCTTCGTTGGTGGGTCGAAACGTTTCGCCTTGGTATTTCTTTACTTCAAAATTGACTCGCGCTTTCTCGTTCGTATCCAAAGCCGCAAACAATTCCCAGTATTCCTCAGGAATAAACGCTCTAATTTCGCGCTCACGTTCCACCACCAAACGCACGGCTACAGATTGCACCCGTCCGGCCGATAATCCACGAGCGATCTTCGCCCACAACAAGGGCGACACCATATAGCCGACTACGCGGTCTAAAAAGCGTCGTGCTTGCTGAGCATGTACACGCGCCATGTCCACAGGGCCGGGGCTTTCAAACGCCGATTGAATTGCCGACTTGGTGATTTCATTAAACACCACCCGGCGATACCGGCTGGGGTCGCCACCAATCGCTTCCTGTAGATGCCATGCAATGGCCTCACCCTCTCTGTCCATATCCGTGGCCAGATAAATCGTATCGGCTTTTTCAGCAATCTTTTTTAGCTCGTCAACGACTTTTTCTTTATTCGGTAAAATCTCGTAGCGCGCCTGCCAGTCTTTGTCTGGGTTAATACCCATGCGCTTGATTAATTGCTCTTTGTGTTTGCGCTGGCGATGTTTGGCTTTCTCTTCGGGCGGTAACTTGCGGGTAATGGCCGCTTGCCGGGCTCGCTCTTTGGCATCCACAGGCTTACGATCACCGCCACTGGTGGGCAAATCTCGGATGTGCCCAACACTGGATTTAACAATGAAGTCGTTACCCAAATATTTATTAATCGTTTTCGCCTTTGCCGGCGATTCGACGATCACTAATGATTTTGCCATAGCTACCTGTGCCTAAAATTGGCACGCTTACCCTTGTCTCTTATCGTTAAATAATAGCGAACATTTAGAATTAAAACCGAATTCAACGTATTGATGCGAAGGCTTGAAATGCACAAAGCCAACAACCTTTAACCCTGATTCTAGGTGGTTTTACCGAGCTCAAGCGCCAGAGTATCCACATTATGCCTAAGGCTCGCAAGCACAAGTGAAATTAGAACACGTTATCCCTAGCCGAGCGTTAAGTGCGGTTTTGCTCAGTTTTTTCAAGTCAGATTTACAAAACCACCTTCTGTGGTTGACGCAATACAGCCACTGAGTTCCAAGTCTAAAAGCGCCGATGCAACTTCATCAACCGGCCTTCCAGATGCTCGAATAATGTCGTCCGTGGAGGTCGATTCGGCGCCGATGACACTCAAAATCGCAGAGTGCTCACTATTCTGCTTTGTTTCTGAATGGCTATTCGAATCAATGGCCTTTTTTGAGCTTGTTTTCAGGTTTTGTAAGTATGTGGACAGTTCATTGCTCAAACAGGCAAGCACATCCTCGCCAGTGCTAACCAATGAGGCCCCCGCTTGCAGCAAACGATGAGACCCTTGGTATTGACGGCTTAACGCTGACCCGGGCACCACCATTAAATGTCGATTTTGCTCGCCAGCCAATCGAGCCGTGATCAAAGTACCGCTGCGCTCAGCGGCTTCGACAATCACCACCCCTAATGATAAACCACTCACAATGCGATTACGCTCGGGGAATCGATACTTATTCGCGGCCAAACCCAAAGGATATTCACTCAGAACAAGGCCTCTTTCACAGAGTTTGCTGAACAGGCTTGAATGCCGCTGCGGGTAGAGTCGATCTAGCCCATTGGCCATCACCGCAATACTGCGCCCCTCATTTTTGAGAGCACTAGCATGGGCAATTCCGTCGATACCAATTGCCAAGCCACTGGTAATGCAAATCCCTAACTCGGCTAACTGCCCAGATATACGCTCTGCACAATGGGCGCCGACGGGCGTGGGTTTGCGCGACCCAACGATCGCCACCTGCGGGTCGTTTAGTAAGCTAATATCGCCAATCGCATACAAAGCCAGCGGTGGATCGTAAATCTGTTTTAAGCACGACGGATAACGCGCGTCATCAAACGTCAGCAAATGATGATTCGCTGGCTCTAACCATTTAAGGTCTCGCTCTACTTCTTTTTCGATGTTCTTATCGGCGCAGGGTTTAAAGTAGATATCAGGAAGTTCTAAGCCTGCCTTCCCACTGACTTCATTTGCCACATAGAGCTTTGCCGAGCTGAGTATGTGGTCTGACTTTCTTGAATCATATCTAGGAACATCCGAACTGTGCCCCGCAATGTTGGGGCGAGCAATGTCTGGGCGATGAGCATTCTGCCCTGCGATATCTGAGTCAGATAAATTTAGGGCTTCACGCTTTTGTTGGCGCGAAAGCCCCCGCTGGCGGATCAACCGAATCCATGGTTGATAATCTTCGATCATAACAGCCCTCCATTGGCTTGATTTTAATTTAGTTTATTGTGAACCCAGCTCTATATCGGCGCTAGCGTCGATTGTCTCTTCGGCATCAGGGCTAACTAAAACATCGCCCGGGCGCACCTGCCTGTTAGTATCGGTGATGAGTGCATAGCTCACTTTTTCAAAGGTGCGAAATACTAGCGCTAAGCCAACATCTTCTTCAGGTATAAAATAGCTCCCGCCTTTGACCGGATCCTTCTTTTTATAACGTTGGCTTCGTATCCGAAACACATCGCCCGGGAACACGTTTTCGCGCTCGCCTAAATTAATCGCGACGACAGACAATGCACCCAACTCGGTGGCGTCATTAGGCGTATCCAAAATGACACCACGAATGTCAGGATTGTCAGGCGCACTCGGCGCAAAAAACGGCAACACTTCTTCTGCCAGTACCGGTCGTAGACGATCGCTCGCAATCACTTCTTCATAGCCACGAGTCAGCACCAATTTGGCGGGGTCACCACGGCGCAGCATATTCGCATCGCCAACATGCACGGCCTCCCAACCTAAAGACTCTCTACTCACCGGGTCGACGAACTGACGACCACGACGAAACAAACGATACTTATCGGCCTCTTCTTCGATGCCACGCGCATAGAACTTATCGTACTTACCAAGCAATAGACGATTGTCATAGCCATCCACGACATAGGCCGATTCGCTTAGTTCTTTGCTATCAGTAACCAAAGGCGCGTTAATGTATGCGGCGATGGCCGCTGGATCGATTAAAGGAATGGCGTCAAAGCGAGTTGGGCGAGCTCGAGGCGATAACTTAACCGTCTCGCGACGCAAAGACTTGAGTATCGGCCGACCATCAATAAAGGTCATCACCAATACATCCCCAGGGTAAATAAGATCTGGGTTTTCAACCTGTGGATTACCCTGCCAAACTTCCGGCCAGCGCCATGGATCGCGTAAAAAGCGCCCTGAGATACCCCATAAAGTATCGCCTTCTATAACCGTGTATCGATCCGGATAATCGTCAGCCAGCACCGGGTTAGTTTGAGCCGAAACGCTCAAATGCGCCATCAATACTGTGATGGCTAAGCCTAGGCAAAGAATGAATTTTCGCCGATGAATTCCAAGGTTGGTTCGCTTATTCGTCATTTTGTTATGCTGGGTTGGCACTATTGTAAATGGCTTATAAATTGGTAAGCCGCCGATACAAACCGATTTAATGCAGTTTGCGCCAGCGCTCACTCCTCTTGATGAGCAATCTTCGTTTAAATGTTGACTTGAATGTAAACAAGCATGGCGCATAATACGCGATCTGAAAGCCACTCAAATTAGTTCGGCTTTCGCTTGCTTCAGACATTGCCAAAGCAAATATTACTTCTTTTTTAGTGGCTTAGGCAAACAACTTAATAGAAAGTTTACGTTATTTCCACTCCTGAATGAACGAGAGTTTTTGGTTTAACTTGAGCTAACGCCGTTTTAGAGGCCTACGACTATGGCTAAATTAGAAATTTTGGTCTACCCAGATGAACGATTAAGAACGATTGCTAAGCCGGTTGAGACAGTGGATGACCGCATTCGCAGCTTGGTCAAAGACATGTTCGAAACGATGTACGACGCTAATGGTATTGGTCTTGCTGCCACTCAAGTCGATGTGCACGAGCAAGTTATTGTTATGGATCTCTCGGAAGAGCGAAATGAGCCGCGGATATTGATTAACCCAAAAATCACTGAACGCGATGGCGAGCAAACCTACGATGAAGGCTGCTTGTCTGTCCCAGAGTACTATGCACCGGTAAAGCGCGCAGAGCGAATCAAAATAACCGCGTTAGACGATCAAGGGGAAATCTATGAGTTGGAAGCCGACGGATTATTAGCCGTTTGCATACAACACGAAATGGATCACCTAGCAGGGCGAGTCTTCGTCGACTACCTCTCTCGACTAAAGCAAGATCGTGTGCGCAAAAAACTCGTTAAGCGAGCGCGTACGGCATAACCCCCGCCGTTGGTATGTGTAAACAAACTATTAGCACACTAATCTGATGCGCCTTATCTTTGCGGGAACGCCCGACTTCTCAGTACCAGCCTTAAACGCTTTAGCCGAACGGCATGAGATTGTTGCTGTTTTCACACAGCCTGATCGACGCGCAGGACGTGGCAAAAAGTGGCTCCCACCGCCAGTAAAAAGTGCGGCCATTGAACTGGGTTTAGATGCACATCAACCTGATAGCCTAGCCGACCAACAAAGCCTAATCGCTACCCTGAAAGCCGACGCGATGATTGTGGTTGCCTATGGGCTTTTGCTACCCCAAGCCATTTTGGATACGCCGCGCCTGGGATGCCTAAACATCCATGCCTCTCTTTTGCCTCGCTGGCGAGGCGCTGCCCCTATTCAACGGGCGATAGAAGCTGGCGACACGGAAACCGGCATTTGTATTATGCAAATGCAAGCGGGGCTTGATACCGGCCCAGTGTTACGACGAGTCACGCGAGCAATCACTCCCGTCGACACATCCGCAAGCCTACACGAGAGCTTAGCCGAATTAGGTGCCAACGCAGTTGTAGACACACTTGAGGCATTGAGTGCAAACCCCGAGCTAACTGCGCAAGAACAAGATAACGAACGCGCTTCGTATGCCAAAAAGATCACCAAGGCCGAAGCCAACATCAACTGGGCCGACACAGCCACGCAAATTGAGCGCCGAATTCGCGCGTTTAACCCCTGGCCTATATGCCAAAGCCATCACAGCTCGCAACGCTTGAGAGTCTGGGAGGCTCAAGTTTTAGACAACTCCTCTGAGCTGCCGGCGGGCACAGTCGCCGATGTGAGCAGTGAAGGTATTGACATCGCTTGCGCCAAGCAAACGCTTAGGCTACTCCGCCTGCAACGCGATGGCAGCAAGCCCTTAGCCATTCGAGATTTTTTGAATGGTTATTCCATTGAGATTGGCGACCAACTCGGTGAGAGCCTTGACTAAGCCCAAACCTAACACACAACGAAAGCCCAGCTCTAAACCTGGAACGAATTCCCAAGGCCAGCCTAAGGCTAAACCTAGGCGATCGAAGACTTTGTCAGCGCGCGCGGCCGCCGCGCTATTAAGCCAGCAGGTTATCGATCAAGGCCAGTCGTTGGATCGAGCCCGCGACAAACTGTTTGAAGAACACGCTGCCGATGACAATGACCGAGCCTTTACCCAGGAACTACTTTACGGCGTTTGCCGATGGTACGGCGAGCTTGATTACATTGCCCTAGAGCTACTAGGCAAACCCATCCGCAAGAAAGATCGCATTGTTCATTTTCTATTGCTAGTGGGCCTGTATCAGCTGCGCCACCTAAAATCAGCGCCTCATGCCGGCGTGGCGGAAACAGTGAACGCCAGCAAGCAACTGAATAAACAATGGGCCAGCAAACTACTCAATGCCTGTCTGCGAAATTATTTGCGTTCGCCAACGGTAGTGAATAACCCCGCCAGAGCGAGCCATCCTGATTGGCTGATTGAAAAACTAGAAGCGCACTATCAAGACGAGGCCAATGCTATTTTTGACGGCAACAACCAGCGTGCACCAATGTGCTTGCGTGTTAATCGTTGTCAGCAAAGTCGTGATGATTATCTAGAAGAGTTATCACAGAGCAACATCCCGGCCAAGAAAGACCCCCACAGTATCGATGGTATTATTCTCGATCAAGCGTCCCCAGTTGCCGCATTGCCACGCTTTTTCGATGGAGCTTGCTCAGTACAAGACACCGCGGCTCAACTTGCTGCACGCATTCTCGCACCTGAGCGCGGCATGCGGGTATTAGATGCTTGCGCCGCACCCGGTGGCAAAACAGCGCATCTTTTAGAGCTTTGCGATAATAGCTTAGAGCTTGATGCACTAGACATCTCTGAAGTTCGATGTGAACAACTGCGTTCTACCTTAGAGCGGCTCAACTTAACCGCTAGTGTGTATGCTTTTGATGCGAGCACCGAAGATAATTGGCCGAGTAAACACAAACAATACGACCGAATTCTAATCGACGCACCTTGCAGCGGCACAGGGGTTATTCGTCGACATCCAGACATTAAGCATCATAGGCGTGACAGCGATATTTTGGCCCTACAAAACAGCCAACATTTGTTACTTGAATCGCTTTGGCGCAAACTGGTAGCCGGCGGCAAGTTGCTCTACGCAAGTTGTTCAATATTACCCCAAGAAAATGAGCATCAGATCGAGCGGTTTGTAGCGGGTAAAAACGATGTTATTCTCAAAACCATTCACCACCCTACTGGTCGACGGCGCAAATTTGGTTATCAAACTCTGCCAAGCATTGATGATATGGACGGGTTTTACTACTGCCTGCTCGAGAAGTCTGAGTAACGGTGACAATCCCGCACTTAGACCCAACCATGATTACTAGCCATTATCATTCGCCAAGAGAAATCGATTGACTCCCTCAGCTTCCAATACAAGAAGTAAGGTAACAGGCAATACATGGCTGACCGGCCCAAACTGGCCGCTCGTTTTATTGGCTTTTGCGTTTTTGACGTCATCGGTTACACAGGCCAAAGGGATCGTGCTCAGCGAGCTTGAAGTAGACATTGTTCTGAGCGAAGAAGTTCAGAGCGCACTCGACAATGGCGTGACCCTGAATTTCACAGCAAGCTCGGCACAAAAACGGCAAGTACTCTTTATTACCTGGGCGGGCAATAAAAAGGCGCAGCAATTTGCCCTCAGTCGACATGCGCTCAGCAACCACTACCTGCTTCACACTCCCTTCCGATCGGCACCAAAGAGTTTTTCGTCACTACGTCGCGCCCTAGATCAATTAGAAAGAGACAGCCTAGCTCTATTTCGTCAAACCGCCGCCAGCCAAACAGCCCGCCCGATAACATGGATACACCGCTTAAACCTTGATATTTATGCGCTGCCATCACCAATGCGACTACAGGCCTTTTGGAGCCAAGACTGGGAACTGGATTCAGGATGGTCAAGCTAATGCTTCGAGCTGTCATTAGAAAGATCACCTCTCCCGCGCCGGTAATCGCGGTGTGTGCAATTTTACTGTTTGCACTCACTTCGCTGATTGTCGCCAGCCTGCAAGACGATTCTCAAGGCGAGTTGCAATACTGGATTACTCTGCTGGGCATTGCCGGCATTGGCATTTTGGTGTTCTTTCTACTCATCAATATTGCGATCCTAGCGCGGCAGTTGTGGCGAAAAGAACTTGGCTCACGCCTGACCACTAAGCTGGTTTTTATCTTTTTGTTTTTGATGGTGATCCCATTTTCGCTGATCTATTATTTTTCCATTCAGTTTTTAAACAAGGGGGTCGATAGCTGGTTTGATGTGCGCATAGAGCAAACCGTCAAAGATTCACTATTGCTGAGTCAGACAGCCCTGGAAGCCATTAAAGAAGACATCATTAACGACGTTGAGGTATTTGCTCGCACCCTGAGGCAAAACGTGCCGGCAAGTGAGTTGCTAAGCACCCTTGAAGACTTTCGTAAACTCGAGGACTTTACCGAAGTGTCCCTATTTACCGACGATGGCCGCGTACTTGCGTTCTCTAATGAAAACCCGAGTCAGGTTTTTCCAGATACGCCCGGCGATGAGGTGTTTACTGAACTGCGTCTAAACCAAACCTATACCCTATTAGAGCCGCTTTCACCAACGGCTCAACAATTGCGGGTCGTCGCGCCAATTCCGGTGCGTGAATTGGGCCGTGAGTTCTATGGCCTGCAAGTGATTAAAGTGCTGCCGTTGCGATACGCAACCTTAGCGAATAGCGTTGAGACAGCCAACAAACAATACGCGCAAATGGTGTTTGCTAGAGGCCCGCTCAAGTTTAGCTTGGTCGTTATGCTCAGCTTGATATCGCTTGTAAGCTTACTCTTTTCAATGCTGGCCGCCGTTTACCTATCGAGGCGTTTGGTACAGCCGATCTCAAACTTAGCCGCAGGCACCCAACAAATTGCCGAAGGCGACTACGGATCACAGCTGCCGGTTACAAGCGTTGACGAACTTGGCGTATTGACTAAGTCGTTCAACAACATGAGCCGCAAGGTTCTCGAAGCCCAACAAACCGCCGCCGCGAGCCAATCCGAAACAGAAGAACAAAAAGGCTATTTTGAAGCAGTGCTAACCAACCTCTCGTCCGGGGTTTTCACGTTTGATAACACGCGTTGCTTGCAAGTTTGCAATGCAGCTGCTGGCGATATTCTAGGTTTGGAGCAAAGCGAACTGGTAAGCCACTCGCTCGACAAACTTATCGAACTCAACCCTCAAACCGCCGTCTTTTTTGAACGCATTCAACGAGGCATGGAGTCGCCTCATAGCAGCTGGCAAGATGAGGTTACCTTGCTAGGCCAACATGGCCGGCAAATTATTATTCTGCGGGGTTCTTTGTCCAGCCATCGAGAGTCTGGTAACAAAGAGCACAACCAAACGCAGCCAAGCCAAAGTGGCATACAGCAAAGCGATACACAGCAAGGCGACACCCACATTGTTGTGTTTGACGACGTGACCAATCTTATTCAAGCTCAACGCGATGCAGCCTGGGGAGAAGTCGCCAGACGTTTAGCGCATGAAATCAAGAACCCGCTCACACCAATTCAACTCTCGGCAGAGCGAATACGCCATAAGCTCTATGATGAAGTCGGCGACCAGCAACAAGAGATGCTTGAGCGCAGTACCCGCACCATTGTGCAACAAGTTGAGTCCATGAAAGACATGGTTAACGATTTTTCAAGCTATGCTCAGCCCGTGCGAGCACAACTGGCCCCGCTGGATTTAAACCAATTAATACGCGATGTCGTTGAGCTGCACGCGTCGGTTCTGCAAAACATCGAGCTAAGCATAGAGCTGGCCAGCGAACTGCCTTTGATCAAGGCAAACAGCGGTGCCTTGCGCCAGGTATTGAACAACTTGGTCATTAACGCCTGCCATGCAATCGAAGGCATCGAGACGCCCAAGCTCAGAATCGCATCGGCGCAGCCTAATAATGTGGCTGGGCAGTATGTCGACGTGATCGTCGAAGACAACGGCCCCGGCATTCCAACCGACATTCAAGAATCTATTTTTGACCCTTATGTCAGTTCTAAGGCCAAAGGGTCTGGTTTGGGCTTGGCCATTGTGAAACGCATTGTCGAAGAGCACAGCGGTTCGGTTTGGACCCAAAGTGGCAGCCTTGGTGGCGCAGTCATGCAAATTCGCTTGCCAATAAACGCCTTACAGACCTATCGTGGCAATCGTAATTAAAATGGTTTACAGTCGAAAATCGCCGTCAGCAATCGTCGCATTGAGCGACCTTCGAGCTAAGCAATGTTCCCATTAATGCTTCACTACAACGACCGTTCCAGTGATGAGTTTGCAGCGATGGAACATCCTGTCGGCGGCTTTTGAATCGATAAACTATGGCTGAGCGAACCCAACACATACTCGTCGTCGATGATGAGCCGGACATCCGAAATATTTTGCAAGACATCTTGCAAGATGAAGGCTACGAAGTCAGCCTTGCCGAAAATGCCGATAAAGCGCGCAGCACCTTCAAGGAAAAACAACCCGATCTGGTGTTGCTGGATATTTGGATGCCAAACGAAGACGGCATTTCTGTTCTTAAGTCTTGGGTAGAAAAAGACCAGCTTGGCACGACGCCCGTCATCATGATTTCTGGCCACGGCACGGTTGAAAATGCGGTAGAGGCCGTCAAACTTGGGGCCTATGACTTTCTTGAAAAACCATTATCCACTGGCAAACTTTTATTGGGGATCGAGCGCGGTTTAGAAAACGCCTTACTGCGCCAAGAGAATCAACAACTTCGCTCGAAACTCCAACACAACTCACCACTAGTCTCGCAGAGCGATTCGAGTCGGGAACTGCTTCGCCACATTAAACTGCTTGGCCCCACCGATTCGTGGGTTTTCATTACTGGCGAGCCGGGTACTGGCAAACGCCTAGTAGCCCAAAAGGTTCATGAAAATAGCCCGCGAGCCGACAGCGCTTTTGTGGAGTTAAACTTGGCCGCAATGCCAAGTGAAAACGTAGCGCAGGCTTTATTTGGTAGCGAAGTCGACGGCAAGTTGGTCATGGGCCGTTTCGAGCAAGCCAAAGGTGGCACGGTATTTATCAATGAGGTCTTAGGCCTCAACTTAGATATTCAGAATATGCTGCACAGCGCTCTACAAGATCAGCAATTTTTGCGCATAGGTGGCAGCAACTATGTAGAACTGGATGTTCGCGTCATCGTTTCGACCAGCGGCAACCCGCAACAGTCAGTTAATGATGGAACGTTTTTGGAAGACCTTTACTATCGCTTGAACGTTATCCCCATTCAGGTGCCAGCGCTGCGCGAGCGTCGTCAAGATTTACCGGAACTTGTTGATTTGTTTATCCGCGATGTCGCTGATAAAAACCAGCTAGATATACCCGATGTCGACGAGCAAGCTCGAAAAGCCCTTGGTAATTACGCGTGGCCCGGCAACGCCAGACAATTGCAAAACGTAATACAGCGTTTGTTGATTTTGAACATCGGTCGAAAAATCAGCCGCGCTGAGGTCGATGCCGCTCTGAGTAGCGACTTAGACGTGCAACAAAAACGCAATAGCGTACCCGACTATTATTACGGAGATATGCGAACTGCGAAAGAAGCCTTTGAGCGTGAATATTTGAGTCATCATCTGGCCGCCGTCAATGGCAATGTTAGTAAACTTGCCGACGCCGTTGGTCTTGAACGCACTCATTTATACCGCAAACTGAAAAGCCTGAATATCAGTGCACGTGATGCAAAACAAAGCGTATGAAAATCCTCATTCTCGGTGCTAGCCAAGTTGGTGTTTCGATCGCCGAAGTGCTGGTCGGCGAAGACAACGATGTAACCGTTGTTGATGTTGACAAGCTGGCGTTGCAGCAATTACAAAGCCGCCTTGATATTCGCACCGTACCCGGTAGCGCCTCACACCCATCGGTGTTGCGAGCCGCAGGGGCCGAGGACGCGTCCTTGGTTTTGGCTGTCACTAATAACGACGAAGTCAATTTAGTCGCGTGCCAAATCGCTGATAATATTTTCTCTACGCCAACCAAAATCGCACGCCTGCGCTCCAAAGAATACTTAAGCAACAATGATCTTTTTCAAGGCGACACTGGGTTTCAAGTCGACGTCGTCATTTCACCAGAGAAAATCGTTCGCGATCACATTGCTCGTTTGATCGAGTTTCCGGGCGCCTTGCAGGTATTGGATTTCGCCGATGGTTTGGTTCAGCTCGTTGGTGTGAAAGCCGTTAAAGGTGGCGCTCTGATTGGTCACCCCTTGACCGAACTCAAACAACACATGCCGGGCATAGAAACGCGAGTCGCCGCCATCTATCGCGACGGCGAGGTCATTACACCGAAATCCGAAACCGTTGTTCAAGAAAAAGACGAAGTCTTTTTTGTCGCCGCCCGTCAACACATCCGCAAAGTAATGCAGGAAATGCGTGGTAAGAGCGATAAAACAAAGCGTATTTTTATCGCCGGCGGTGGCAACATTGGCTTGAACTTGGCACGCGAGTTAGAGCGCCAAGGTTACTCAGTGAAATTGATTGAGTTTAATTCCAAGCGCGCTGAACACATCGCTGAATTAGTGACCAACACCATTGTCCTAAATGGCGATGCTGCCGATGCTAGGCTCCTGCTGCAAGAGAACATCGAGAGCTGCGATGTGTTTTGTGCAGTCACTGAGCGCGATGAAATTAATATCCTATCGGCTAATCTCGCCAAACAACTGGGCGCTAAACGCGTTATGGCCTTGGTCAATAAGCCAGCTTATGTAGAGCACTTAGATCATCGCGATATTAATGTGATTATCTCACCGCGTGTCGCGACGATCGGTTCGGTGTTGGCGCATATTCGTCGCGGCGACGTGGTCGCTGTACATTCCTTGCGCCGAGGCCGGGCCGAAGCCATTGAAGCCATTGCCCACGGCGATGAAAACACCTCTAAGGTAATTGGCAAAGGGGTTCGTGAAATACCCTTCCCCTCCGGCACTGGCATTGGCGCGATCGTACGTAACGAACAAGTCATTATTCCAAACGCCGACACGGTTATTGAAGCCGAGGATCATGTCATCGTTTTCATGGATGATAAGTCCTGCATCAACAATGTCGAGGCCCTGTTTCAGGTGGCCGCCACTTTTATCTAATGGCCTCAGCTATCTAAGAGCCTCAGCGATCTAATGTCCTCAGCGATCTAAGCCATGCAAGTTTTACGAATTCTGGGCGTTTTACTACTCCTGTTCAGTGTCACGCATTTGACGCCTTTGTTGGTGTCTTTGATTTATCGTGATGGTAATTCATTTCCCTTCGGCCTTAGTTTTGCCCTCACCTTTTTGACGGGCTTGATCTTGTGGGCTATGACGCGCACAAGCAAAAGCGACTTGCGATACCGCGATGGCTTTTTGGTGGTGGTCATGTTTTGGACGGTATTAGCAACCTTCGGGGCTTTGCCATTTATTTTCACTCACGCCTCACCTCTTTCAGTAACGGATGCTTTTTTTGAATCGATGTCGGGCTTAACCACTACCGGCGCGACAATCTACACGCAACTCGAATCACTGCCTGAATCCACACTCTACTATCGTCAGCAATTGCAGTGGTTAGGCGGCATGGGCATCGTGGTTTTAGCGGTAGCCATCATGCCCATGCTCGGAATCGGCGGCATGCAGTTATATCGAGCAGAAACACCCGGGCCGATGAAAGACAACAAACTCGCGCCGCGCATCGCCGAGAGCGCCAAAGCACTTTGGTATATCTACCTCAGCCTCACTATTGCTTGTTGTGTGGCCTACCGGGTTGCGGGCATGCCGTGGTTTGATGCTCTGGGCCACGCCTTCTCGACCATCGCCATTGGCGGCTTCTCAACGCACGACAATAGCCTAGGCTACTTTGACAGCGCCGCAATCGAATGGGTTGCAGTATTCTTTATGCTGCTCGCGTCAGCCAACTTTTCTCTACACTTTCTGTCATGGCGGCAACGCTCCGCCTTGCCTTATGTGCGAGATAGTGAGTTTCGTTTCTTTTTGGCCTTGATTGGTCTCGCCGCTGTAGCGGTGGTGATCGGTCTTACGATGCAGTCGGTTTATGCCGATACCGAAACCGTAGTTCGCCAAGGCGTTTTCCATCTGGTGTCGATAGCGACAACCACCGGCTTTACCTCAACTGGTTTTGCTTGGTGGCCTGGTGCGCTGCCAGTACTGCTTATTTTGCTCAGCTTTATAGGCGGTTGCGCGGGCTCCACTGCAGGTGGAATAAAGGTGATGCGCATTCAAATGATGTACAAACAGGGCCGCAAAGAGATTGTGCG
This sequence comes from uncultured Arenicella sp., assembly GCA_937922925.1. GTDB lineage: Bacteria > Pseudomonadota > Gammaproteobacteria > Arenicellales > Arenicellaceae > Arenicella. Next base: position 25,764 of record CALAKU010000022.1, on the reverse strand, counting down.
TTTAATTCATCCGAATGCAGTGCTGTCGATCAAAACCAATGGCCAAGTGATTAACCCCAATATCATTGCCGCAGTTACTGCGTTTTTTTCCATGTACATTTTTTGTTTTGCTGTGATTGGATTCTTATTGAGTCTGGTCGGGCTTGATTGGATAACCGCTTTTTCAGCTGCCGCAGCCTGCTTAAACAATCTTGGGCCGGGTTTGAATGGCGTTGCCAATCATTATGCGGAAATCAATGACGCGGCTAAGTGGATACTTTCTTTCGCCATGCTCCTGGGTCGACTAGAGCTTTTTACCTTACTGGTGCTGTTTACCATTACCTTCTGGCGTGACTAATCCGTGTTTACCCGTACTGGCTTACATTAAAGCAACCACAAAAAAGGCCGCTGTATTAGCGGCCCTCTTAGTGACAAAGCAATCTCTACTTATTTAAAGACTGAGCCCTTACGAAAATGCTTGGTCAACATGTAATACATGACGGCGCGATACTTATTACGGTTAGAACGCCCATAGGTATCGATACACGCTTGAATACCTTCATCTAACTTAGGAGAGTCGGCCAAGCCGAGCTTCTTCATCAAGAAGTTTTTCTTAACACGATCAAGTTCTTTTTTGTCGCCTGAAGACACCGTGCTGGCGTCTGCGTTATAAATCGAAGGGCCGCAGGCGATAGTCACCGCCTTTAACAATTTCATGTCTGGCTTCATGCCACACTTATTTTCTAAATCGCCGGCATACTTAGCGATTAAATCATCACGCTTGCTCATTAATTATCTCCCGCTGGTGGGTTAGTGTTGCGATACTGCGCTGTCAACGCTTTTTTTGCCTTGATCAACGACTGCTAGACATTACCCCAATGGATGACAAAAATAAATGTCAATTTACAAAATTTAAAAGAGGCAAGCGGATTGAGGCTGATACGGTCTCATTCAATACGCAGTTGTGAAAATTAAATCGACCTGCATAGAGAATAATGGGTATATGATCATGAACAGACGAACACTTCTTTCTTTGGGCGTTACTGGTGCCGTTGGCGGCCTTGCTTGGCGCCTTGCAATTGGCCAAAATACGACGTCAACAAAAGACCAACTCGATATGACCGAATCCACATTAGAAATTCTTGAAGGCTTAGACGCAAACCCTAGCTCGATTGAACCACTCAAGTTGAGTAGCGAGCAATGGCAAAGCGTATTAGATCAAGACGCTTACTATGTTTTACGCAAAGAAGGAACGGAACGGCCATTTACCAGCCCGTTGAATGATGAAAAAAGACAGGGCGAATTTGCTTGCGCGGGATGTGGCTTAATCTTGTTTAGTTCAGAATCAAAATTTGATAGCGGCACGGGCTGGCCGAGCTTCTTCGACGCCATCGAAGGGCGCATTGAAACCAAAACGGATTTCAAACTCATCGTGCCAAGAACTGAGTATCATTGTGCCCGCTGCGGCGGCCATCAAGGGCACGTATTCAAAGACGGCCCCGCACCTACCGGGCTTCGATATTGTAACAATGGTGTAGCCTTGAGCTTTCTTCCGACTTAAGCTTTCTTCGAGCTTGAGCTTTGTTGGAGTGTGAATTGCGTTGGAGCGCACTCCATACAAGATTCAGTACGCAAGGTTCAACATGCATGGCTCAAAAAGATTAACGCCAGTCAGTTTGGCGCGATCAACCTTTCGTCCAAAAGGTATTTTCTAAGCGCCGGCAATGTGTCGACTAAGCGTAATAAGTCCGGCCAAGTATCAACATCTTGATCGGTGCTTAACTGATTAAGAGGCAAACCTATTGCCGTCGCTCGACGCTCGGTCTCAGCGAATACTTGGTCACCACCCCATGCTTGATCTACAAACAAGGGTTCGGCGGCTTGGCACAAACCCAGAAAGTAGTATCCCCCATCTATCGAAGGCCCAATCACATTATGGCCATTCTCTAGTTGCGCATAAGCATCTTGAAAAACGTGCGGTTGAACAACTGGAACATCACAACCCATTACCGCGGCAGGATAACCCCAGCTAGACAGCGCTGCATGCATTTTCTCGCCCAAATGACCGTCAGTTTGATGGTCTAGCTTTAAGGGATACTGCTTAAGTAAAGCCTGAATAAATGAATGGGAATGATCTAGCCACACGCTAAATACTACATCGCCCGGCCAATGACGACAGACATTACTAATTGTAGTTTCTAGCAGAATTTCGAATATCTTTGCGGCCTGAGCCTCGCTGCAATGCGTTTGCAAACGAGTTTTAACTTGCCCAGGAATCGGCGCTTTGGCAAACAGAATGAGAGGGATATTCACTCGTTAACGTACATCTCGATAGTATTGTTTTAAGTCGGTAGGCTGCGAACCAAACGCATAGGCCAACCGCAAGCGCCACATTAAAACGATGGTTCGCCATAAGCCGTCTTTTTCCCAACGACGTGCGCTGGTTGACACTTTATCGAACACGATTTTAGGCCTAGCCACATCTAGCAAGCGTTTCGACAACGCGACGTCTTCCATAATCGGTTGGCTTGAATAGCCGCCAATGCTCTCAAACAGCGCTCGCTTTACAAAGATCGCTTGATCGCCCGTAGCGATACCACTGAGACGCGAACGCCAATTCATAAACCGAGCAACCATAGCAAAACCTAAGGCCTTAAAACTGAGCCCACGCCCTGCGCCCTGTTCAAATTTGACGTTATATCTCCCCCATTGGCCACCTAAGTGCGCTCGCCAAGTCGACGGTAAACGAGTGTCAGCGTGCAAAAACAAAAGATAATCTGATTTGGCCTGCTGCGCGCCTTTGTTCATTTGTAAGCCGCGGCCAGCATCACTGCTCAGCCAAGTAAAATCACTCGCTTGTAAAAGCGCTAGGGAACCATCATCACTGCCGCCATCGACCAATATAATTTCGTCGGCCTCGATCTGTTCGAGATGACCAAGCAAACTTGGCAACCCCACCACTTCGTTTAGAAGTGGCACGATCACCGCCACCGATGGGCGCTTGAGCTTAGCGTCTTGCACCGATTCTCAATCGCAGGGCATTCAGCTTGATAAAACCCTCGGCGTCGGCTTGGTTGTAGGCACCTTCGTCGTCCTCAAAGGTGGCAATGCGTTCGTCAAACAAAGAGTCATCCATCGACTTACGACCTTCGATACTCACGTTGCCCTTATAAAGTTTAACGCGAACCGTGCCATTCACATGCTGTTGAGAAGCGTCGATCATGGTTTGCATCATTTCTCGCTCTGGGCTCCACCAGTAACCATTGTAAATAAGCTTGGCATAGCGAGGCATTAGTTCGTCTTTTAGATGCGCAACCTCCCGATCAAGCGTAAGAGACTCCATCGCTCGGTGTGCGCGCAACATAATTGTGCCCGCAGGTGTTTCATAACAGCCTCGCGACTTCATGCCCACGTAGCGATTTTCAACAATATCATCACGGCCTATCCCGTGTTTACCACCGATCTCATTGAGCTTGGTCATCACTTTAGCTGGCGTCATCTCCCAACCGTTAATCGCAACAATATCGCCATGCTGGTATTCAAGCTCTAGCACCTCAGCTTCGTCTGGCGCGTCTTCAGGCGCGACAGTCCATCGCCACATGTCTTGCTCGGCGGCTGCCCAAGGGTCTTCTAAAATGCCGCCTTCGTAGGAGATATGCAGCAAATTAGCATCCATAGAATATTGCGACTTACCGTCTTTTTTCTTTTCAACTTCAATCTTGTGCTCAGCCGCATAGGCCATCAGCTTCTCGCGCGAGCTGAGATCCCATTCTCGCCACGGAGCAATAATCTTGATATCAGGCCTCAATGCGTAGGCGCCCAGCTCAAAGCGTACTTGATCATTGCCTTTGCCGGTCGCGCCGTGTGAAATGGCATCGGCCCCTGTTTCGTTGGCGATTTCGATTAATCTTTTGGCAATCAACGGCCGGGCAATTGAGGTGCCCAGGCGGTATTCGCCCTCATAGATGGCATTGGCTCGCATCATGGGAAAAACGAAGTCGTGCGCAAATTCTTCACGCAGATCATCAATGTAGATTTCAGATGCGCCCATCGCCTGTGCTTTGGCGCGCGCAGGTTCTACTTCCTCGCCCTGCCCAATGTCGGCCGTGAAGGTCACGACTTCACAATCGTATTCTTGCTGCAACCACTTAAGGATGATCGAAGTGTCGAGCCCCCCTGAATAGGCCAAAACTACTTTTTTGATGCTGCTCATTTATGCCACCTGAGTTAACTAATCGTTATCCGAGATTTTGCGCGTAGTGTCCTGTTTGCGCGGCGAAAGGTCAAGCCAAAGCCATTGCGAATGCGTTTAAAAACCTTGCTTCACGCCGCACGTAGGTTAGACTTAAGCACTAATACTACCGTGGTTCGCGAATATCAGCGCAGGCCAACGACTTGAGAACAGGCTTAATTTAGCAGAAGCCTTTGAGATGGTCGGTTAAGACGGTCGTTTAAGGCGCCCTCTGGGCGCTTTTCTTACTTTTAGAGATCATGACTTTACTTAAAAAATTTATTGGTAAATTTCGCCCTAACTCAGCGAACAAGCATCAAACTGCGCCGCTGATGTCGACCTATGCTCGTATACCGGTACGTTTTGTGCGTGGTGAAGGCTGCCAATTGTGGGACGACAAAGGCAATGAGTATCTAGACGCCTTGGGCGGCATTGCAGTCTGTTTTTTAGGTCATAGCCACAAAAGCATCAGTGCCGCTATCAGCGATCAAGCGCAGGCATTGATGCACACTAGCAATTTATTTGAGATACCTGAGCAAGCCAAATTGGGGCAACGCTTTTGTGACATCGCGCAAATGGATGCGGTCTTTTTTGCCAACTCGGGCACCGAAGCAAATGAAGCCGCTATAAAGATCTCGCGCCGCTATGCGCACGCAAGGGGCATAGACAACCCGATTGTGCTTAGCGCAGAAGGCTCTTTTCATGGCCGCTCTTTTGGTGCGCTTTCAGCAACCGGCAATACCGCCATCAAAGAGGGGTTTGGGCCACTATTACCGGGGTTTGAACATGTGCCCTATGACAATCTCGACGCGATTCGAGAATACTCGAGCAACAAGAATGTCGTCGCGGTCATGATTGAGCCGATTCAAGGAGAGGCAGGTATTGTAATTCCCAGCAACGACTACCTTGCTGGGCTGCGTAAAATTTGTGATGACAATAACTGGTTGCTTATCGTCGATGAAATTCAAGCTGGCATGGGCCGCACCGGCCGTTGGTTTGCCTACCAACACGCGGGCATTAGACCCGATGTGATGACCGCTGCGAAAGCCTTGGGTAACGGCTACCCGATCGGTGCCTGCGCAGCTCGAGGTGAAGCCGCCCGTTTATTAAACCCGGGCGCTCATGGTACTACCTTTGGAGGCAACCCTTTGGCTTGCAAAGTAGGCCTGACCGTCATCGACACAATTGAAAATGAAGGCTTACTTGAGGCAGCAAGCGAGCTTGGGGAATTTCTAAAAGCGGCTCTAAACCAGCAAATTGGAGACCTAGACAATGTTGTAGAAATACGCGGCCAAGGCCTAATGTTAGCCGTAGAATTAACAACAGCGTACGAGAACCTAGCGATGCAATTTTTGGAATTAGGCTTGGTGGTTAACATTACCGGTGGCGCAAAGGTTATTCGCATGTTGCCATCGGCATTACTGAGCAAAGACCAATGTGAGCAAATTGCCATGACCTGTAAGCGCGTGTTAGACAACAACCGATCATAGAAAATCAATAAACCAAGCATTCGATGAACGTTGATACTGTGCTGCCACTTCTGATGCCCCGATAGGCATGGCTAATTTTAAGAACCGCTAAGCACTAGAGCACTAGCACCGCTCTCTGCTTTAGCAATTTTAATATCAATAGTTTTAAACCCTGAAACTTAAACCTTATGCCCATTCAACACTTTTTACGACTAGACGATTTTTCCAGCGATACCTTGTTGGAGCTAATAGAAAGGGCCATCGAGTTAAAACAGCTTCGCAAAGAAGGCGCAAGCTTTGCGCCGCTCAAGCAAAAGTCTTTGGCCATGATATTTACCAAATCATCAACACGCACGCGCGTGAGTTTTGAAGCGGGTATGCAGCAATTAGGCGGCAATGCCTTAATGCTTAGCCCGAACGATACTCAGCTAGGGCGCGGCGAACCAATTGAAGACACCGCGAAAGTGATCTCCTCGATGGTCGATGGAATAATGATTCGAACGGATTCCCACAGTAAAGTCGAAACGTTTGCCGAACACTCTAGTGTGCCGGTGATCAATGGTCTTACTGACGATTTTCATCCCTGCCAATTATTAGCCGACATGCAAACCTTGATGGAACAACGGGGCTCGATCAAAGGCGCACGCGTTGCTTGGGTTGGTGATGGCAATAATGTTTGTCATTCGTTCATGAATGCGGCGCGTTTGTTCGACTTCCAATTAACAGTTGCACACCCTGAGGCTTACGCCCCTCGCGCGGATTTACTCGAACTCAATCAAAGCCATGTGAAGATCAGTGAGAGCGCGATCAGTGCTGTCAAAAACGCAGACGTGGTGGTGACTGATACCTGGGCCAGCATGGGCCAAGAGGATGAAAAAACCGCGCGCGAACAAGCCTTCGCCAACTATTGTGTGGATGAAAAATTAATGAGTTACGCCGCGAGTAATGCTCTGTTTATGCACTGCCTCCCGGCGTATCGTGGAATGGAAGTCAGTGCTGAGGTGATCGATGGGTCGCAAAGCGTGGTATTCGCTGAAGCCGAAAATCGTTTGCACGCGCAAAAAGCCCTATTGGAATACTTGCTCGCGTGACCGACAAACCGTTTTTAAATATCGAAAACATCCGGGTCTCATACCAAGACGACTCTGCTGCTGTGAGCGATTTCAGCTTACAGCTAAATAAGGGCGAGCTAGCCTGCCTAGTCGGCCCAAGTGGATGCGGCAAGACGACGGTCCTACGTGCAATCAGTGGCTTTCAGGCCCTAGAGAAGGGCCAAATCGATTTAGAGCAACAGACGCTTTGCAGTGCCAGCTATTCTTTGTCACCCGAAAAACGCATGGTCGGCATGGTTTTTCAAGAACATGCTCTGTTCCCGCACTTAACGGTTTCCGAGAATGTTGGCTTTGGGCTTAAGCAATTATCGGCCTCGAAGCGCAAAGAGCGCGTTGACGATTTGCTCTCGCTGGTCGGTTTGAGCAACTTTTCAAAACAATACCCGCATGAGTTGTCTGGCGGCCAAAGCCAACGAGTCGCGCTAGCCAGAGCATTGGCACCCAGACCAAAATTACTATTATTAGACGAACCATTTTCAAGCTTAGATCGGCATTTACGTGAAAGCTTGGGCCTAGAGGTACGGGATTTATTAAAACAACTCGACATGACTGCCGTTTTGGTTAGCCATGACCAGAACGAAGCCTTTGCGCTCGCCGATCGCGTGGGCGTGATGAATCAAGGTAGCTTAGAACAATGGGCGACGCCACTGGCCATGTGCAAACAGCCTAAGTCAGCGTTCGTCGCGGAATTTATTGGCTTAGGCAAGGTTTTGCCGGCTCAACGCCAATCAACAAATCAAATAAAAACGGCCATCGGGGTTCACAAAGTTGCGAACATGGTCTTAGATCACAAGGACTTTGACGACAAAATTTCAGACAATAAAAGCTCAGACGCAAACAAAGAGCACACAGACTTGCACGCCCTAATAAAACCAAGTGACGTGCAAGTGGGCCTGCCGTCAGAAACCACTGGTACTTTATTGCGTCAATCGCATAAAGTTGGGCGGCTCGAATTGTTGTTAGAGCTAAGAACTGGTGAGCGACTCTTTGTCGCTAGCGATAACACGGGCGCCGACTTTAAGATTGGCGATCAACTGCCACTGCGTGTAGAAGATACCGAAGTCTACGTTTTTGGTGCTGACTGATCAGCTAAACGAAACCTCGGCAAATCAAACCGCTTGCGAAAAGTGGCTCGCATAGTGCTGGGTCAACAATCGGCTAGTCTGTTCGCCGCTGCAAGCTCTTACAATGGAATTTTCTGATTTAACAACGCCGCAATGATCACATGCTTGCAGAACGTGCGTATGATTGATTGGATTTACAACGGTGACCCAAGAATGGGTACGCTTAACGCGTTTTAACTGTCCTATTTTGGTTTTTGAGTAAAAACCGATATGTTGCTCAGTCATAAATACCTCGCCTTGGTGAATAGCTTATGCTGTTGAAGCCTCTACTTTGTATCGACTCTTGCTAAGCTATTCAGTGATAAAAGCAATTTGCTTAATGGTTACTTTACTAGACCAGATTCAAAGCAAAAAGCTAACACAGACGGTGTTTACGAGTATTTACGTTTAGCCATAAGGCTTAGGCCTGTGTCAAATACTGCCCTGCACGTTGGTAAATGGCCCTCAGCATTGCGTGTAATCCATTACTGCGAGTCGGGCTTAGGTGGTCGTTAAAACCAATCGCGCTAATAAAGTCCGGCTTGGTATCCAAGATTGTCTGTGGGCTTTGCCCTGAGTAAACCCGCAACACGATGGCAATAAGCCCGCTGACAATTGCCGCATCGCTCATCCCTTTGATGTGTAATGTGTTGTCAATCAACTCGCTGTGCAACCATACTTGCGACTGACAACCGTCAATTTTATTTGCGGGCGTTTTTAAGTTTGAGTCGAATTCTGGCAATTGTTTGCCAAGATCAATCACGTACTCGTAACGATCCATCCAATCATCAAAGATCTCAAATTCATCAACCAGTTCCGACTGGATTTCTTGGGGAGTTTTCGTTGTCATTTCTCAATACGCCATGTGGTGCCATTCGCGCCGTCTTCAAGAACAACGTTGAGTTCAGTAAGTTGATCTCGAATCTGGTCGGCAGTGGCCCAATCTTTGTTTTGTTTGGCATGTGCTCGCTGTTCGATCAGTGACTCGATCAATTGCGAGTCAGCAGCGTCGTCGCCAAACCATTGATCACTCGTCTGTTGCAATAGACCTAAGAGTTCGCCACCAGCCAATAGTTGTGCTTTCAAAACTGCCAGTTCAGCGTCGTTTTCACTAATCTGTGCTTGCTTAGCTATCGCAAAAAGTTCAGCTAAGGCTTTTGGAGTGTTGAGGTCGTCGTGCAAAGCGTCAATAAACGCTTGCGGCGCTCCAACACTCGGGTCAGCGTCAACCCTCTCTAGTTTGCGAAGAGCGCCATAAAGGCGATCTAAACTATTCGTCGCTTGCGCCAGTATGTCGTCGTTCCAATCCAGCGGCGCGCGATAGTGCGCGGACAATAATACATAACGAATGGCCTCGCCTTTCGCCTGTTTCAAAAGGTCTTGTACCAGTAGCACATTGCCTATCGATTTAGACATCTTTTCTTTGTCGACATTGACAAAGCCATTGTGCATCCACAGATTCACAAACTTAGCGTTGTGCGCACAAACACTTTGAGCACGCTCATTTTCATGATGAGGGAAAATCAAATCATGGCCGCCGCCGTGAATATCAATCGTCTCACCGAGATGTTCAGCGGCCATGGCCGTGCACTCAATATGCCAACCTGGTCGCCCTCGACCCCAAGGGCTATCCCACCCCGGTTGATCCTCTGTTGAGGGCTTCCAAAGCACAAAATCGCCAGCGCTTTCTTTATACGCCGCAACATCAACTCGAGCACCAGCAAGCAACTCGTCCATAGAGCGCTTTGAGAGCTGGCCATAATCGGCATACGACGACACACGAAACAGTACATGCGATTGGGCTTCGTAGGCAAAGCCGCCATCAAGCAAGCGTTGAATCTCAGTAATAATTTGGGGAATGTGTTCCGTGACTTTCGGCTCAACATCGGTGGGTAATACGCCGAGCGCTTCAAGGTCTTTGTGATACGCATCGGTGTAACGCTCGGAGATCACCGAAATGTCTACGCCTTCTTTAGCTGCCGATGCATTGATGCGGTCGTCGATATCAGTGATGTTACGCGCATAAGTGACTTTCGGAAATGTCTTGCGCAGCACCCGAGCCAGCACGTCAAAGACCACGGGCGGGCGGGCATTTCCAATGTGCGCGAAGCTGTATACAGTGGGGCCGCAGACATACATTGTGACGTTCTCAGGATCGAGCGGCACGAAGTCGGTCTTTTGTTTGGTTTCGGTATTATAAAATTTCACGGCAGTAAGCGAATACAGTCAGAAGCGTAAAACCGAATTGTAACGTTATTGTGCTCAAAAGCCATCTAGCTCGAAGGGCAATAGAACTGAAGGAGTTAAAAAAGCCGCCCGTTAACTGGCGGCTTTTTAAATTCAATAGAATCTGGCCCTGCCAACCTAATGCCGATACTTAAAGGTAGCCATGATAATCATATCGTCACCCTGATCACTTACGTGATTGGGATTACGACGAAACTGAGCAAACGCGCCAACTTCAAAACGATCATTGAGTACCGTTCGATAATAGGCCTCAATGTTGCGTTCGGTGGCATCAGTGTCGCCCAAGTTGATCCGTTCCGTGTCGAAACCAATGTCACCATTGGCTAAGCGGCTGGTGGGGATAGAATAATCCACTGCCCCAGATTGCACTTTCAATGGTTGCGCAAAAGAAAGGCCAAGCTGATCTCGTTGACGAAACACATTATCGCCAATCACACCGAGGCCATACCAATCGCTGCGAAGAGTTGAAAAATCGGCCAACAAACTGTTTTGCGACGCATCAACCGATGTTCTACCAAGACCGTAATTACTCACCAAGGAAAATTGATGGCCAAGGCGAATCTTACCTGCCAAATTTAGAGCGTAGGTGGTAGATTGATCGACGCCAAAAATACCACCCGATGCGCCGCCTAGCACGCTACCACTCTCGCGAATCTGGCCAAACTGCACGCTCAAACCAGCTCGTTCATTGATTTGGTAACTGCCTTGTAAAAAGCTAGAGAACGAATGTTGGCTAAATGCATTGTCGCCATCGACTGAGACCAAACCCAACTTAATCCCATTAGCTGAATTGGTTTTGGAATGAAAAGCCACGCTGGCTGTATTCGCCTGCGGGCTAAAGCCGGACAACACCGAAGTAAATGATTGGCCAGACAAAAATGAACTGCGGCCAAATTCGGACTCGTTTGATAACAAATTCAAACCGCCAAATTCTTGTTGTGCGCTGACTTGATAGCCTGAGCTAAGTGATACGTTTTGCGATAATCGACTCGACGTCGCAAACGATACGGCGTTATGACGTGGCTCAATTCCACGGTCGCCGGGGCTTGCGAAATATTCGATAAAATCAATGCGAGGGTCGTTTAAGTGACTTGCTGAAAACGCCACGTCGGTGTTAATACCATCTAACTGAAATTGGCCTGCAATCGCTTGTTGCTCTAGGCTTTGAGCGAACGAGCTAAAGAAATGCCCTATTTCTAAATCGGCGTCGTTGATTGCAATGTCGTCGGTCAAGTCAGCCTGAAAACTTCGGCCATAAGAATCCAAGACCAAGGTTTTTTCGAGCTTAGTACTCGAGCGGCGGCTTAACAGCAATGCGCCCGCCAGAGCACCACCAACTAATAAAATTGCCCCGCCGCCACCGCCACCGCCGCCTCCCCCACCATTAGAGGCAGGTGTAGGTGTTGATGTTGGTGCCGGAGCGGGCGCAGGTGCCGGAGTGGGCGCAGGTGTCGGTGCTGGAGTGGGCGCTGGTGTTGGTACCGTAGTTGGCCCTATCACGTTATTTAAAACTTGTTCAGCACTGAGGATCACACCGCGGCCGTATTCAGCATCAGTGCCCTGAGCGCCCCTGTCTTCGGCCGAATCAAAAATAACTTCGGCTACTTGTTCGGCGGTTAAATCGGGGTTTTGCAACAACACAGCTCCAGCGATTCCTGAAATACGCGCCGTCGCCCAAGACGTGCCACCGACCGTGGCATTGGAATCAGGCAAACCAATGGCGGCGACAAAACGCTCAGCCGTCGAACCTGCACGATTCGACTCGGCTAACAAATTGCCCATACCGTCGGTTGCGCCCACTACGATAACCCCAGGCAAATTAAAACTCGATGTGGCTAACACATTGGGTTGAGAAGCTGATTCGTTACCCGCCATGATGGCGATCACTTTATTCGCGCGCGATAAGTCTGCCACTAGCGGAGCGGAGCTGCCGACAGCCCCATTGGTACCCCAAGTAAATCCAACCACACTAACGGCGTCGCGACCTAAGATGTCGGATAAGGCGGCATCTCGAGCTTCGGTGACCATGGCTTCCGTGGACGCGTCTTGCGAGGTATCACCATTGGTGATGACAAAAGGCACAATTTGCCCATTAAAGGCTTCCGAAGCAACTCGCGCTGAAACCGTGCCATGACCCTCTGGCTGCCGATCAGATACATCGTCCGTATCGCTGATGTTTAGAAAGTAGTTAAAACCCTGAGCAATATTAAAACCGCGCGTCGGATCCACGCCGGTATCTAAAAGGGCAACTTGCTGGGCGGATGCTTGTCCCAACATCATGCCGGCAAGGCCGATACTCGCCGCACTAATTCTTGCAGCAATATGTCTTTGTTTAAATCGTCGGCCCTTTACGTGCGTGCTTTTATTTTTACTGTTTATGGTCTTGTTCATGGCGAGCTTGTTTGATTGATCACTAGGTTATGACTACAAACCGAAATCTACGATATAACTTACTAGCGCCAGCTTACTAAATCCGCGAATAATTTGGCAATTGGCACAAGCTATGATCTTAAGCAACGGACTTCTCTATTCAGCCGATCCGTTGGGCTTGTAACTCTCTCTCACTATTCGTGAACTATAGAGCAAAACTTAGCCAATAGACATTACCCGTGTGTCAAGATTCGGCTTTAAATGGGGCTTGGTAGCTTAACGGCCAAGCGCACCAGAAAAATAATTCCTTTCCTTTTTGAACAACAATCTTAGGCAAATTAAAAGCATGACGCTAAATACGATGATCATCCAGCCCGGCATGCTTAAGCCCAAGAATTGCCATTGAATCTCTGCACACTCACCACTGCCCGACAACACGGAGCGAATGACTTCGGTTAAGGGAAATGCGTCGAGCATAAACTCCAACGGTGGCCCACATTCCGGCACGCGGTCTTCAGGTAGATTTTGTAACCAAACTTGACGCCCCGCTATTGCTAGCCCAATTGCGCTGCCTAAACACCCGCCCAAAGCCAACAACCTGGCACCGAATTTTCTCGGCTTAAAGAGAACACCCAATAGACAACAAAACGCAACGAACACGAGAGCGGCTCGCTGAAACATACACAAGGGGCAAGGAGGTAAACCAAGCTGTTTTTGGAAGTAGAAGTAAGCTACCCCCAACAGTGAAAGGCAAGTTAGCAGGCCCAACCAATACCATGCTCTAGCGATCAATTATAAGCTCCGGCGGGGTCATTTATCTGTTGCTATTATGTGTTGTATGTCGATATTAGCGGCTTGTTTTGAGTATACACCAAGCGGCCTCGGATTGGCTTCAAGGCCACATATATTAACAAAATGCTATCTAATAACTAATTTAGATATAAGAAAACGTAAGCTAGAAGAACGAGGTCAGCGAAGATCAGTTTTGCGGCCACTCAACTACGTAGTCTTCGATGTCGTCTTCACTGATGCTCGCCATTGGGCGACAACGCCCCCGAACAGAATTACCACTTAAGTGAACCGATTCTTTACTTTGACTTTGAAGATGGTGCCAATCTGGTAAATCGTCCCCTAAATACAATAGACGATAGGCGCAACTGGGCGGAGCAAACTCGGCCGCCTGCGCGATATTGTTGATATTCAGGTTCATGCACGAAGGCACTCTTATGCTGCGATTGGGGTAATCAGTGCATCGGCAGGTTTGAGAATCTAATAGATCGCAAGCGACATCGGTGAACACCAACTGCTGGCTGTCTTCGTCTTCCAGTTGTTGCAAGCAGCATTTCGCGCAGCCATCGCACAAAGACTCCCACTCGTCTTCGCTCATTTCCAACAAAGACTTGGTTTGCCAAAACGGCTTATGGCTAGGCGAACTCATGATAAAGCCGCTTGCAGCGCGACTTGCCAATGAGCCAGTTTTGTTGCCCTTGGCATTGACGCATAGGCTGGGCTCGTAGATGGGCACAGGCAAAACCGCAAGTCTTTACTATTGAAAAGCTTGGCTTGGTGTCGTTTGAACAAACGCTGAGCTGTTCCGCCATTAAAAATAATCGACCGCAAACCCGGATGCGAGTTAACTAGACTTTCTATATCGCTAGGCACTTCACTGTTGCGCTCGATGGCACTGTCTAAACTTCCGGGCCTGACACATTGACGCAAGACATCCCAGACGGCTATATGCTCACGTTTCAAATCTTGGCAACGAGCGGCGTAACTGGCATCAAAATCGATTTGAAATAGCTGAGCCATAATCCACCAAAATGCATTTTGAGGATGCGCATAGTATGTCTTATCTTGTAAGGAAGTTTGGCCGGGCATACTACCGAGGATGAGCACCCGAGGATTGTCGCCGACAATCGGATCAAACGCCGTATCCATAGCACCGATCTACCAGCACAAAACACCTAGCCGTTTTGTGCCAACTGGACGACAAATTGAGATATCTCAGTTTGCAAATTAGCTGGGAAATCCGGAATCTTCGATTCAATCTGGTAGTAGTACTCGTAAAACCCGTCCTCGTCTTCCATGCTCTTTAAAAGGCGTAGCCGCTCGCAATGATAGCGATCATCATTGATTTCATTGTAGCGAGCAAAATCCAATAGTTCGCGAGCAAAATCAAAATCTTTCTCGGCCAGCAAATTTCCAAATCGGTCATCGAAAGTAAGATCTTCTTCTTCAACTTCTTCGGTGGATATAAAGCTCTCTTCTTCAATAATCAGAACTTCATTGGCGACATACGATCCATCATCTGCGCCATTTTTGCCTGCTGTCTCACTGTCACCGTCAGCGACCGTATCAAACTCAAGTTCGGAGGCCAGCTCAATGTCGTTGTCGAAATCACTATCTTCGTCATGTAACGGCTGTTTACCGTCCAATTCTGGCTCGAAGTCAGGCTCAGCAAGATCAAGATAACTAATGCCTTCGGCGAGTTCGTTGCTATCGAGCTTTCGCTTAACCGACTCCATTACCGAATAGTCTTTATACACCGTCGGGGCTTCTTTGGCCCCAAACTCGCGTTCATCACCCGCTCTTCGGTCGAATTCCAGCTCCGCCTCTTGACCGCCGATATTCAATGAGCGAAACAAGCTGGCTAAGCGATGACGTAAGCTATACAAAGCGCCAAACAGAAGTGCGATTAAGGCCAGCGGCCACCATTTTGTCATGAACGACCCAGACTGCTGGTTTGCCAATTGGCTGTCCAACGCGGTGCTGCTGCTTTGTGAGCCCTCAGGCGTACTCTCTGTCCCAACCGGGCTTTCGCTTGTCGACGCTGCGCTAGACAGACCATTCGTGATCTGCTCGTCAGACTCTTGCACATCGCTTGATTCTGACGTTGCTGCGGCGACCGGAATATCTCCAAACGCCGGGGGTTCGTTGCCTTCTTCAATGATGAACCGTTTTAATTCTTCTACCTGGCCTTCAAGGATATTGATTTGCTGATCTTTGCGGATCAACTCTTGGCTCAGGTTTCCAACCGTCTCCGACAGATTCAAAATGATGTCTTGAGATTGTTGCGAGTTTGCCTGAGCTGCCTCGGCGGATTGATCGATGCCCGTCAATTGAAACGCGGAGCCAAGGTCAGATTCGCCGCTATCAGCAAATTCATCTATTGGCGAGTCTGGCGCAGAGCTTGTTGCTGGTTCCGCCGCAGATGCTACCGCTTCTTGTTGACTTGTTCCATTGAGTGCAGGGCTCGACAAGGCCGCCATCTCGGAAATGGCCTGCGCGCGGCTAAACGTTTTTACCTGAGCTTCAGAAGGGATAGTGAGGGTAACTCCGGCACGCAAACTCTCTATGGCAGTAGTGCTAAATGCCTGCGGATTAGCCTGATACAAGCCCCACATCATCTGCTCAAGACTCACTCCCATGGCACGGTTAATACGCCGCGCAACCCTCCACAATGATTGACCGTCTAGCACGGGGCCAAATTTTTCCGGTATCTGGCCAGCTTGAGCCCAATCGTAGGGGCCCATGACACTGCCCGGTGCTGGGGCAGACGCTCGACCTTGGCTAGAAATATCGGAAACCTGATAGCTGTTTCGATCGTTTTCAAACCGCGAACTGGCATTAGACGAACTCGGAGGCGTCGATGCAATACCGTTCAGGCCGCCTTGAGGTAAATCAAACAGGACTGTGAAGTCACGTGTCACGGTTGAGGTCGAATCACTGACCGCTATCGAAAAATTAAAGAAGGGTTCGTTGATGACTTGCTCAGATCGGATTAAAACCGCAAGCTGAGAATTTGATCGGTCAAGCTGAGCACTCAAACCTTGGATAGTCGATGTTTGTGCGTCAAGGTTGCTTAGCTCGAACCGCAAACCATCCGGGTTTGGCACATTAAACAGCGGGATATATATTTGCAGCGTTTGGCCAATCGCCGAGCGCGTTTCAGCCGCCCCCATTCCAAGCGCATAACTGGTCTTGGGGACGATCGCAACAGTCAGGGCTAACATCACCACAATAGCCGGACTGTTCAATGACTTAATAAGAAGCTTTTTCATACCAACGTTTTTTCCAAACTTCACCTTGTTTTGCACAGCAGATTATGAGGCTCTGCTCTGTGTTGGCTGGCCTTGCAGTACCACGAAAATTTGGGGTTCGAAGCGAACACACCAAAACCGCAGCCCAACTCGTAGCAAGACCAATCAAAACTAATTATTGAAGTTGCCAACCCTACCGTGCTTTTAGATTGACTCAGACTAAAGGCCAATGGGGTTAAAACGGCACTTTATTCAGAAAAACAATCTCTTAGACGCATAGTTTGACGCAGCATCTAAAGACAATCAATCAGACTAAAGGCTTATTTACCTAAAAATACGGTGAATTTTTGAAAAAACACCTTGGTTAACCGAAGAAACCACATATTGGGCGGCTAAATTGACCAATGCACCGTTCAATTGAGGGCTGCTACGCCTGGCAACTCCTTACCCTCGACAAACTCCAAAAACGCGCCACCTCCAGTGGAAATGTAAGAAATTTGATCAGCAACCCCGAATTGATCAATAGCGGCTACCGTGTCGCCACCGCCGGCAATAGAAAACGCCTTAGAGTCAGCAATTGCTTGCGCTAGATAACGCGTGCCCTCAGCAAACTGTTCAAACTCAAATACGCCTACCGGGCCATTCCAAATAATCGTGCCAGCATCATGGAGCAAATTAGCATACCGTTTGGCAGTGTCTGGCCCGATATCGAAAATCATGTCGTCGTCAGCAACCTCATTCACAGGCATGGTTTTCGCCGAGGAGTCTTTAGAAAAGGCCTTGCCGCACACCACATCTTGCGGCACCGGTATTTCGCCATTATTAGACGTAGCTTGTGCACTCAGCGCTTTAGCGTTGTCTATCAAGTCAGCTTCGAACAGCGACTTACCCACTGAGTGCCCTTGGGCAGCAATAAAAGTATTAGCGATGCCGCCGCCGACAATGAGTTGGTCGACTTTTTCAGAAAGCGCTTTTAGCACCGTCAACTTAGTCGATACTTTTGAGCCGCCAACAATTGCGACGATAGGCCGAGCTGGATTCTTTAGCGCTTTTTCCAGTGCATCAAGTTCACGGCTTAGCAAAGGGCCAGCACAGGCGACGGAAGCAAATTTCGCGACCCCACAAGTAGAAGCGTGAGCGCGATGAGCTGTGCCAAAAGCGTCCATTACAAATATGTCGCATAAGGCCGCCATTTTCTCAGCAAGCGCATTATCATTGGCCTTCTCGCCCTGATTAAAACGTACGTTCTCACAGAGCACCAAGTCTGGGCCATCTGACGGCATTGAGTCTAGCCAGTTACGCTCTAATACAACGTCACGACCCAATAGCTCGGCGAGCCGATCCGCGACTGGCGCCAGTGAAAGAGCTGGATCGAATTGACCTTCAATAGGCCGGCCTAAATGCGACATTAAGCGAATCTTAGCACCCGACTCCAACGCCAGCTTGATGGTCGGCAAAGAAGCTCTAAGGCGAGCATCGTTGGTGACTTGGCCTTCGTTGATCGGCACATTTAAGTCTTGGCGAATTAGTAATGTTTTACCTGCCAAATCTAAATCTTGCATGCGTTTAATCATGATAGTTACCTGATCAATTAGCGCTACGCGAGTATTTCTTGCGCGATCGAAACAACATTATCAACCGTAAAACCAAAGTGCTCAAACAGCTGATTGGCTGGTGCCGATTCACCAAAGCTCTGCATGCCCACTACGCGGCCGGAGAGGCCGACATATTTGTACCAGTAGTCACTGATACCGGCTTCAATTGCTATGCGCTTAGTGACTTGTGCTGGCAATACCGATTCTTTGTAGTCATCGGCTTGGGCATCAAAGGCATCGGTACAGGGCATTGAAACAACACGAACCCGACTGCCATTTTGTTCTAACTGCTCAGCAGCTTGCATCGCAAGAGCAACCTCAGAACCCGTGGCAATTAATATTAAATCGGGCGTACCTAGCGTACCTTCGGCATCTTTAAGAACATAACCGCCTTTGGCGACATCAGCCAATTGCTGATCTGAACGCGCTTGGTGGGGCAGCGTCTGGCGCGAAAACACCAAGCTAGATGGTTTGCTTTTTTGCTCACAGGCAACCGTCCAAGCAATCAATGACTCAACGGCATCACAAGGCCGCCACAGTGACATGTTGGGAATTAGCCGCAAGCTAGCAACGTGCTCTACGGGCTGATGAGTTGGCCCATCTTCGCCCAAACCGATTGAGTCGTGGGTTAACACATAGACCACCGGTTGCTTCATCAAAGCTGACATGCGCATGCCGTTACGCATGTAATCGGTGAACACAAGAAACGTCGCCGCATACGCTTTAAAACCGCCGTATAAAGCTAAACCATTACAGATTGCTGACATGGCAAATTCACGCACACCAAAATACAAATAATTACCGCTCGCGTCTTGCGCACTGATGGGTTTGGATTGATCCCATATGGTGTAGTTAGAGCCCGCCAAATCAGCTGAACCGCCAATGAGCTCTGGTAAGAACGGCCCAAGCTTATTGAGCGCCACCAAACTGGCCTTGCGTGTTGCTAAATCGGCTCCTTCTTTTTGCGCCTCAGCAATCATTTGTTGAGTTGTCGAGGCCCAGTCTGCGGGCAACTCACCGGCAACACGGCGCTTAAGCTCTGCCGCTAACTCAGGCTCGGCGCTGGCATACGCGTCGAAGCGGCTTTGCCATTGTTGCTCGGATTCAGCGCCTTTTTGTTTAGCATCCCAGGCTTGCATGACATCACTGGGTACCTCAAACGGAGCGGCTTGCCAATCCAGTTTTTCGCGTACCAAGGCAATTTCATCGGCCCCAAGAGGCGCGCCGTGGCAGCTTTCGCTACCTTGTTTGTTTGGCGAGCCCTTGCCGATCACAGTGCGACAGCAAATCAAGGTGGGTTTAGACGTCTCTTGTCGCGCCTGCTCTGTGGCCGCCGCGATTGCAGCGGAATCGTGCCCGTCTACACCATCAATTACCTGCCAACCATAACTGCGAAAGCGGGCCGGGGTATCGTCGCTGAACCACGCTTCAACTTCACCGTCAATTGAAATGCCGTTGTCATCCCAATAGGCGATCAGCTTGCCTAGTCCCAAGGTGCCGGCCAAAGAACAGGCTTCGTGCGAGATACCTTCCATCATGCAGCCGTCGCCCATAAACACGTATGTATGGTGATCTATGATTTGATGCTCTGGCGTATTAAATTGTGCCGCCAGCGAGGCTTCACCGATCGCCATACCCACGGCGTTAGCGATACCTTGGCCAAGAGGGCCAGTGGTGGTTTCAACACCTGGTGTATAACCGTGCTCTGGATGCCCAGGTGTTTTGGAATGCAGTTGACGAAAATCACGTAAATCATCGGCGCTGACATCGTAACCACTTAGGTGCAGCAAGGCATAAATCAACATCGACCCATGACCATTTGAGAGCACAAAACGATCGCGATTCATCCACTGTGGGTTCACTGGGTTATGGCTCAAAAAATCGCCCCAAACCACTTGAGCGATATCGGCCATGCCCATTGGCGCCCCAGGATGCCCCGAGTTGGCTTGTTGCACCGCATCCGCGGCAAGGATTCGAATAGCATCAGCGCATTGCTGGCGAGAAATCGATGACATGAGTAAAAGGCTCCTAGAACGCTATGTGATAAGCGGATTGGCTTGGCAAATTGGATTTTAATTGGCGACGACAATAACAATCGCACGGTGATTTCGCAGGCGTACTATAACAAATTTGCGCGCCAATTTGCGCGCAGCAAGATAATCTCGATGGGGAGTAATGTGTGTGCCCCTCGCGCGCAAAAGGGGGCCTTAGATCAACCGGCTTAGCCCAGCCAATTAGTTCCGAGGTCGATCAGGACGAGACTGTTAACTTGAGACTGACAAGCGTGAACGCTTTATTAGGAGCGCTCTCGAAGCAACAGAAACGCGCTAAAAATAGGAGAAAGCAACCGCGAGGGCATCGAGCTTAGGGATCACAAAGGTGTTTTCATCAACCGAGACAGTGGCTTCCACGTATCGCTTGTCCATTCCTTTTGGCAAGTCGCTCATATCAACTGATGCGTCTACGGCAAGCGATTGGGCTTCACCGAAACACAATAGCGCCGAGTAGGCCTTTCGGGCCGCATTAGGTATTGGATTTAACACCACCACTAACGCTTGCCCCTTATCTTTTGACTTGTTATCACCTGCTACGCCGCTACTGTGCGCACCGCTATGCAAATCAGCAAAAGACATCACCGGTAAGCGCTGATTACGCCAGTTCACGTGCCCGCGCATCCACGCTGCACGGCTCTCAGACAAGGCCTCAATCTCGGCTTGCTCAAGCACTTGAGCAACGCATTCGACCGGCAACAACATCGGCACCGGTAGACTGGGGAGAATATAACAATCTAGTTTGTCCTGACTCATAAGGCTTATTGATCCAATTCAATAGGTTGCTCTAGCTCTAGGTATTGATTGAATACCTGTACTAAATTTTCAAGCAAATAGGGTTTTCCTAAAAAGGCGGCACAACCTAAATCAGTGGCCTTATCAATGTATTTTTCAGTAGCACGCGATGAGATCATAACCACTGGGATGTGCTTGAGGTCGTCGCTTGATTTAACCCACTCAAGCAGCTCAAAACCGTCCATACGCGGCATTTCTATGTCGAGCAAAATCATATCTGGAGCTTCCTGGCGCAGTTGCACCTGAGCATCCAAACCGTCTTTCGCCAAAATTGAATTGATGCCAAGGCTGGTAATGTCACGTTCAGCCGATTTACGAACGGTGAGCGAATCATCAACCACCATTACCGTAGGAATGGTTTGCGTGACGCCAATATTTTGCTCAGGAATAGCAACAAAAGATTCGTAATAAGAAATACCGACAAGATCAAGCAGCAAAACAACTGAGCCATCGGCCCGAATGGTTGCGCCAGCGTAAATTGGGATTCGACCTAAATGATCGCCCAGATTCTTAACCACGATCTCTTGAGTCTCAAACAGTTTCTCTACGATTACAGCGATGTTTTGCACACCCGCGTTTACCAAAATCACAGAGAGCTTGCCTGACATCATTGGCAGCTGAGAATCGTAGCCAAGGTAATCGGCCAGATCGATCAGAGCATAGTTAATATCGTCAACGTCTAAACTCGGTTTCTCGGCTTTCAAATGGCCAATCAACTCATCAACCTCAATGTTAACAACGCGCTCAATGGTGCGCGCCGAAATCGCAAAGGTTTCTTTGCCCGACTCAACAAACATCGCGCTGGTTACGGCCAGCGAAATCGGCAAGCGAATCGTAAAATGAGACCCCGGCTGCGTGTTTTCCAAGTCGTAGGAGATGCTGCCGCTCATACGGCGCAGGGTAGACTGAACCACGTCCATGCCGACACCACGACCGGATATCTGCGTTAATTTTTCGGCTGTGCTAAAGCCGCTTTGCGAGATATACATCATCATATCTTGCGGGTTAAGCTCTTGATCGGCTGCCAATAGGTTGTCTTCAATCGCCTTGGCTTTGATTTTTTCTAAATCCAAGCCAATGCCATCGTCGCGAACACTGATTAAAATCTCACGAGCGACTTGGCGACATTCAACAATGACTTTGCCCATTGCAGGTTTGGCGCTTTTTGCGCGGTCTTGCTTGCTTTCAATACCGTGATCAACCGCATTTCTTAGCATATGCTCCAACGCTGGAACTACGCCATCTAAAATGGCTTTGTCCAAGCGCACATCGGCGCCTTCAATGCTTAGCTCTGCGTCTTTGTCCAACTCACGAGCGGTACGGCGAACAACTTGCCTAAGTTGCGGGGCGATACCTCCAAAGGAGACCAGTCGAACCTGCATGATTTCATCTTGCAATTCGCGATTTAGACGCTCTTGTTTTTGCAGTGAGGTTTCAGCCTTATAGACAAAACTACTTAATGAGTTTTGTATACCCCCAAGTTCATCGAGGTTTTCAGCCAGCCCGCGCGATAACTGCTGCAATTTTGTGTACCGATCGAGCTCCAGCGGATCAAACTCTTCACTGCGATCAGTGAAATTTTCATTGGTTCGCGAGGTGATTTTTGCATCCGCTTCAATCTCTAATTCTCTGAGCTGCTTACCGAAGCGTTGAACATTGTCATATAAGGTATCGACGACCGACTTGATAGACACCACTTCTTCGCGCATTTGCGAGCGGTTCATACTCGCGTCACCAACAAAGTTGGTCAGACTGTCTAAGGTTTCGGTGCGGATACGCAGTGCAGCAGCCCGATCACGAGCGGCCGCTTCTTGGCGCTCTTTATCGGCTTGCTCTTGATCGTTGAGTTCTTTTGACCCAGGTACAAACACCGCGGGGCGAGAAGGTTCGTCCGAACTAGGGGCCGTATCATCCAATTCAGTCTTACTTTGAGCTTCGGAATCTATAACACTCAGACGATCCATCAGGTCGTCGTAGTTGTCCATTGTTTTACCCGACAATAAGCCTCTTGCGCCCACCGCAATCGCATCGAAAGCTTCTTCTAATAAGGTTTTGGCGTTTCGATATTCTTTGGCTTTCTTTAATTCAAGCTGATCGATATAAACATGGCCTCGGTTCACTAAAGGCGCCAGCTCACTCAAGGTGCTTGAGTCTTTGTCAATCAGCTCATGCAGTTGCGTAAGCTGCTCACTCATCAGCGGCCGAACCTTTGGCCAGCCCCGTGCAGATTTCCAATTCGCAAACACATCTTGCAACTGATTATTAACGGCGGCGAACTCTTCTTGAAGCTCACTGGAGCGCAGTAAACGTTGCTCATTGTCTCGCTCATCGGAGTCGTTCTCGATTTGGTCGGAAGGCGGCTCTTGCGCAGCGGCGTCTTGCGCCAATGTTTCTTCAACCAAGCCCTCGTTGACACCGAGGCGCTCAAGCAAATCCGTTGGTGGCGTAAACTCCTCGTCTTTGCTGTAGGCTTTCGCTGCAACATCGACCGAGTCAATATACTGCTCTAAGGTTCGACGAACACTTTGTAGATCGTCGTCGTTGCGAATGAAGTTGGTTTCTAGAAAGGTTTCAGTATGGTGAGTCAGGCCACCGAGTTGATCCGCTTCAGCCATCAACGAACTGCCCTTAATGGTGTGCAAATGGCGCAACACATTCGCCATCGCTGGAGCCATTTCACCAAGATTGGAAAGCTTGGCTACCTCGTTATCAAGTTCATGATGTAAGCCACGCAGCTCTTCGACAAAAATGGCTTTGAGCTCTTGGCTCACTTCTTCAACGGGAAGATCGGCTTCGGCTTCGGCTTCGGCTTCGGCTTCGGCTTCGGCTTCGGCTTCGGCTTCGGCTTCGGCTTCGGCTTCGGCTTCTGTGTCTGTGTCTGTGTCTGTGTCTGTGTCTGTGTCTGTGTCTGTGTCTGTGTCTGTGTCTGTGTCTGTGTCTGTGTCTGTGTCTGTGTCTACACCATCACCATTCAAGGTAAGGGCATCGTCGACCAAAATATCGTCTTCAAGCAAATTGGTTAAGTCGTCTGGCAACAAGCTTTGTAGCTCGGCCTCTGAACCTAACTCTTGCGCCGGCTCGCTTTCCTCTTGCTCTGTAATTTGCTCGGCAGTTTGATTTTCTGCTGGGTTCTGCAAAGCCGACAAAGAGGCTTCTATGGAAACTAAGTCATCGTCAAGGTCGACCTCTGTATCAACGCTAGCATCAAGGTCATCCGCGGCGGGCGCAACTTCTGCGATTTCGTCTGCGACTAAGTCATCTATCGGCTCTAGCCCCTCAAACACTGCCGCGACTCGATCTCGCTCCTCGTATGCTTCATCAAGTGGCGACTCATCAGGCGCATCAATCTCTATCTCATCAGTGTCCAGTGCATCAATCTCTCGCGCATCAATATCTAACACATCGGCAGTTGAAGGATCCAAGTCGATCATTTCTGCATCCCTGCCATCGCTCTCTTCGCTATCGGAGCTAGCCATGAGTGAGCTTGCATCAATAACCAATTCTTCAGACGGCTGATGAAATTGGGTTGGCTCTTTTGTTGACACTAAAACATCGTCCTCGAGCAATTCGACATCTGCAGCCGCTTCAAGCTCAATCAGCTCATCTGAATCGCCCGGCTCTTCAATAACCTCGCTTGAGATATCTTTCTTAGCGTTATCTATTAGCTCATCAAGGGTCTGCGTGATGGTGCTCCACTGCGCGTCTTCCCAGTGATAGTAAGGCGCAGTATCGGTCGCGTTTTCGATGCCTTCGCGAAGCGCGCTCGTCACTGATTGCAACACTTCTTTTTCTTGATGATCGAGCGCTTTTCCAGATGCGGCTTTCGCTAAGTACAAAGTTTCTGCGCAATGCAAGGCCATGGCAACTTGATCGAAGCCAAGCGTGCGAGCATTGCCAAGCAGAGTGTGCAATCCGATAGCCAGCGAGTCGTCTTCAGACAGCGCCGCATGGTCTTGTTGCAACTCATGCTCTAAGTTTTCGATATTCGTGAGTGCTTCGCGAGTGAATACCTCGCGCATTTCGGCGTCATTAACGATCAACAAAGACGACGATTCGATTTCTAAATCCGAGGCCTGCTCTAAACTTTGATCATCGATCAGTTCTATTTCGGTAGGCTCATCGTCCAAATCAAGGCTGACGATCTCATCCGACAATTCGACAATTGAGTCTTCTTCGATGATGATATCGCTGGCGAATTCAACAACGCTGATTTGTTCATCTAAATCGATAAGGTCTTCTAAACTCTCATCATCTGTCTCGCCCAGATCAACTACAGAGGCTGCGCCACTCGCGGCTTCTTCTGCCTCGATATCTTCAAGCGACAAATCATCAAAAGTAATTGAAAAATCGTCGTTCTCATCGCCAACAGAGTCGACAGCCGCATCGAGTTCAACAGCCTCATCTTCGCTTTCTATAAGCTCAACATCTGACTCGCTAATTTCTTGCTCAACAATTTCTTGCTCAACAATTTCTTGCTCAACAATTTCTTGCTCAGCATCGTCTTGCTCGGTGTCTTCAATTGAGCCCAAAGACAAGGCGCTCGCCTCCGGCGATTCGGCAACCAAATCGTTGACAAGGCTGGTCGAAAAATCTTCTGAGTCAAGGTCAAAGTCAAGATTAACGATATCGTTCTCAACATCATCGTCGTCTTGCAAATCATTGACGTCTTGGACATCGAAGCTTTCAATACTAACGGGTTCTTGCTCCTCAGCGGTGATGTCGGCAGCAATATCATTGATTTCATGTTGCTCATCGATGAATTGTCCTAGTTC
>CALAKU010000021.1 GCA_937922925.1 uncultured Arenicella sp. | reverse complement strand
GAAACAAAGGTAAATACCCCGGTCAACTTGCGAGCGATTAAGACAAACTCGGAGGGCGGCACGGTAAATCCTTTGTACAACATACTTTTAGCTGCAAGCTTACCGGCGCGTTTGAGTAACTTTGAGTTGTGCCAGTCGTATACGCCATCGGCGGTTAATGCCGTTGATGGAACGTGACTAAAATCCGTTTTAAACGGTTCCATCAACAAGGAACAGAATTCAGCGAATGAGGCTTTAACCTCATCGCTGTCTTTATCTCGAAGGCAACGCAAGCCCATTAAACCTTCTATGGTTTTATCGTGATCGTCTTGCCACGCGCCTAATATGGCTGCCTTTAAGGATTGTTGAAAAGTGGGTTCAAGTTCGTGTACTGCGCCGAAGTCCAGTAAGGCGATGCGATCTTGCTCTTTTTCCGCATCGATCACAATTCGGTAATTGCCGAAATTTGGGTCGGTTTGCATTAAGCCCCACTCAAACGCCTCTTTGAAGAATAGATCGAGCATGGCAAACGCGATTCGATTTCGTCTCACCAACGGTAGACTTTGAACCTCGTCATGCATTACATCCAAGCCGTCGATGAAATCCATGGTTAAGATGGTCGAACTACAATAATCGGCATGGTAGTGCGGGATTAAAAACCGAGTATCTTCACTAAGATAGCGTGCAACCGTCTGGGCCTTATTCAACTCTTTTTGGTAGTCAACTTCGGCCTCAAGATGCACTTTCAGTTGCTGAGTAACCTCTTCTAATTGCCGGCTGGACTCAACCCACCGCGTCAATTTGAGCATCTGCAAAACTTGGCGAAAATCATCATCTATTGCATTGGCAATCCCCGGGTACTGAATCTTTACGCATAGATCTTTTTCATTTAGCCGAGCGCGATGAACCTGAGCCAAAGAAGCCGCGGCAAAGGCCGTTTCTTCTATCGATAAAGCCTCAAACTGAGGCGGTAACTCAGTACTGATTGCAGACCAATCAATCGCCGTCGTTTGCGCTTCTAAGGTGTGCAGCGCGCGCGTGACTGGCCCAGGCAAAAGATGCTCGCCGTATAAGGCCAGCATTTGGCCGATTTTAACGTACGCGCCTTTTAGTTCACCAAGCTCAGCGACAAAACGAAGGGCCTCTCTTTCTAAGGCCGCTTCGTTGTGTGCGTTTCGCTGCTCTGCAGGCAGTAACATTGAAGACGCTTTGGCACCCAGCAAGCCTACCCCACTTTTGGCCCCCGCGAGCCCAAGTGAGAGTCGCCGCCGAAAGGCACCAGTTTTGATCTTTCTCATGCGCGCGATTGTACTCACAATTGAGCGAACCGTATGTCGAACCCAGTAAAAATTATCAAACTTTTTTGCTTAAATCCTAGCTCGATACGCGGTCTGCGCGCCAATTTGTGATCTCAAGCATGGTAAACTTCGCTGCCTATATATCTACCCTACTTTGTTATGCCTCAAGCGATTATCTCTTTAAGTGACGACGCCAAAATTTTGCCCGATTTACTCGGCGAAGTAATTCTCGAACAAGAGGGCCAAGCCGTATTTGATGCGGTTGAACTTCTTAGACAAGGCTTTATTCAACAGCGCCGCGCTAATATGAGCGACGACTGTGATAGCAATTTTAATGAAGATGGTAGCGAGGGCGATCAAAAGCAAGCTCGCTTGAATGAGTTGACTTCGGCTATCGATACGCTCGACGTCGATACTTTAGACCGAGTTATCCATGCCTTTAGCACGTTTTTTCATTTAGCTAACATTGCCGAAGAACACACTAATCAACTTCAAAGAGCAGAACGCGAAGCCCAAGGCCAGACATGGGCCAATTCGTTTCTGGATACGCTGACGCAATTTAAAGCCGCCGGTAAATCGCTGGACCAAGTACTAAGCCTGATTGGCGAGCTAAATTACTACCCAACGTTTACGGCGCATCCAACCGAGGCTAAGCGACCCGTAGTGCTTGAGGCATTGCAACGCATTCACCGAGAGTATCAATCGCTATTAAGTAGTCACGCACCAGAAGTAGAACGAGCTGAGTACGAGCACCGGCTTAAGGCGATGATTCAAATCTTTTGGAAAACCGAGGCCGTGCGCCCCGCGAAACCAACCGTTTATGATGAGATTGAAAACTCCTTGTATTATTTTCGCGAGACCTTGTTTTCGGTCTTGCCTGAAATTTATCGTGATCTGGAAACCGCGATTAAGCAAGTTTATCCAGAAGCCCGAGGCGACACACTAAATTTACCCAAGATTGTGCAATTTGGCACCTGGGTTGGTGGCGACCGCGATGGCAACCCCTTTGTTACACCACAAATCACACGCAATGCCTTGCGCTTGCAACAACTCGAAGTACTCGCCGAATATGCCCGGCGGGTTGATCATTTATCACAAGTATTTACGCACAGCGCAGATCAAGTTGAGTTGTCGCCCGCGTTTATCGCCGCCGAACAAGCCGATGCTAAACGCATGACCAAGTACTTGGGCAACAAACACATCAACGAGCCATACCGACGACGCCTCAGCTTCGTAAAACTGAGGCTAGAGAAAACCAGTTACCAAGTCGAAGCGCGCATGGGCGACGGCAAACCGTTTTTCGACCCTTTGGCCTATGCCAACGAACAAGAGTTTCGCGACGACATCATGCTGGTGCGCGACTCCTTGCGTCATCACAAGGAAGGCAATATTACTCGCGGCAGCCTAAAACAATTACTGCGCCTGCTGGATACCTGTGGATTTTATTTGTCCAAGCTCGATATTCGCCAAGAATCGACCTTGCATAGCCAAGCGATTCAGGAAATTGCCGCTACTCTGGAAACGCCTATCGACTACGGCGCATTAACCGAAGTTGAGCGTCAAGAATGGCTTAGTGAGCAAATTAAAAGCAGCTCGGCGATCAACTACGATCGACGCCAAATCACGATTCAAAGCGCTGACATCATTGAAGTTTTTGAGTTAATGCAAGAGATGCGCCAAGAAGTTTCACTGGATTGTTTTGGCAGCTATATTATTTCTATGACGCACGAGGCAAGCCACATTCTTGAGGTGGCGCTGCTGGCGAAAATGGCTGGTCTGATAGAGGCCAACCCGAGTGGCGAACTGGATTGCCGCATTCATATCGCGCCTTTGTTCGAAACCGTCAAAGACCTCGAACACGCCGAACCGACCTTGCGCAGCCTATTCGAAAACCCGGTGTACAAACAGATGCTGGCCTTTACGAAGGATACCCAAGAAGTCATGCTGGGATATTCAGATTCGTGTAAAGATGGCGGCATATTGGCTTCAAGTTGGAATCTTTACAAAGCCCAGCAAAACATTGTTGAGGTGTGCGATGAAAAACAAATTCGCTGCTTGTTGTTTCATGGTCGTGGCGGCACCATTGGTCGAGGTGGTGGCCCCACTCACGAATCCATCTTAAGCCAGCCTCAAGGAACCGTTAAAGGCGGCATTAAGTTTACTGAGCAAGGCGAAGTCTTATCTTTTAAGTACAATTTTACTGACACCGCACGTTATGAGTTAACCGTCGGCATCAGCGGATTAATGAAGGCCAGCGACCCCGACAACGCCAACACCGATCAGGCCCCGCATATCGACATGATGGGTCGCCTCGTAGAAGACGGCGAACAGGCTTTCAGAGAACTCACCGACGACAATGTGGCAACGATGCAGTATTTCTATGAGACGACTCCATCGGCCGAGATTGGTTTGCTGAATATTGGTTCAAGACCATCGCATCGAAAGAAAGCCGACTACTCAAAAAAGTCGATCCGCGCAATTGGCTGGGTCTTCGGATGGTCGCAATCGCGGCAAAACATTCCGGGCTGGTATGGTCTTGGGGCTGCGTTAGAGCGTGCGATTAATGACGGCGGCCTTGAGACGCTTCAAACCATGCAATCGCAATGGCGATATTTTCGAACGCTGTTGAGTAATACGCAAATGGTGATCTTGAAAACAGATCAAACCATTGCCAAAGCGTATTCCAGTTTGTGCTCAGACACTGAGATTGCCGCCACGACCTACACGACAATGCGCGAAGAATTTGAACGCGCTATTGAGCAGATTCAACGCATCACGGGCGAGACAAGAATGATGTCTGACTTTCCAGAAATTGGAGAGTCTGTACGCTGGCGCAATGCCTATTTAGACCCACTGAACTACATCCAAGTGATGCTGCTTAAACGGTTAGCACAGAGCGACAATCGAATGGAGTCTGAGTGGTTAAAACCAGCCCTAAATAGCATTAACGGTATTGCCACTGGGCTCAGAAATACTGGATAAACCACAATCAAAACAGTCAGAGAGACATAGGGCTTAAATCGCTCTAAATGTTTTTCTTGGCAACTAATTTTAACGTTTATGGTCTTACCGTCTATGGATGCGATTAAGCAATTCGCCGCCTCGAGCTTATTTGAACGGATCATTATCGGCTTGATTCTTATTACGGCTGCGATGATCGCGATTGAAGCGTTTCCCAGCTTGATAACGCCACAGCTAGAGCAAGGGTTTAATCTCGCGCATCAGCTTATCTTGGGCGCATTCATAGTTGAGGCCATTATTAAAATGGTGGCACTGTCGCCGAGGCCTTGGCACTATTTTAAAAGCGGTTGGAACCTATTTGATTTCAGTTTGATCGTTTTTGCGCTGCTACCTATCGCTTCTGAATACGCTATGTTAGGCCGTGTTCTACGCCTGCTTCGAGTACTGCGGCTCATCAATGCATTTCCAGAACTTAGGCTAATTGTCGAAACATTAGTGCGCTCTATTCCATCGATGTTTCACATCACAATTTTGATGAGCTTGTTGTTCTTTTTATACGCCGTGCTGGGCTACCACCTCTTCCACGAACACGACCCAACTCATTGGCGCAACTTAGCCTATGCGCTATTAACGCTTTTCAGAATCGTCACGCTCGAAGACTGGACCGACGTGATGTACATCGCAATGGAGTTATCACCCTTTTACGCAATCTACTTTGTCAGCTTTGTGGTGATCGGCACCTTTGTGGTGGTGAATCTTTTTATTGCTGTTGTGATTAACAATCTCGATGAAGCCAAATACGCGCATCTGCGCAAACTCTCGCACCCAGACTTACATGATCAGCTAATGCAAACCTTGATAAGCACTAAGGGGCAAATCGAGCTGCTAGAGAAAAAGCTAAACGCATTAAAAGATGCATCTCAACAACCGGAGGCGCAATTGCCAACATCGGAAGAGCCAGAACGAACACTTCCATCTTGATAAAAAACCCTTTTTTTGCCACCAATCAAAACTTGAGTTGTCGAGTAAATCCCCGCATATATAATTTAATAATCACAATTAAAAGTGGGGTCTTATGTTCGAAAACATTCAATTTATTTCCTTAGCTATCGCGATTGCCAGCTTGGTAGTGTTGGTTATTGGCCGAAACCAAAATAGCCTTGGAGCATTCAGAAGTTTAGCCAAAGCCGCGATTGCACCTGCGCTGATCGTCTTTGCGGCCTTGTTCTTTGTCACGCAAGTGCCTGCGGGTCATGTCAAAGTCGCTACCTTATTCGGTAAAGTTCAAGAAGATGTCTATGCCGAGGGCTTACACTTTCCAGTCAACCCTTTGTATTCCTGGACCGAATACGACGTGCGTCAAAAGACTTTAAAATTCGACAAAATGGGCGTGCCCTCACAAGATCAATTGATCTCGCACTTTGACGTTTCTCTGCAATACCGCCTTATTGGAGTGAATGCGCCAGCGGTTAAGAAAAACACAGGTAGCGCGGCTGATGTGGTTGCCATTCATGTCGTGCCCTACTTTCGTTCACTGATTCGAGAACAAGGCAAAACCGTGGCCAATGCCGAAGAGTTTTATTCGGAGTCGGTACAGAATCGTATGCAGATTCAAATGATGGAAGCCTTGACCACTAAGCTCGAACCCATTGGTATCGAGATGCAGGGTATTCTAATTCGCAATGTGGTTTTGCCGCCGTTTATTGCGAAAGCAGTCGAAGACAAAAAACGCCGCGAACAAGAAGCCGAAAAACAAAAGGCTGAGTTAAAACGCTTCTCGACTGAGCAAGAGCAAAAGATTGCCACCGCCAATGCGGAGTTTGAAGCCGCTAAGCTCGAAGAGCAACGCATTCGCTTATTGGCCGATGCGGAGGCCTATAAGATTGAGAAGATCAATGAAGCCGCGCAGAAAAGCCCAGCCTATATTCAGTTGAAGCAGATTGAGGCTTGGAACGGCATCTTGCCCAAGTACGTGGGCGGTGAAAATATGCCTATATTAGATTTACGCTCTACGGCGAATTAATTTTCGGCTCAGCTGATTGCAAACAAGGCCTCGTTAGTGCGGGGCCTTGTTCTTTATTGAGGCTATGCTTAACCGAAAAACGGGGATCAACTAAAACCTTTAAGCGTACTTAATGGCAGCAGTTTTATTACCCGAGCCATCAAGGCCCATGGCCATGCAGGCACGAAGTAACTGCCGCCCTCTTTTTCGATAGCCGCTAAAATAGCTTTGCAGCCGGTTTGGGTATCCACCATAAATGGGACTTTCTCGACATCTTCATTTATTTCGCTGCGGATAAAGCCCGGATGAATCGTCGTTGCCTGAATATTGGA
Source organism: uncultured Arenicella sp. (assembly GCA_937922925.1). Classification (GTDB taxonomy): domain Bacteria; phylum Pseudomonadota; class Gammaproteobacteria; order Arenicellales; family Arenicellaceae; genus Arenicella. The sequence continues at coordinate 52,427 of CALAKU010000021.1, read as the reverse complement.
GTTAAGTAAGTCAATACGAACACCTTCCATAAGGTTGCTAACCGCCGCTTTAGAGGCAGCGTACACGTTCAGCGCCCGCCGAAAGCCGCGCACAGCACTGACTGAGGAGATCATGACTAAATGCCCCTCGTCTTGCTTTCTAAAAATTTCTAAGGCCGCTTCGCATTGCGCTATTGCCGACACAAAATTGGTGGTCGCCGTCATTTTGTTGGCCTTAAAGTGGCCTGTGCCCAAAGACGCGCCCTTGCCCATCCCAGCATTGACAATAACTCGGTCAAGTTTCCCTAAGTCTTGTTCAAAGGCTTTGAAAACCTCAAACACTTGCTCGTGATCGTTGACATCGAGGGCACGAATCGAAACCGTTACCTCGGAGTTGATCTCGGCAATCTCAGCTTTTAGCTGATCTAAATTTTCTACACGACGAGCGCACAAGGCTAAATTACGCCCTTGCTCGGCATAAAGTTTAGCCATGGTATAACCCAAACCTGAACTTGCGCCTGTGATCAAAATGTTTTGTCTTTTCATAATAAATAGTTTTTAGTGATAAAAGATCAGAGCCAAAAAGAAGGCTTAGATCGATAGTCATTGGTAAACGGAAAACTCATACAGCGAGCAGCGCTCAGGAGTAACTTAAAAAATGCTGTCGATCGGCTGCCTCAAAGTGCGTATGTTCGTTCAAAGATGATAGAAAAACCCTGGATGAAGTTGCTACTAGCTTGCTGACACCGCAATTTAAAAGCGTCCAGTTCAACTTCATAATATTCTCTGGCGGCACCCCCATTAAGTGTTGGCAAACTAGAGAAATTGGCCCACCGGAGGTAAATACCGCAACGTTCTTCTTGCCTTGGCTTAGACGAATGGTTTCTTTGAGAGCGCCATGCACTCGCTCGATAAATTGCGGCCAGGTTTCGCTGTATTGATCATTGTGTTGGCCTTGAACCCATCGTTGTATAGCTGCGTTGAAGCTGTCTTCAAAAACCTGTTTGGGATTCTCTTGATCGCGCACAAACGCCATCATGCTCTTTGCTGTCGCAAATTCAGGCCGCAGCCGGGCTAGTAATTCTTGATGATCGTATTCATTCCAACCAGTGAACTGCTGGATATCAGAGTACGCTGGCGTATCGTCGAAAGCGGCCAAAGTACCTGCGGCCGTTTGCGCATGACGATGCAAGGTACCAGAGCAGACCAAATCAAAGCCGCTTAAACGCTGACTTAGAGTTTGCCCTAAAACGCGTGCTTGCTCTTCACCTAGCTCCGACAATTTATCGTAATTGTCTTTGCCAAAGGAGGCTTGGCCGTGACGAATAAGATAGATACTTGGCATAGAGAAACCACCAAAGACGGGTTTATCAGGCTTAAAAACTGAGAATAGCGGATTATAAAATGAATGAAATGAAATATACTATGGCGCTTCTATGAAGTTAGTTCAGCCATAAATTCGTTTACCTGCCATGCAAAACAAACACCGAATTCAACAACTCGACCTAAATCTGCTTAAAGTTTTTCGCAGTCTTTACGAAGAACAAAACATGAGCCGAACCGCTGAGGCACTGCATTTAACACCCTCAGCAATCAGTCATGCGGTACGTAGGCTAAGGGATGCCTTGGGCGACCCACTATTCCAACGCGCTCAAAATAAAATGGTGCCTACACCGGCCTGCCGACGCTTGGCGCCACAGATTATTGAAAATCTTACGCGCCTACAACGCGCGCTTCAACAGTGGGATAAGTTCGATGCGCAAAGCAGTAATCATGTTTTTCGTATCGGCATGCACGACTCAATTGAAATTTCGATACTTCCCGCCCTTTGTTCTACGCTAACCGAACGGGCGCCCGGCGTTGGTTTCGCCAGTGTGCAATTTGATCGCACTCAGTTAAGCCGTGAGCTTGCGGCCGGCCATATTGATGTTGCCTTAGACGTTGGTATTCGAGTAAAAAAGCCAGTTCAACACCACAAGCTTTGGTCTTATAACTTTTGCGTTTTGATGCGCAAAGACCACCCTTTACGAGACAAGCTTGATCAAGACAGCTATTTGGCTAGCCAACACATTAGCGTGTCGAATCGCCCAGTGGGTATGACCATGGAAGATGCATTTTTTCAGCAGGCTGGCTTGGAGCGCGAGAGCAACATTCGTTGCCAAAATTACTATGCCGCAACCAAGGTCTTAAGTAGCTCTGACCAACTATTGACCACAACTAAGATCATGGCAAAAAATTTACTTAACGATGATCTTCATATAGCGCCTATCCCCTTTGATGTTAAACCCTACTCCATGCACTTGTATTGGCATGAGCACAGCGAAGAAGACGCGGCGTTGACTTGGCTGCGTGACACTCTAATTGACGTCGCCGAGCGCAGCCTGCAAGACTACAGTTTCGACCCGATTTAGGCCTAGATTAAGCTCTCTGCAAAGTTATCTTGATCGATAGGTCAAAGCCACTGCACACGCGTTTCAGCCCATTGTTCAATGTCGCGCTGATTGTTCAGGCTAGATTGATTAAAGAAGCGTTTGGCAATCGCTAAAACGCGAGTTTGAAAACTAGCCTGATGCTCAATAAGCTGATTAACCGAGGTGAGACTCAGTTGCGTTTTGAAATTACTGAGATACACATCAGGGATATCTCGAATCGGCCGCCGCGTTAATCCCAGAAGCCTCTCCCATGCTTGTAGGCCGCGCCAAAATTCTATGATGGCCGTGAGATCTTTTTCGTGATCTTCAAGCACCGAATCTAACAACGTGTCGAAAGATGGAAAATGATCCGTGGCAGTTCTATCCGCTCGCACTAGAATGATGGCATTGGCAAGAAACTCAGCTTGCATTAACCCGCCTGCTCTTAGCTTGGTGTTTAGAATCTCAGCTTTAGTCACTTGAATGCGGTGCTGTTCGATGCGGTTCCACATTTTGTAAACGTCGTTCAAAGCCTGTTGCTTACTCCGTGGGCGAGCGATCAAATCACGCTTCACATCATCTACCGCCGTTGCAAGCCTTGGATCGCCTGCCACAAGCCGGCTTGGCATAAGTGCCAAATGCTCCCAAGTGTGAGCGCGTTGAAGATGGTGTTTTTTAAAACTCGCCATACTGACGGTAGGCGCACCAGCTCGGCCCGAGGGCCGCAATCGTGAGTCTAAGTCGTAAACTATTCCTTCGCGCATCGGCGTTGAGGTGGCTGTCTGTAATCGGCTGACAAACTTAGATGCAGTGTGTAAATCAATCTTATTTTCATCGAAAACGAAAATGAGGTCTACATCAGATTGAGGCGCCATTTTTGCCTGCCCGAGCTTACCCAAGCCAATTACCGCAATCGGTACTGACTGCATCTCAAGCTCCTCAGCGACCACTTTCAGGCTTAATGCAATAGTATGCTCGGCTAACGCCGTGAGGGCTTGCTGCAAGGCATCTATCGACACATCGGCGCGCAAAAAGCTTAAATAGAGTTGATACAGAGATTCGTTAACAAACCGCCTTAGCCCTTCTAAGCGTGACTCGTAATTCTTAGTTTGCAGCACAAAATCACTTTTAAAAGGCTGCGGCCATTGCCAACCTTGTTCAACAAAACAATCAATAATATGCGGCGACTGGTGCAATAGAACCGCCATCGCAGGCGCATGCATCAAGGGCTGCACCATGTTATCGAGCAACTCAGGCGACTCTGCCAGTAAACGAAAATACTGTTCACCGCTGGGTAAAGACTTAAAAAATTGATGCAAGGCTATAACCACATCACTCGCTTCTTGCGCAGGCGCTGTTTTAAGTACAGCCGCCAATCCCCTGCTTAGGGGTTTGAGGCGATAGCGCATGGTTTGCGAAACGCCGTAAGCGACAAACCCCGCTTCCCACGTCGCCACAATATCCTTGGCTGGCACGCTAAGCTCAGCTGGCCATTCTATGATCTCACCTTGAGCAGTAAGCTGTTCGGCGAACAATTCTTTAAAAAGGGCATTCACCTTGCGCCGATGTGTATTTAACCACGCCGCCATATCCGCCCAGCATTCATGACCGCTTAGTATTAGTAAGGCGTCTTGCGACGAATCAGCCGAGGGAACCAAGTGATCCTGCTGGTTTTCGCGCAGCTGAATGGCGTTTTCAATATTCCGCAAAAATTGATACGCACTTGCCAGACTGTGATAGTCGTCTGCTTCTAGACGACCATTTTCCCGCAGAGCCAACAATGCTGTTAGAGTATTCGTAGTGCGCAGGCTATGCTCGCGACCGCCCCACAACAACTGTAGGGCATTCGCAATAAACTCAATCTCTCGAATTCCACCAGCACCCAGTTTTACATTAAAGCCGGATACGGTGCTGTGAATCTCAGCCGAGCATTGACGCTGAGCACGCAGGCCCGGATGCTCGAGATTTATACGCTGCTTTATTTCGGCCAATTCATCCAAGGCTCTAAAGTCCAGATTTCGTCGCCAGACAAAGGGCTTTAGGTCACGTAAGAATTGCTCACCTGAGTGTTGATCACCCCCAACCACTCTGGCTTTTAGCATGGCTAAACGATGCCATGGCGAAGCATGGTAAAAATAATAGTCGCGTGCGACCTCGGTGGACATCGCCAAAGAAGTTGCCGATGCATTCGGCCGCAAGCGCCAATCCACTCGCCACACAAAATTAGGTGTCTTAGTTGGATGCAGTTCTTTAGTGACCGCTTGCAGAACTTGATGCGCAACATAGCCTTTACCCATGGCGTCAGGCACATCCAGTGTCGCTGGATCAAAAAACGCAACAAGGTCAATATCACTTGAGAAATTCAAGTCAACACCGCCCAGTTTACCCATGCCAACAATAAAGAGCCCAGCAACATCTGTGTAGTTGTTTAGGTGAGCGAGAGCTTTGTTGTTAGCTATGACATTGCGCCATGCTTTATTGAGAGCCGCTTGAATGGTGGCCTCAGCGAAGCGAGTTCGCCATTCCCCCAATTGCCGCTGATCTAAAGTGTTGTCGATAAAACAGCGCGCCCAACAATAATCAAAATCAAGCTTTGCCTGAATTAGATCTGGCTCGCTCGCATCCCTAACGGCATCGCAGATTCGTAAAAGAGCGGTTTGCGAGACTTCGCTTAGTGATGAATAAACCGAATTGGCCTCTAACTTTCTTAGATAGGCCGAGGCCTCTAGTGAACGTTGCCAACCATAATTCATCTTAGCTTAGATCAAATGGCTTTTGTGTGGGAGGCTTCTCTTTCAGCGCTTAGCATTATAGCGCTTAGCATTCAGTAAACTTAGGCCTTACTTATCAAACATACGCTGGCGTAACTTTTCAGCATACCAGCACGAAGATTTGATGCCCAAACTTTGCTCCTGCGCCCACTTGAATGCGTGTTTAACCAATTTTGAGGCCAAGCCTTTGCCGCGATAATCGTCCGGCACAAAAGTTGAATAGAAATCCACTTCTGACGAAGTCGACATCAAGCGGTATTTAATAAATGCTCGCTGGCCTTCCTCAAGTGCAATATAGAACAGGTTTTCTTCCGCTTGATGCAAAATGTCGTACGTTTCGCTCATAGTTCACTCTTAAAATTGTTAGGCATTTTCTTTTGATCACAGACAAACCAAGGTGACCTTGGCGTTATGTGTTCGAATTGGAAAGCACAAATTCGCTGGCTCAGCCAAGGCGCAATTGCCAGCAAACGTTGGGCACTCATCGTCGTCATCTAATATTTGATCGTTATCGTCGTCAGGATCGCAAGCGTCCCCCAACTCATCATCGTCGCTATTAAGCTGCTCGGGGTTGGGCACAAGCCGACAATTATCAACATCGTCGTAGACACCATCATTATCGCTGTCGCTGTCGTTATCTCGGTTCACGACAGAAACATTGGCTGAGTCTACGAGGTTAAAGTTCACATCTTGTGATTGAGCCAGGCCACTAACGATCATCAATTGAATATCTCCATCGATTTCGTCATCATCCATCGGCACGATTTCTACCGTCTGAGCTTCGGTGCCCATTTGTGGTGTTATGGTAAGACGGCTTGGGCTGGCAACCGCTTCGTCGACATCAGTGCTACTAAAATCGATGATCACATCGTGGCTCGCCGCACGATTTAGGTTGACGAAGAACCTCGCTGTAAGACCAGACTCGGTGGTGATCAAATTTGTCGTTGGGCTTATCTCGATACGAGGGCTTAACCCAAAAACTGCGCCGACCGTTTGAGTTTCTTGAGCCGTAAACGTACAAACGTTTGAGCTTTGCCCAAGGCACGCGTCGCCAAGCCATCCATCAAACTGGTAGCCCGGGCTGGGCTCAGCGGTTAGCTGAACCTGCGAGCCTTGTTCAACACGTGCAAAGCAGTCAGCACCACATTCAAGACCGCCAACTGAACCTGTGATCATTCCAGACTCATTGTTCAAGAGCTGAACCGTGCCCTCGTTCTCGGCGGTAAATGTAAAGCGAATCGCTTGCTCAGGATTAAGTTTGTTGCCGGTCGTGACAGTGTGCTCTAGAGCATTTAGCCCATCGAATGGTTCTATCGCAACTAGGGCACTGCCGCCAAAATCATAAGGAGTATTGCCAAAGGTAACGGTTTGATAATTGAATACGATGTCGTTGCTACTTTCGTGCAGAACCACTTGAAAATTGACCGACCCAGGCAAGTTTTCAATCCGCTCTCGAAAGTGCTGAAGGTTATGCCATTGAACGATCAGCCGACGCGAGGGAGCAACACCCTCGAGCTTGGTGAAAATACGCCCGGTGTTCGCGGCGGGATTTAGGTCTTCCCAAAACGGCGCAATAAAATTATTAGGCGCTGCGACTTGGCCTGCCTGCAAGGCTTCAAAAAAACGAAAACCTAAGGGACTATCAAACTTTAGCAAACCATTCGTGTTGATATAAACATCGCCGTACGACAAGCCAAAAAATTGAAAATCAAAACCGATATCAATTTTGAGCTCGCCGTCGTCGACCAGTCCCAAACCAATGTCTGTGCCATCTGCGCTAATGTCTTGCCAAACATAATCGTGCGCCAAATCAATGCGATAGTTAGGAACCGCAATCACACGAGAATCCAAGTTGATGACTTGCCCTTGCACATCGATGACCAGACTCACCTCACCTAAGGTTGCGGGTATCCAATCATTAAGATAAATACCAGCCTCGGATTCTTGCAACGTAAAAGCAGCTTGACCATTGTTGGGCGTAACAATGACATCAACGTTAGTGCTGGGTTCGCCACAAGCAGACAAATCAAGCTGAATCGGATGCGCCTGACCAAGACGTAAATATGGTTGACGACTTTGCGGCGCGACGACCACGTTAATTTCTGAGGCATCGCAGGTTAAGGCCGCGTGTGCGTTCACCATGCCGCCGCTTACGCTGCGCCCGGCCAGACTCGCAAGCGGCTCAGCGGTGTCCATCATTAGGCCTTTTAGCTGTGCGACCGAGCGAGTGGAATCATCTGCGACTAACAAAGCCGCGACCCCAGCGACATGTGGCGAGGCCATGGAGGTTCCAGATAAAAGACCAATACGGTCTTGGCCTACCGTGCTTAGAATAGCGGTTCCGGGCGCACCAATATCCACCGAGGTAAGGCCAAAGTTACTGCTGGCCGACAATGCCCCGCTGCGTGTTACGTTCGCTACGGATAAAACGTTGGCCGCCTCATACGAAGCCGGGTATTGCGGGCTTTGATCGTTATCAAGGGCACTATTTCCTGCTGCTGCAACAAATAAAATATCGGCCGCCGCATGCTGTTGGATTACATCCAGCAATGCTGGATTGGCTACGCCGCCGCCATAACTATTATTGGTCACACGCACATTGACGCCACGCTGACGCATTTCCAGGACGTAGACTAGACACTCAATAGCATTCGAAACGATACCAGTACCGGCGGCATTCAGGTATTTGAGCGCCATGATTTTCACGTCCCATGCGACACCGCTAGTACCATTATTGTTGTTTCCTTGCGCACCGACGATGCCGCTAACATGGCTTCCATGGAAATCGAAATCGTCGTCGATTGGGTCGCTGTCGTTGTTGGCGCAATCGATGCCGTGAACGTCGTCGATGTAACCGTTGTCGTCGTCGTCGATGCCGTTGTTCGCTAATGCCCCAGCTTCACCGGGGTTGAACCACATATTGCTTACCAGATCGGGATGGTTGTACTGAACACCAGTATCTATCACCGCGACCACCACATCGTCGCTGCCAGTGGTAATCGCCCATGCCTCGGGGGCGTCAATATCAATGTCGGCCTGCCCACCCGACTGGCCCGTGTTGTTTAAGCCCCATTGCGTGTCATATTGCGTATCATTCGGTGTTTCGAAGCGATGCATCAACCCATCGGCAACCGCGTATTCAACTTGCTCAGAAAGATTAAGTTCTTTGATGAGTGCATTCCTCGCCTGTGCACTCGATTGCGATTTTGCGCTCGCGCTCAGAGACTCAGAGGATTCGACCACTATCCAGATGGGCTTATCGACTACTGTCAGTGAGTTCTGGGGCTGTGAGTTCTGAGTTTTGGAAAAAGAATCCGAGATTTCGCTACCTTTGCCCGATAAAACCTTGACCATTTTCAAGCCATTTATGGGCAAGCCTTGGGCGGCATCAGGGATGCTTTTTCGACTGATCGATTCGCGCAAGGATGCTGCGGCAGGGCTATTGCCCTTTAGCTTAACGATGATTTGACGGTCTGCTCGTTCTTGCAAACTTTGAGCGACGGGCACGCTCTGTGCCGCATCAGCAATCGATGTGTTCAGACACAGAAAAACACTAAGACCTGCTAAGCCCCAAGTAAAATATTTAAGTGAAAGCTGCAAGCAACGCCTCACCGAATCATGACCCCTCGCCCTTGATTTTCGTTTTCTGACCATTGCGGATATTTGTGCATTACCGCCATGAAGAAGTCACTACCCAATAGTGACTTTAACCAATATATCAGTTTTGGTAGCTCAAGTTGATCGAATCGTTGACGATCAACAAAGGCAAACTGGCGTACAAACGGCAAAATGGCGAGGTCGAGTGGGCTTAGCTGAGAGCTTCTTAAAAAGTAGGGGCTGTCATTCTCAGTTGCAGGCACTAACGCTTCTTCTAAGGAACTTAGAAACGGCCTCGCCAGATCAAAGTAGGCTTGCTGGCTGTTTTCAGGAAAACGATCAAAGTACTTGTAACGATCCAGCACTGGCTTAAATTGATGATCGTTCGCTTGAATCAAAACGTCGTCTAGCTCAGGCGCGTCACCATGATTTCGTAACGCCCAGCGCATGACATCTAAGCTTTCATCGATAACATGAGATTGATCAATCTGCATAACTGGCACCGTGCCTTTGGGCGATATAGACAACATAGCGCTAGGTTTGTCCTTTAGCACGACCTCGCGCAGCTCATAAGCAATGCCTGCATACTTTAAACCAAGGCGCGCGCGAATAGCGTAGGGGCAACGTCGAAACGAATAGAGAATAGGCGTCATAGTAAGGCCCTGCGATTAAAACTCTACCGGCGAATACGGTCAGCTTGTTTAGCTGAGTTATATTTGGACAAGCTTAATTAGATCTACTCAAGCTAGTCGCTCTTGAAACCGAATAATTTATTTTCGACTATGCTAGCCACGGTTTCGGCAGGCAGCTTTTTCTCCCAATCACCACGCCCTTGAGGCAGTTCCTTGATAATTTCGCGGGCCGAGATATCCAGGTTTTGAACATCTTGGATATCCGCGTTCACCATCGCCCGGTTATCAACCAGATGCTTTAGTAGATATTGCAGATTTGTATCGACCTGCACATTATCAAGCGTGATTAACTTGCCATCGCGAATGGTTGGGTAAACATAGACATTCGTGTTGTCGGAAAACAGTTTGCCAAAGGCTTCGAGAATACCACCCTCAAGACCTTCGTAATAACTGGTGGCAAATAGGTAATCGAAATCAAGCACGCTCAAACAAATACCGATTCGATTGGGCGTGTAGCGGCGAATCCAAGAACGCAATCTGAAAAAGCGCAGATAATCGGATATCAATACTGAAAAACCAAGCTGATTGAGTAGATCGACGCGCGCTAAAAAATCGGAATCGGGGTCGTCGCCCTCCGACGACAACTCGTTCATCGTGATCTCGGCCACAACCAAAATACTGTCCTTTTCAACGCCCTCCTCTTGCGCAAAATGTTTGATGGCCGAGGTCTTCATGTCTAAGTGCACTTTTGTCGGTGGCTTAAATGACCCCCGAATCACAATCGTATCTTTCTTTCGTAATGCCGACGCCGGCACGATAGACTCGCCGGATGGCTCGAACATAACCGCACGGCAATTCCAAGAATGAATCAAGTGTAGATTCATCAAACGGTTTTCAACTTGCTCGAAATCGGGGCCGGAAAAGTGAATCAAATCCACTTCTATGCGCTTATCGCTGCCCATTCCATCTTGCAGATTATTGATGATTTTTTTGGGATCATCGGAATAGTAGTACGCGCCATGCACCAGGTTAACGCCTAAAATCCCAAGCGCCTCGGATTGCTCTTTGTTGGTTTCGTCGAGCATGCGCACGTGTAAAATTATCTCACTTGGCTCGGCGCCGGATACGAGCTGGCGACGCACACCAATCCAGCCATGACATTCATTTTTTTGACTATAGCTACGAGCGGTGACGGTCGCGGCGTAAGCGAAGAAACGGCTTTGCTCACCGCGCGCCTGCTTGAGCCGTTGCTCAATCAATCGGTATTCGTGTTGCAACATCTGTTCAAGACGTTCACGACTAACATATCGGCCAGCTTTGCCATAGATATCATCGCTGACTTGCATATCATAAGCCGACATTGTCTTCGCCACCGTACCGGCGGCGGCACCGGCATTAAAGAATTGTCGGGCGGTTTCTTGACCAGCGCCAATCTCCACAATCGCGCCATAAATGCTGCTATCAAGATTAACCTGCAAGGCCTTCTCTTGAGTGCACTTTTTATTGTGGCGGTTCTTTAAAATGTCTTGATCCATTACAAACCTTCTTATTTTTTACTAGTACGTTTCATCCACAGCAAGTAAGGCAACCGCATGACAGGCAATGCCTTCTTTACGGCCCGTATATCCCAGCGCTTCGGTGGTGGTGGCTTTAATATTTATTGCGTTGACTTCACATTGCAAATCGTCGGCAATGCGAGTTTGCATGACTTCGATAAACGGTGCGAGCTTCGGTGCCTGCGCGACAATCGAAATGTCAGCGTTGCCAACGCGGTAGTTCTGCTCATGCAATAAGACCTTTACAGCCCTTAAAAACACACGGCTATCGACACCTTGGTATTGTGGGTCGTTATCGGGGAAGTGTCGACCAATATCACCCAAACCTAATGCCCCTAAAATAGCATCGCAAAGAGCATGGATAACCACATCGGCATCAGAATGCCCGAGTAAGCCGTGGGTATGCGGAATCTCAACCCCTCCCAGTATTAGCGGCCGCCCTTCCACTAATTTATGAACATCAAACCCGTGACCGATTCGCATTCTTTCTCCGTTTCTGACTGTTGTTGTATTGAGTCGTTTAGTAAATTGTTGTGGTTAATCGTTGCAATCATGGACTACTGAATTTCACTGGCTTTATTTTGCAGTAAAAACTCGGCAAGTTTTAGATCCGACGGCGTGGTGACCTTTATGTTTTGCTCGCCCCCCCAGATTATGTCTACCTCATGACCCGCCAGTTCCATCGCTGAGGCTTCATCGGTAATCTCCGAGGCTCTATTGGTAGTAGCTGAGGCTCCATCAATAGTAGCTGAGGCTCTATCCACAACCGAGCTTTGTTGGGAAAGCGCATCGCTCAGCGCTTGAAACAGCTGAACTAGTGGAAACATTTGTGGGGTCTGCGCGCGTGCCATAAGGGCGCGATCAAGGGTTCTCTCTATACTGGCTATATTGGCCGTGCAAGTCTGACTCGGCGTATTATTGCTCTCATCGGCGGTGTGATGCCTGTCTGGCGCGATTTTGATTTGCTTGAGCGTTTCGACCACCGGCGTCGCGAGAATGGCTCCGCGCTGCGCTTTATAGCAGTGCTCAATTAGCTTGTTAAGATCGCTGGTGGCCAAACAGGGCCTAGCGGCGTCGTGGACTAACACCCAATCGTCGTCGCTAGCCTGGGCCCGAATCGCATTCAAGCCGTTAAGAACACTTTCAGCACGACTTTGACCACCTAGCACAGTTGAGACCTTGGCATGTTGTGCACACGACAAGCTTGGCCAAAAAAGATCGCCCTCTGCCAAGCACACGACCACTTGGTGGATACTGATTTCATGCAAATCGCCGGGCTTTAGCAAGCAATCGAGGCTGTGTTCAATAACCGTTCGACCTGCTAACTGTAAATATTGCTTGGGTTGTGAAGCCTGCATGCGCTGGCCGCTGCCCGCAGCTGGCACCACTGCCCAAAGTCGTTTAGGTAAGGGTTGTTTAGACAAGGGCCGTTTAGACATTTGCCGCAACCAATGTTTTTTTTAGGCGCTCGAAACTCAAGGCCGTGACTGGCCAATCGTTGTCAAAAACCAAGTCTGCTGCGGCTTCATAAAGCGCTATTCGCTCGGCATATAAGCGCGGCAACGGATGTGACTTCATTTTTGCCAAACCGCGGCTGGCGGCATTATCAACGCGTCGTAACAGGGTTGGCAAACTGATGCGAAGGTATAAACGAAGGCCAATATCACCTAGATTTTGCATTGCGGCCTGGCCGTAAACGGCACTACCGCCAGTGGCAATGACATGGTTTTTCAGGTTTAACTCGCTAAGAACTAAGTCTTCAATTTTGCGCAAATGCGCCACACCTTTCCGATTTACAATTTGCTGGATGTGCATATTTTCATGGGCTTCGAGCAACTTATCGGTATCGACAAATTGCATTCCCAAGTCTCGCGCAAGGCGTTTACCCAAAGTGCTCTTGCCGGAGCCCGGCATACCGATTAAGGATATATTGGACTTTGACATAAAGCTCTAGGAAACCAACTTATGAGCGGGGATGCGTGAGTCCGTGACCCAATCTAAGTGCATGTCGGGGCTATCAAACGGCTTGCCGTCTTTGTCGACAAAGAACTTACCGTAGGCAACGGCGTTGTTTACTACGCTTTCTGAGCCTATGCGCGTATATTCAAAGATAATGCTTTTTGAGATTGCCGCCCCTTTGCGGATATAACAACCATGCCCAATCCAAGTTGGCCCTTCAATCTTTGCCCCCGCTTCGATGCGAGTGCCGCTGCCGATATAAACCGGCCCGGTTATGTCGCAGTTGTCCCAATCGACACTGGTGTTCAAGCCAACCCAAACACCCTTTTTAACTTCAGTGCCTGGCATTGGAATTGTTCGCAGTTCACCACTCATGATTTTTTGATTGGCTTCCCAATAGTCACTGATGCGGCCAATATCGATCCAATTAAAAGGCAAATCGATTGCCTGAAACGGTAGACCCTTCGCAACAATTGAGGGGAACAAATCTGCACCGATATCGAAATTCTCACCTGATGGAATCAAGTCAAACACGTCGGGTTCAAAAATATAGACCCCAGTATTAACCTTGTTAGAGAGCGCATCTTCCATGCTCGGCTTTTCCTGAAAAGAACTGATTTGGCCGTGCTCATCGCTGACCACGACACCGTAATCACTGACAGCCTCTGGCTCAACGGTTAGGGTACAAATACTCGCTACAGCACCACGTCGCCAATGCTCTCGTACCGCCTTGGTTAAATCCAAATCAATCAGCGCGTCGCCGCACACCACTAGAAAAGTATCATCGAAAAAACCGCCAAACTCTTGGATACGTTTAATACCGCCGGCCGAACCTAAGGCCTCAGAGACGATCTCGCCCTCTTCAATATGGCCTTCAAACGAGTAGCCTATTTCAACCCCTAGCCGCTCACCATTGCCAAAATAGCTCTCAATTTTTTCCGGCAAATGGCTGATGTTAATCATGATTTGATCAAAGCCATGGCGCGCCAATTCTTCAATCAAATATTCCATCACAGGCTTGCCAACGATGGGGATCATAGGCTTGGGTATTTCATTGGTAAGTGGCCTAACGCGAGTACCCTTGCCCGCCGCCAAAATCATCGCTTTCATCGCGCGCTTTAAACCCGATTCAGTTGCTTTTAGAAGCGCGTAGTTTAGCGTTTTTCCTTTACAAATGCAGTGTTGACAAGCCTATTGATCGTCAACCAGAAGTTGTATCACTGCGGGTAAGCTAGTCGCTGGCAGCTCTGAGCCCGGGTTTGGGCCAGAAGGCGGGTCTGGGTCTGGATCGTCAATCACGGTGAGGGCCAAGAAGTTAATCAAACGTCGCAATATCTCTTTATTGTTTTGCTCATTAATATTTGATCCTGACCCTCTATTCCAAAGAGGTTGCCGATCAAATAGAACACTGATATTGCCTTGCCCAACTGGCCTCAATACCAACGAGGCAAAGGAGCGCGGTAAATCTAAACCTTGCGTTTGATTAGCGCTGCAGCCATTACAATCAAACGGCACGAGAACCTGAGTTGTGGTGTCACCCTCAGCAATGGCAACCGGCGAGACGCCCTCGCCTTCTAAGGTCAATCCACGCAAATCAATTGGAAGTACTGCATCACTGGCCTCAACTGCCCGAGTACCATTGGCTTGGTCAACAGTGACTTGAATACCTGTTGGCGCAAGTAAATTATTGGTCACCATTTGCCCAATCGGATTTTGCGCGCCGACGCGCTGAAAGGAACCGCCCGAGGCGGAATCAGAGTAGATAAGCATTCCTCCGCCTTGTTCTAACCAAGCAAACAAAGCTTCTCGCTCTTGAGCCGACCAGAGTTTTTGGTGTAATCCAAAAACGATGACATCAATGTTGTCCAAAAATGCAGCATTGAGTGAGGTGTTTTGATCGTAAAACTGCTCAATCGTATGGCCTTCGCCGCGCACCATTTGGGCAAACTGGCTAAGCCCTCGATCACCTGTATCGTCGATAAGCATTTGATCAAACGGCGTATCATCGCATCCATCCATAGACTCGCTGGCAGCGGGCGTGCTGCCGCACTCAGATACATCACCGTGGATATACGCAACAGACGCAGCCCAGATTGGGGCAGACATTAGCCCAATGGCCAGCGCAACAGAGCACAGTGTCGATTTAACGATCATTGTTTTCATCGACACAGTATAAACCCATCGATCAAGACAAAGGCCGCTGTGACAAATCAGTAAGACACACGTCGTTGATGAATCTACGCGATCAACTACCGGCCTTTAATGAGGGGTTGCTTTGCTGAACTCAAGTTCTTTGTCACGAGCTTTAACCACAATGATATCCCCAGAGCCAAATTCGCCAGCAAGCAGCCGTTGAGCAAGCGGGTTCTCTAACTGAGTTTGGATGGCTCGCTTTAGTGGGCGCGCACCGTAGACCGGGTCAAAACCGGCGTTGGCGACGATATCTAAGGTCGATTCGTCGATGTCCAATTGCAGGCCTTGTTGTTGCAGCCGTTGCCGCAGTATCTGAATTTGTATGCCCGCAATGGCGCGCACATGCTCTTGTTCGAGCGCGTGGAAAACCACAATATCGTCAACTCGGTTTATAAATTCTGGCCTAAAGTGGGCAGTCACGCTTTGCATCACCATTGCCTTCATTTGCTCATAACTGCCTTGATGTTCTTGCACACTTTGCGAACCCAAGTTAGAGGTCATGATAATCACACAGTTTTTGAAATCGACGGTTCGACCTTGGCCATCGGTCAAGCGACCGTCATCGAGTACCTGCAGCAAAATATTAAACACATCCGCGTGCGCTTTTTCGACTTCATCTAATAGAATCACTGAGTAAGGCTTGCGGCGAACGGCTTCGGTTAGATAGCCACCTTCTTCGTATCCGACGTAGCCCGGTGGCGCGCCAATCAGACGTGCGACCGAATGCTTCTCCATGAACTCCGACATGTCGATACGCAC
Source organism: uncultured Arenicella sp. (assembly GCA_937922925.1). GTDB lineage: Bacteria > Pseudomonadota > Gammaproteobacteria > Arenicellales > Arenicellaceae > Arenicella. Next base: position 36,570 of record CALAKU010000021.1, on the reverse strand, counting down.
AATCGCGTCTTCGGTATCGAACATAAACTCAGCAAGTGCTTTGCTTAGCTCAGTTTTACCGACCCCGGTGGGGCCCAAGAATAAAAACGAGCCCGAAGGACGATCAGGATCAGATAGCCCGGCACGCGACCGCCGAATAGCGTCTGCTACCGCATCAATGGCTTGATCTTGACCAATCACTCGTCGATGCAAATGAGACTCCATTCGCAAAAGCTTATCGCGCTCGCCTTCAAGCATCCTGCTTACCGGAATGCCGGTCCAATTGGCGACCACTTCGGCGATTTCTTCATCCGTCACATTGCTGCGCAGCAATTGATTAACTGTGCCGTCTCGTTCGTTACTTTGTGCTTGCTGCAATTGACTTTCAAGTTCCGGGATGACGGCATATTGCAACTCGCTCATCTTGGCAAGATTGCCAGCACGCTGTGCAACGTCCATTTCCAAACGGGCGGATTCCAGCTCTTCTTTAACTGCTTGCACACCGTGCACCGCCGATTTCTCGGCCATCCAAATCTCATTGAGCTCACCGAACTCACGTTCGAATTCGTCAATCTCTGTCTGTAAGTCTTTTAATCGTTTTTTTGAGGCTTCGTCGTTTTCTTTTCGCAAGGCTTCGCGCTCTATCTTACGACGAATAATTTGCCGCTCTAACTTATCCATCGCTTCGGGCTTTGAGTCGATCTCCATACGAATGCGGCTTGCCGCCTCGTCGATTAAATCGATGGCTTTATCAGGTAAGTTTCGATCACTGATGTATCGATGCGACAGAGTTGCGGCCGAAATAATCGCAGGATCGGTTATCGCCACACCGTGATGAACTTCGTATTTTTCCTTCAAGCCTCTTAGAATCGCGATGGTGTCATCAACGCTCGGCTCATCGACCACAATTTTTTGAAATCGACGTTCTAGCGCCGCGTCTTTCTCTATGTACTGACGATATTCGTCAAGCGTGGTTGCGCCAACACAATGCAACTCGCCTCTAGCCAGCGCCGGTTTGAGCATATTCCCAGCATCCATGGCGCCTTCTGCCTTGCCGGCACCCACCATGGTGTGCAACTCATCGATGAATAAAATAATTTGGCCTTCTTGCTTAGACAAATCTTTGAGAACGGCCTTCAGGCGCTCTTCAAATTCGCCGCGAAACTTTGCGCCGGCAATCAGCGCTCCCAAATCCAGCGACAAGAGACGCTTATTCTTAATGCCTTCCGGCACCTCGCCATTAATAATACGCTGCGCCAAGCCTTCTACAATCGCGGTTTTACCTACGCCAGGCTCGCCTATCAACACCGGGTTGTTCTTAGTGCGGCGTTGCAGCACCTGAACCGTTCGCCTAATTTCATCATCGCGTCCAATGACAGGATCAAGCTTGCCTTGTTCAGCGCGCGCAGTGACATCAATCGTGTATTTTTCCAAGGCTTGCAAAGCATCTTCGGCGTTCGCATCGGCTATGTTTTCACCTCCTCGAACATCGTCTATGGCTTTTGTGAGTGCTTCTGCGGTAACGCCTGCTTCTCGTAAAACGACGCCACTTTTGTCTTTATCTCGCGCCATTGCCAAGAGAAAAAGATCGCTGGATATAAACGAATCGCCTCGATCTTGAGCTAACTTGTCGGCCACATTCACTAGCCGCGCAGTCTGCTGCGACAAATGCACCTCACCCGCCTGGCCTTGCACCTGCGCAAGTTCGGCAAGCGCCTTGTCAAGGCCATCGCTTAGCGCCTTGCTCTGTGCTCCAGCCCTAGCGAGTAGTGGCCTAGCACTTCCGCCATCTTGAGAAAGCATGGCGGCCAAAACATGAATTGGCTCAATGAATTGATGGTCTTGGCCGACGGCAAGACTTTGCGCATCGGCCAAGGCCAATTGAAATTTTGACGTTAATTTTTCCATTCTCATAACAACACCTTGGAATTATCAGCCGTAGTTACTTATACGCTTATGTATGTAGGGTATCGCAGCCAAAATGCAAGTTGGAGAAAACCAAGTTGGAGAAAACAAAGTTGGAGAAAACAAAGCCGCTGACTCGTGCCCCCAATCTTCCACTCCACGCGGTCTTTTAAATGGCCATCCGAAATAGCGCTCGAGGTCGTGACAAGACGCTGTTTTTCCGGCTTGGCTTTCTGGTATTCTGAGCGTGATGAATTTGGAGGCTTACTATGGCGCATGCATTGCCGAAGACCGACGTTATCTCACGATTGGTTAAATATTGTTTGCTTGAAGATATTGGTGATGGTGACGTCACCGCCCGACTAACGCCCAAAGAAAGTCGTATTGAAGGCAAAATCATAAGTCGAGAAACAGGCGTTATTTGTGGCAAAGCCTGGGTCGAAGAGGTGTTCAAACAAGTTGGCGTGCGTCATGAGACATCCATCGACATTGATTGGCAAATCAACGACGGCGATATCGTTGACGAAAATCAAACGCTGTGTCGTTTTGAAGGCTTTGCCCACCCGATTTTATCGGGAGAGCGATCTGCCTTGAATATAATGCAAACTCTCTCGGGCACGTCTACGATCACTCGCGAATACGCTGATGCGATCGCTCACACCAAGGCTCGATTACTCGACACTCGTAAAACCCTACCGATGATGCGAGAAGCGCAAAAGTACGCTGTGCTGTGCGGCGGCGGAGTGAATCACCGAATGGGGCTGTACGACGGCATCATCATTAAAGAAAACCATCTGCGCAGTGGCAAAAGCCTTGAGCGGCTGGTCGCTGATGCCATTGCCTCAATGCCAGAAGGTGCTCTAGTCGAACTCGAAGTTGAAACCATCGAAGAACTCGAGCGCGGCTTACACGCAGGTGCCAAGCGCATTATGCTCGACGACTTTAGCCTCGAAGACATGCGCGAGGCGGTAGAACTGACAGGCGACCAAGCCGATTTGGAAGCATCGGGCAATGTGAACTTGTCTACCATCGTAGCCATTGCGGAAACCGGCGTTGACTTCATCTCCTCTGGAGCCATCACCAAACATGTCAAAGCATTGGATTTATCCATGCTCTTTGATTTCGGCTAATCGAGTTGAACTAGGCGGTTTGAACTAGGCTGCTTGAAATAGACGCTTTGGATAATCATCGCTGTTGCTAGTGGGCACAAAAAACGGTGGCCTATAGCCACCGTTTTCACGCCAAGAAAAGCGTTGTCTTAATTCAATTTTTCTTTGATACGAGCTGCGCGACCTGTGCGCTCACGCAAGTAGTACAATTTAGCTCGACGAACCGCGCCGCGACGCTTAACTGCGATGGAATCAATCAATGGGCTGTAGGTTTGAAATACACGCTCAACACCTTCGCCATACGAGATTTTACGAACTGTAAAAGCAGAATGTAAGCCGCGATTTTTCTTAGCAATCACTACGCCTTCAAAAGCCTGCAATCGCTCACGGTTACCTTCTTTAATTTTCACTTGAACAACAACGGTATCGCCCGGGCTAAATTCGGGGATCTCTTTGCTCATTTGTTCGCTGTTTATTTCATCAATAATGTTAGTCATCTTCGTCTCCGGCAATACTATTCAACGCTATGCTTGAAGGAAGTACGGCTTGTTTCTGATTAAGTTTAAACTCGTCTAACAGGCGATTTTGCTCGTCTGTTAATTCAATTTTTTCAAGTAAGTCTGGCCTCGTAAGCCAGGTTTTACCCAAACTCTGTTGTGCTCGCCAGCGGCTGATCGCTGCGTGATTCCCGCTAAGTAGAACCTCAGGCACAGTTATGCCAGCAAATTTCTCTGGGCGCGCATAATGCGGGCAATCCAGCAAGCCGTCAACAAAAGAATCTTGTAAAGCCGACTCTTTATTACCCAAACTGTCTGGCAATAGACGACAAATGGCGTCTATCATGACCATCGCTGCCAATTCTCCGCCCGAGAGCACGTAATCGCCAATCGACCAATGCTCGTCAACCTGTTGATCGAGAAGGCGCTCATCCACTCCCTCATATCGACCAGACAAGAGAATAAGCTCGTCGTAAGCGGCCATGTTTTGCGCCGCTTGATGGTCAAAACGTTTGCCTTGAGGGCTTAAGTAAACTACTTTCGCCGCAGAGCTTAAACTTGACTTGCCACTTGATTCGGCACGTGACCTGACTTGTGATTTCGCCGCCTCTATCGTTCGACTTAATGGCTCGGCCAACATCACCATGCCAGGGCCTCCCCCGTAAGGGCGACCATCTACAGTGTTGTGCTTATCGTTGGCAAAATCTCGAGGGTTCAAGATATCCAACGACATAATATTTTCTCTTATAGCTCGACCAACAACACCAAAGTCGGTCAAGGCGGCGAACATCTGCGGGAAAATTGAGATAACTTGAACTTTCATAGAACTACTCTAGTTTCTCGCTTACCTCGCGTCGCCTTCGCCTTATTCCTCAAACTTATTCGAGAAAAGAAGGGTCCCAATCGACTGTCATTTGTTTTGATTCGAGATCGACCACCAGCACTGTTTCCGGCGTGTAGGGAATCAAAATGTCAGTTTTCGGATTTTCTTTGTTTTTACAAACAAGCACGTCGTTGGCACCGGTTTCCATCATTGACTCTACTACGCCAAGTGATCGTGATTCGTTGACAACTTCTAGCCCGATCAACTGATGCCAATAAAACTCACCTGCAGGCAGATTAGGCAAGTCGGCTTCGGCGATCAGTATCTTGAGGCCCATTAGGCCCTCGGCTTGTTCTCTAGTGTCGATACCTTTTAGTTGAGCAGCAAGGCCTTGGCCTTGCTGACGACATTGAAGGATCTCAAATGCCCGGGGCAACTCTTGTTTTTTCTGCAAGTGCCACTGCGGATATTGGCCAATAGACACTCTATCTCGAGTATAAGAATGGAGCTTTATCCACCCTTTAACTCCCCATACCCCAACAATTTTACCAAGCTCGATAAACACTCAGCGTATCGGAGGCAAGTTTAGGGTTTATTCGGCCGAGTCTTTTTCAGCATCGTCTGCTGCGGTTTCTTCAGCAGGCGCTTCTTCTGAAGACGCTTCTTCAACCGCTTCTTCCGCCTCACTGGCTGCTTGCTCTTCTTTTGCAGATTCTTCTTTCGCCGCTTCTTCTTGGGCTTTTACCGCTTTGGCTTCTGCTTGTGCCGCTGCCGCTTGCGCTGCTTCAGCACGAGCCGCTAGTTTGGCTTTTTCTGCTTCGATGGCTTCTGGGCCTTTCGCAAATTCTTTAAGCAAGCTCGCAACTCGATCTGAAGGCTGCGCGCCCTGGCCAATCCAATATTGGATTCGGTCAGTATCGACACGTAGGCGTTCTTCACCGCCAACTGCACGTGGGTTGAAAAAACCAACACGCTCAATAAAACGACCACGCGGCGAACGACGCTGATCAGCTACCATAATGCCGTAGAATGGGCGCTTCTTGGCGCCACCACGTGCTAAACGAATTGTTACCATAATAATCTCTGCCTGACTTGCTGGTGGGTTATTCAAACGAACCACCAGCGTTAAATTCGAATGCGGCTTTTGCAATGGGAAACGGAGCCAAGCAGCGTGCTTGTGCGCAGATTCCCAATTTGACGACGCTATTCGCTGAGGCGCGCGATTTTAGCCGCTCAAAGCTTTAAATGAAAGGTTTTCAACCTAATTTCGGAGAATTTCTCGAGGCCGACGCCGCTTGCGCTAGGGCGAACTAAAAAAGAAGGGTAAATTATTGATTTTTAAAGAAAATTATCGAACTTTTTATTTCACTTCATTTTTGCTTATGATGTCATCCTTCAAACAGAATAATTTAAAGTCGTCGAATGACAGCAAAAAAGCTTTTAACCTACGCGCTGATCGGGTTCGTAATCTTTGTTTTCTTACAATCACTGGTCTACAAATTTAGCGGCTCAGAACAAACTGAGATCATCTTTACCACCATCGCAGAATGGATGAAGACCGTCGGCCTTGGGCTCATTGCACCGAGCTTTGCTGCCCTGGGCGGCTATGTGGTCGGCGGAGCCGAGCTCATCGCAAGCGGCCTGCTGATCAAAAGCTCTACTCGCCGCTACGGCGCCTTGTTGGGCTTGGCCATTATGAGTGGGGCGATCTTTTTTCACCTTGGAACACCGCTAGGGGTCGATCGTAAAATCAATGCGGCGGGCGACACCGATGGCGGTGTCCTATTTTTTATGGCCTGCGGAGTTTGGCTCTGTTGCGCGATTCTGTATTTGATGAATCGAAAACGCAAAACAAGTTCCGATTGGTAAGCCGTTTGCTTCTAAGCCGCTTGTTAGCAAGCCCCTTGATAGATCATCAGTACAAAATGAGAAAAACCAGCGGGGCAAGGTAAAGGACAAAAAAAAGGCGCGACTGGTGTCGCGCCCAAACCACCAAAGGAGGATGGAGGAGTTGTGCAAGAAACTTATCAGCGGGTAAACATTGCTAAAAAGCTTCTTTAAGATTCGCTCAAGAGGCAGTACCTCTTTACACCTCTATTATTTTGATTCGAGCATTATTAGTCAAAACAAATCATGTTAATTCGATTTAACGGATACAACGATAAGTCATTGAATTACAAAGCATATAAACTCGCCATATTTCTGTTATAACTATTTTTCATGCCAAAAACTATCAACATTACTCAAATTTCTTACCTTGCCAGCATAAATTATCACCAACTGAGATATCATTTATCCCATGAACAAAGAGATGAAAAACACCGTATCTTTGGGCGACAAGCTGATTGCGCAGATTGATCATGGCTTAAGAAGTATGTTCGTGAAACCGGTTGCGGAGCGCGCTTCACCAACTCAGGGCCGCAAGGATGATCCAATGCACGACCATCCTCATTTGAAAGACAAATCAGCATCTCTGATGCGCGTGAATCATGTTGGGGAAGTCTGCGCCCAAGCCTTGTATCAGGGCCAGGCTCTTACTTCGCGATCGCCAGAGGTGAGATCCAAAATGCAGGAAGCGGCAGCTGAGGAAATTGATCATCTTAATTGGTGCCACGATCGAGTCGATCAATTGGAAAGCCACACTAGTTATCTAAATCCTTTCTGGTACATGGGTTCTTTTGCCATTGGCTTTGGCGCGGGCTTGGCTGGCGACAAATGGAGTTTGGGGTTTTTGGCCGAAACAGAGCGACAAGTTGTGGATCATCTTCGCTCTCACCTCGATCGATTGCCAGAGCAAGACAAGTGGAGTCGAGACATTGTCGAGCAAATGATTGTTGACGAAACTAAGCACGCCGAGATGGCCGAAGAAAATGGCGCAGCAGCTTTGCCACAACCCTTAAAAAAAGCGATGCGCCTGAGCGCCAAGCTAATGACGGGCCTGTCAGAAAAAATCTAAGACCGACAACCTCTTGGCAGCAAGCCTCTAACCAGAAACTCCAACCGAGAAAATCTAAGTTAACTTAGATCATCAGTGGCAGATCATCAGTGGCGGCGTTTACGAGCAACGTGCGCGCAATATAGTGCGACAGCAATCAAAATTACCGCGCCAGCTTGATGGGCCGCGCCGAGCACCAAGGGTACTCTCATCACTAACGCCGAAATACCGAGGCTGATTTGCAGTCCAACGGCTACGAGCAAAAACAAGCTGCGGCTCGCAAAGACCTGTTTACGGCCTTGCCATGCGCAAGCCACAATTGTGAGCAGCACGAGACAAGCGAGCGCGCGATGCAAAAATTGAATGGTGATCGGATTTTCAAAAATATTACGCCATGCCGGTTCAATTTGCAGAATACCTGCCGGTATCCAAGCGCCGTTCATGAGGGGAAAGGTGTTCATAATAAAACCGGCTTTGGTTCCGGCGACAAATCCGCCGCTTAAGATCATCAAAAACACAATGGCGACGCTCGCTGCTGTCAGCTGAAGATAGCGTCGATCGCTATTCGTATGCCGGTGCTCACCGCGCAAAAAATCGAGCGCAAACCAAAACATGCACGCAAAAATAACGATGGCCAAGCCAAGATGGGCGGTAAGCCGATACTGGCTCACATGCGGCACATCAACCAAGCCGCTTTTAACCATATACCAGCCCATTAGGCCTTGCGCTGCGCCCAGTAAAAACAAAGCAAAAAGTCGCAGGCGCCAATGCGCGGGAATCATTCCCCTAATTAAAAAAAACACCAATGGAATAAAGTAAATCATCCCAATAATTCGCCCTAATACCCGGTGCCCATACTCCCAATAAAAAATGGTTTTAAACGCATCCAACGACATCCCGGCATTTATCTTTAAGTATTCCGGTGACTGGCGGTATTTATTGAATACGTCCATCCAATCAGCGTGACTGAGCGGCGGGATAATACCCATGATCGGATCCCATTCAACCATCGACAAGCCAGATTGAGTTAAACGCGTCATGCCGCCAACAACCACCATAAGAAATACGGCTGACGCACAAAACAGCAACCAGCAGCCTAAAATCAACCGGTGTTGACGAGTTTGATTTTGATTCATTTTTTGGTTTTTAACAGAATGAGTTCGGCAGGCGAGAGAGTACCCAATGCGAATGAAAAGCGGCCAACAAGTGTGAAAGGCCGGTTTCAGGGTTTAGCGCGCTTTTAATTTTACTGCTTGAGGTCTAGCCGTTAAAAAAGAAGCAGCAAGACCCAACCGGCCACTAAATCATTTGCCTTTATAGCTTTTCAAGTAGCTCGAGAAACCTCTAGATATCTTGAAAAACCAGAGTCGCGTTGGTGCCGCCAAAACCAAAACTATTCGACATCATGGTTTTGACTTTTTTACTGAGGTTCTCCACTAGTATTGGCAAGCCCAAAGCAGCGGGATCAAGCTCTTTGATATTGGCGGACGCCGCCAAAAAGCGCTCTTTCATCATAATCAAACTGTAGATCGCTTCGTGCACACCCGCAGCGCCTAGAGCATGGCCTGACAGCGATTTAGTGGCGCTGATAAATGGCATCGCATCACCAAAAACGGTCTTCATGGCTTCAAGCTCTTTCACATCGCCAACGGGCGTAGACGTGCCATGCGTGTTCACGTAGTCAATCGGCCCGTCAACGGTTTCCAAGGCTTGCTGCATGCACCGAATTGCGCCTTCACCAGACGGCGCGACCATGTCAAAACCGTCAGAGGTTGCACCAAAACCGACAAGCTCGGCAACGATATTAGCCCCCCGAGCGAGCGCATGATCATAGTCTTCCAAAACCAGTATTCCACCTCCACCTGCGATGACAAAACCATCTCGGTTGGCGTCATAGGTGCGCGATGCTTCGGTTGGCGTGTCATTGTACTTGCTCGACATTGCCCCCATGGCGTCAAATAAAATCGACATCGTCCAATGTTCTTCTTCGCCACCGCCAGCAAACACCGTGTGATGTCGACCGGAGCGAATCAGATCAGCGGCATGGCCAATACAGTGCGCACTGGTTGAACAGGCCGAGCTAATCGAATAACTGGTGCCTTGGATGCCAAACATCGTCGACAGGCACGCGGACGTCGTACTGCCCATGGTTTTTGGCACTGCATACGGCCCGACTCTTTTTACGCCACGATCTTTGGCAATTTGCGCTGCGGTAATATTATTGGATGGTGAGCCTCCACCTGAGCCTGTTACTAAACCAACCTTGGTCGATTTGATTTCGTCCAGCTCGAGGCCTGCATTTTTAATTGCCTCTTGCATGGCAATATAACTAAATGCCGCAGCATCGCCCATAAAACGCAAGTGACGACGATCAATCAACGCTTTTTGATCAATTTCTACCCGCCCTGCTACATGGCTACGCATGCCAAGCTCGGCGTAATCTTCACAAAACTGGATGCCGGATTTGCCTTGCTTCAAACTGTCGGTTACTTGCGCAATGTCATTGCCTAAGCTTGAAACGATCCCCATGCCTGTTACGACTACTCTGTTCATATTAACTCTCAGATTGAATTAAGATTCGTCACCAAATAGGCCGACCTTAAGATCGGCCATGGTGTAGATAAGTTCGCCATCTAGCAATACTTTTGCATCGGCAATGCCCATATACAGGCGGCGAGAAATGACGCGCTTAATATCGATTTCATATCGCACTAATTTTGCGTCTGGCTCAACTTGACCAGAAAATTTTACGTCTCCAACTCCGAGCGCACGGCCGCGACCAGGCCCCCCATTCCAAGACAAATAAAAACCGACAAGTTGCCAAACGGCGTCTAAGCCCAAACAACCTGGCATCACCGGATCACCTTTAAAGTGACATTGGAAAAACCAAAGATCAGGATTGATATCAAGTTCGGCGACCACCTTGCCTTTGTCGTAAGCACCGCCTTGCGAGGCTATCTCGGTGATACGATCAAACATCAGCATCGGAGGCAGCGGCAGCCTAGATTGGCTTTGCCCGGGTAATTCGCCATTGCCATGCGCAATGAGTTCGTCGTAAGTATAATTTGCTTGCTGAATCATTTTTTATTTACGCCATATTGCGGCTTTCGCAATTCAAGCTGTCGTTCAAATTCGACAGCAAGCCTAACCATTCGCGCAAAAAAAGCAAGACAAAAGCAACGAATCACATGAGCTTACCATTTGTGCTTTACCGTATTAAGACACTCATGCGGCGTGACGGGCCAAAACCAGAATTAAAACCGCAGGAATCACGAGTATCGAACCCATATTTCCAATCAACACCATCGAAGCTACTGCATCGGGATCGCGGTTGTATTGTTCGGCGAGCATGAAATTCATCACCGCGGGCGGCAATGCCCCAAACAAAATCAAAATACTTTGATGCATTGGCGATAAAGGCACGAGGTTGATTAACAGCAAAGCTAAGCCAACGCCGACCACGGGGCACAGCACCGCCACCGCAACTCCCTGTTGATAATCACTCCAAGTAACACGCGTTAGCCTTACGCCCAATGAAAACAACATGAGTGGTATCGCGATTTGACCTAAGAGCTCTATCGACACTGACAATACTTGAGGCACGCCAAGCTGCGCTGCGTTGATCACAAGTCCCAATACCACAGCCACAACGATGGGGATTTTAAAAACGCTGGCCAGTTTTAATTGCCCAGAAAATAAGTAGACTCCTAAGGTAAAACACAACACATTGCCGAGCGCCACCAACATCACTCCAGCGCCCAGAGCTTGCTCGCCCAGAGCAAACACGTACAAAGGTAGGCCTAAGTTACCCCAGTTTGAGAACATAGTCGGCGGTACAAATGAGCGCCAGGCGAAACCCAATAGACGCGCCACCACATAAGCCACGAGCCCCGACCCAAGCATCAATAGCAAACCTGCCAACATAATACCCAAATACTGACGGGGGTAAAAATCATCCTGAATCATTACGTGGAAGATCAGGGCCGGCATAAAAACATCCATGATCAGGCGGTTTGGAATATGCATTTCAGGCCGAACGCGAGCGCCGTAAAAATAGCCAATAGCCGCAATAATAAATAAGGGAGCGACGATGGAAAAAACTTGGCTTAACATTCGGATGGATCGCGTGCGGTTGAATCAGTTTGAGTGTACCTTTTTTCAACTATAATTGCGGCTCACCTTATCTGCGCAAAGCGATATGACCTCTAATAAAGACCAGCTTTTTCAAACTCGAGATGCCAAGCCTGGCAGCTTTGAATTTGACCCTCATGTGGCAAATGTATTCGCCGACATGATTGCGCGCTCCGTACCGGGCTATCAGCAAATCCTACATATGCTGCCCACTCTAACCCGCCAATTTTCACAGCCGAATGCCCATTACTATGACTTGGGCTGTTCACTTGGCGCGGGCTTATTGGCCATGCACCAAGGGCTTATTGGCGCACAAGCCAAATTGATTGGCATAGATAACTCCGAGGCTATGCTGGCCGAGGCCGCTGAAAATATTAGCCCGGCGATAATAAAAGGCGCTCAAATCGAACTTACTAATGGCGATATTCGGCAGTACAGCTACAAAAATTCTGCCATGATTTTAATGAACTTCACTTTGCAATTTATTCCCCTTGAAGATCGCAATGAGCTGATTCAAACCCTTTATAACAGCCTATTGCCGGGCGCAGTGTTGGTGCTCTCTGAGAAAATTCGTTTTCAAGACACGCGCACGCAAACGATGTTTACTCAATTGCATCACCAATTCAAAGCAGACCAAGGCTATTCTCAACTTGAAATTAGCCGCAAACGCGATGCTATCGATAATGTACTCATACCTGAGTCGCTCGAAGCGCATTGCGATCGACTTAAAACTTGCGGCTTTAATACGGTGTCTCCTTGGGTTCAAAACATGCAATTCGTCTCAATTTTGGCCGTTAAATAATGTTCTTTGACCGTTTTTACTCTCGGCCTGAATTCCAGCCTTGGCAGGCGCATTTCAAGCAAGTGATTGCCCAACGCACAGACCCAAAACGCCATGGTGATCTGGCTGCTTGGCTTGAACACTTAAATGCCCTTCCAGAGATAGCACCCTCATCTATTGACCTCAATCAAGACACAATACGCATCGGTGACTCAAGCGACTTGAGCACTCAAGACCAAGCTCAGCTGGGACAGGTACTATTGAATTTATCGCCCTGGCGCAAAGGGCCGTTTCAGTTTTTCGACACCTTTATCGATACAGAATGGCGCTCGGACTGGAAATGGCAGCGCCTTGCGCCTCATATCAACTCATTACATGGCCGACGTGTGTTAGATGTAGGTTGCGGCACTGGCTACCATGCCTGGCGAATGCTTGGTGCTGGCGCGACTTATGTGATGGGCATAGATCCCTCTATGCGTTTTCTTGTGCAATACCTTTGCGCCCAAAAATACATTAAAAGCCCGTCGTTCGATTTCCTGCCGATCGGCATCGAAGACATGCCGAACCCCATGCCAAGCTTTGATACTATTTTTTCGATGGGCGTTTTGTACCATCGCCGTCGCCCTTTGAATCATCTGCTTGAGCTCAAGTCACTGATGCGACCAGACGGCGAGCTGGTTTTAGAAACCTTAGTGATGGACAACTTAGAAGATGGGCTGTTTACGCCAGAGAATCGCTATGCGCAAATGCGCAATGTTTGGAGCATTCTAAGTATTGAGAAAATCATAGAACTATTGAATGAGGCTGGGTTTAACGACACGAAATGTGTAAACCAAAACATCACGTCATTAGACGAGCAACGAAGCACCGAGTGGATGACTTTTCACTCTCTTAGAGAATTTTTAGACCCCAATGATACGAGCAAAACGATAGAAGGGTATCCCGCGCCCAAGCGCGCTATTTTTGTCGCACAGATCTAAGTGAAAACTGTTTGGTGATGTTTCTGGAAGCTCGCAGATCGAACTCCCAGAAACCTAGTTGGCATCGATTGATGCCAATACCGATTGGGCTATTTAGCTCGCGGCCTTAGCCTCATTTTTTTCTGAGCCTGAGGTAGCCGTTTGCGCTTTTTTCTTGGCTTTGGTTCGACAAAACGCATTAACGGTTCGCCCATCTTTACGCGTGTACGAATTGACCCAACCGCATGACGTGCTCTCAACGCATTCCGATTGTTCTAAGCCCTTGCAGGCGCTGGCCGCGAATGAAGGGCTTAAGCTAATTGCGCTAGCGCCCAAAATAAAAACACTTATGGCGGTTTTTACCATTGGCATAGTATTAAGAATTGATAAAGACATAATATTTCTCCTTTTAATAGTGAAACCCTGTTGCCCTTTGGCAAGCTGGGCTGACTCATCCTGAGTCGCAACTGAGTTTAGCGATAATTGCTTGTGCAAACCTCACCCAAATGGATGATTTTTACCCTACCGAAAATGCTTACTTAACTTCAGCCCTTGAGCCTGATAGTTTGAGGCCAAGCCTTGCCCATAAATCAATTGCGGTCGCTCCAGCATCGACTCATACACTAATCTACCCACATTCTGACCATGCTCAAGTAAAAATGGCACGTCAAAACTGCGTACTTCCAGCACCGCTCTTGAGCCTTGACCGCCAGCACTTGCGGCACCAAATCCCGGGTCGAAAAACCCTGCGTAATGCACTCTGAATTCGCCAACCAAGGTGTCGTAGGCCACCATCTCGGCGGCGTAATCCAATGGCACATGCACGGCTTCGGCGGACACCAGAATATAAAACTCGCCCGGATCTAAAATTAACTGGCTGTTTCGTCGATACAAAGGTTCCCAGAAATCGGCTGCGACATGAGCGCCGGGCAGATCAACGTCTACCACGCCCGAATGCCGCTTGGCTCTATAACCGATTAGCCCATTGCTATCACCTTCCAAATCAACGCTGACGGGCACCCCATTTTTCACTTCGTTTTGAGTCAAATCACGCTCAACTAAACGCTGACTGGCTTGCAACTCCAGGTGTTGCTCATCGCTGAGATTCGGTACGCCAGCGCGTATGCGTAATTGCGACAAGCGTGAGCCTTTACGCACCAACACACTGAAGGTAAGCGGCACAATCTCGGCGTACAAAAGCCCTTTATATCCCGGAGGAACTTGTTCGAACTCTACGCCTTGATCAGTAATCAAACGGGTAAAAACGTCGATGCGCCCGGTTGAACTTTTTGGGTTTCCAGCCGCAGATAAGTGCATGGGTAAATCGAGGCTCTCTAACAAAGGCACGATATACACACACGATTTTTCAAGAACCGCCCCAGCGGATAAGTCAATGCGGTGCATGACCATCTCATTTAGGCATTCTTGCACGCTACGGTCTTTGCCTGGCAAAAACGAGGCGCGAACTCGATAGGCTGTGCTGCCTAAGCGTAAATCAATACTGGCTGGTTGCACTTGGTTATCATCGGCCGGCTCAGCAAGTTTTAATACGCCCTGCTCGATCAAGCTCGACAAATGCTGAGAGGCTAAAGCGCCTTGCTCAGTTCCATGGCGACTATTTTGAGAACTATTCATAAATTTTGAAAACTGCTCATCGGTTTAACACGCGCCTAATCAAAAACAAATAACTTGTTTTGAAAGTACATAACCTTGTTAGTTGAACATTGATTTAGAGCCTTAAACAACAAACGGCTCAGTTGCTCAGAGACGTCGATACGTTCATCTTGCAGATGCGCCTGAGCTAAGGGCATGACCACATTGGCGTCGGCTCGCATGCAATACGCCGAGACCAACATCGCTCGATTATTGACGCCTAATTGATTCACATCACAATGTTGGCCATTGGAATCGATGGCCCGCAAATTTAAAACAGGGCAATCGATATTAAGCAAACTCGAAGGACTCATGCCTGGCGAGCTCCAAAGGTGGGCCACCGCGTCTACACTAAAACGTCGAATAATCTGCGCGCATTCCGATTCGTAAGATCGTTGATCTTCGCTTAACAGATAAAAGGGAACGCCATGCCGATTGGCTACCGCCTCGCATTCTTTCTTTCTAGACGCAAGAAAATCAAATTGCAAATTCGGGCTACCAAAAATACCTCGGCTAACAAACACTTGATCTAAAGCATGCTCACCTGTTTCGCATATCAACCCTATATTGAACTGGCTTGCTTGATGAAAGACTCGACACTCAATGCCTAAGTCGTTAAACGACGCTTCGAACAAAGCTTGATAGCCATGTGCGTCAACGTCAAGAGCCTGATCTGAGGCCCATTCTAAGCGAGCAAAAGTCAGCTCTCCGACAACAGATTCGAAAGCCTGTTCCGGCAAAATCGATCTGTCTGCTAGCAATTCATATGCCAACGGCAATATGGAGCGCTGGTGCGCTGCCGCCGTTAGGGAATAGTGATCATTTGTGGAGGTCGAGGCAGACATATGGTGCAGATAATACACAAAAATCGAGCAGCACCGCAGGCTTTATCGCAGGGCTTAAATAACACCAAGTTTAAGGTATACTAGACGCTCAACCACAGCTTTGTGGGAGAGAGGTCGAATCTCTAGAGTTTTATCAGAGGTAGTTCTGGGTACTAATCCGAACGTACTGATATAAACCTTGAACTTCGATCCGCCGAAGGCGTAACGCGCTCGCAATCGCTCAGGCTCCCGGACCGCAAAGTCAAAAAGCTCCGCTATAAAATAGCGGGCTCATGCGTTGGCTCTGGAGAGCGTCTCAGGCAATAGCTGGTGAGACCACCGAAGAGGTAATCTTTCAGGTAAACGGACAGAGGGGCGACACAGAATCGTTAGACTAATTTTAGCCTAAAGGGGTAAACCCGAGGGTTTGAAATTGGATTCTAACGCAGTGTTTTGCACCCAAACTTTGTGACCAAAAAAGAGAGCCTCGCGCATGACTTCTCCCAAACACACTCCTTTATACGACCAACATAAAAAACTGGATGCTCGCATCGTTGACTTCGGTGGTTGGGCCTTGCCAGTGGCGTATGGCTCACAGATAGATGAGCATAATGCGGTACGCCAAGCGTGCGGCCTATTTGACGTGTCGCATATGACCGTCTCAGATTTACGCGGCCCGCAAAGCGAGGCAATGCTCGCCAAGCTTTTGGCCAACGACATCCGAAAGACCGCGAACAAAGATGGCAAGGCCCTTTATAGCTGCATGCTCAACGAGTCGGGAGGCGTGATCGACGATTTAATCGTATATCGAATCAATGCCAATCACTATCGTTTAGTAACAAACGCCGGCACTCGCGATAAAGACTTAGCATGGATGCAAACCATCGCTGGCGACTACGACACCCAGCTTGAAGAACAAGAGCAGCTCGCCTTGATCGCAGTACAGGGCCCGAAGGCATTGAGCCTTTGTGCCGAACATTTACCCGAGAAACTAGCACAACTCTCTCAATCATTGAGTCGATTTCAAGGCAGCTTCGTTGATAGTGACTTTATCGGCCGCACTGGATACACCGGCGAAGATGGCGTTGAAATCATCGTTGATGCGAACTTGGCAGTAGAGCTCTGGGAGCAACTTGTCGAGGTAGGAGCTATCCCGTGCGGATTGGGCGCTCGCGACACCTTGCGATTAGAAGCAGGTATGTCGCTCTATGGCAACGACCTCGATGAAGCGCATACCCCTTATGAGAGTGGCTTGGAGTGGACAGTGGCAATCAGCGACGACCGCGACTTTATCGGCAAATCCGCGCTGGTAAACAAAGAACAAACAAATTGGATGGTCGGCCTTGTCTTGCAAGACAAAGGCGTGTTGCGCGGGCATCAATCCATACTACTGGCCGATGAGACTCTGGCCGGTGAGACTATCGGCGAGATAACCAGCGGCACATTCTCTCCAAGCTTACAGCAATCCATCGGCCTTGCTCGCGTCTCAAAACCACTCAGACGAGGTGACGAGGTGGCCGTAGCCGTGCGAAAAAAACAACTCTGCGCCAAGGTTGTCGACCTGCCTTTTTACCGCTCTTAACCTCTACATCAATCAGCTCAAAACGAATAAACCCAAAACCGGATTCATGACCATGCGTAACTTTAGCGACCGCCATATAGGCCTAAGTGAGAACGATGTTCAATTTATGCTCGAGACTCTAGGGTATCAATCTCTGGACGAGTTAACCGCCGCCGTCGTACCTAAATCGATCGAAGACAACTCGCCTTTAGATCTCTGCGCACAGATAAGCGAAGAGCAAGCCTTAGCCGAACTCGAAGAAATTGCAAAGCAAAACAAAGTGGTCAAATCGCTCATCGGCCAAGGCTACTATGGAACAGTGACTCCCAAAGTCATACAGCGCAATGTACTTGAAAACCCGGCTTGGTACACGGCGTACACGCCCTATCAACCTGAAATCTCTCAGGGGCGATTAGAAGTCTTGTTTTATTTTCAAACCATGGTGACTGAACTCACTGGCATGGACATGGCCAATGCGTCTTTGTTAGACGAAGGCACCGCCGCTGGCGAGGCCATGACCCTGGCGCATCGAGCGCTTAAAGGTAAACGCCAAAAATTTATGGTATCTGAGCATTGTCATCCACAAACTCTAGAGATTTTGGCGACGCGAGCAACGCCGCTTGGCATTGAGTTAGTTACCTTTGACGAACACACTGAATGCCCGGTAGACGAATCGATGTTTGGAGTTTTATTTCAATATCCCGATACCCTTGGCCGGGTTACCGATTTATCAGAGCAATGCCAACAAGTTCATGAAGCTGGGGCATTGGTGGTGATGGCAAGCGATTTGTTGGCTCTGTGTTTATTGAAAACACCCGGCGAACTTGGTGCTGATATCGTGGTTGGTAATTCTCAACGCTTCGGTGTACCACTTGGGTTTGGCGGCCCGCACGCTGGCTTTTTTGCTGTACGCGACAAATACAAGCGCGCCATGCCGGGCCGTTTGGTAGGTCAGTCAATTGATGCTCTGGGCAATCCCGCCTATCGTTTGGCCTTACAAACTCGTGAACAACACATTCGCCGCGAAAAAGCCACCTCAAACATTTGTACCGCCCAAGCCTTGCTCGCCATCATGGCAACGCTGTATGCCTGTTATCAAGGTCCTGAGCGCTTGCGGGCGATTGCCATGCGCGTGAATCAACTCGCCAACAGCTTCGCACAAGGCTGTATGGAGCTTGGCTTTAAGACCAATGCTGAACGCTTTGATATCGTGACCCTGTTTGAAGTGGATGCCGCAAAGCTTAGCGATGCGGCTTTGCAACGTGGCTACAATGTTAATCAACGAGATGCGAGCACGGTTTCTATTGCATTCGATGAGACTTGCGAGCACGGCGACGTAGTCGAACTACTGAACGCATTTGGCGCTCAAATCGATAGTCTCGCTTTGGCTCAGGCAATCGATCAAAAATGGCAACGCCAAGATCAATTTATGACCCAGCCCGTGTTTCATGAGTATCACAGTGAAACCGAAATGATGCGCTATTTGCGCCGGCTATCTGACAAAGACATTGCGCTGGACCGCGCCATGATTTCGCTTGGCTCATGCACCATGAAGTTGAATTCAGCTTCAGAAATGACGCCGGTTACCTGGCCAGAGTTTGCTAACATTCACCCTTTTGCTCCGACCGATCAAACCCAAGGCTATCAAACCATGATTGCCCAACTCGAAGCCATGTTGTGTGCGTGTACTGGCTACGATGCCATGTCTTTACAACCTAATGCTGGCTCGCAAGGCGAATACGCTGGCTTACTCGCTATCAAAGCATTTCATGAATCACGCGGAGATAACCATCGAGACATTTGCTTGATTCCAAGTTCTGCGCACGGCACCAATCCGGCGAGCGCGCAAATGGCAAATATGCAAGTTGTGGTGGTCAAATGCGATGAGTCTGGCAACGTTGACCTCGACGACTTGAATAGCAAAATTGCGCAATTCCCTGATCGCATCGCCGCCATTATGATCACCTACCCGTCAACGCACGGTGTCTTCGAAGAAGACGTTACCAAGGTCTGCGAAGCGGTGCACGAGGCTGGCGGGCAAGTCTATATTGATGGCGCCAATCTAAACGCTTTGGTGGGCGTAGCTAAGCCCGGCCAGTTTGGCGGGGATGTTTCGCATCTAAATTTACATAAAACCTTTTGCATTCCCCACGGCGGTGGTGGCCCGGGCGTAGGCCCGATTGGCGTGGGCAAACATCTTGCGCCATTTCTACCAAAAGACGGCGTCAACAAATCTCGCTCTGGCGCATTGATTAGCGCCGCCCCGTTTGGCAGTGCGAGCATCTTGCCGATTTCGTGGATGTACATTCGCATGATGGGCGCACAAGGCTTAAGACGCGCTACGCAATGTGCCATTTTAAGTGCTAATTATGTGGCGCATCGTTTGCAGGACAAATACCCCATTCTGTTTACCGGCAATAACGACTTGATCGCCCATGAATGCATTATCGATACTCGCCCAATGAAAGAACATGGTGTCAGCGTTGATGATATTGCCAAGCGGCTTATCGACTATGGCTTTCACGCGCCAACCATGAGCTTTCCAGTTGCTGGTACGCTGATGATAGAACCAACAGAGAGCGAATCGTTGGCTGAAATTGAGCGCTTTTGCCGAGCGATGGAAGGTATTTTTCGAGAATACGAATTGGTTCGCGACGGAGAGCTGGCGAGCAAAAATTCACCATTATCGAATGCGCCTCACACCATGCAATTTCTAATGAGTGATGCACTTGATATTCCGTACAGTAAAAAGACGGCCTATCAACCGGATGAATTGGCTGACCCGAATATCAAATATTGGCCACCAGTCGCGCGCATTGATAATGTTTTCGGCGATAAAAATCTGGTCTGCTCTTGCCCGCCGATGTCAGACTACGAGCTTGCCGAGGCGAGTTAAAATTATTCTCTAAATCGCTGCTTTCGAATAGACCGTAGAGATATTTACAAACGCTGTAACTTTGCATCACAAGCACTGAGCTGTGATGCAAATTGCGCCGCCCTAGCTCCGACTCGATCAGCCGTGCTAAGCAACCATTGCTTGGATAAATGAGTTCCACGCGCAAAGCCGCCCTGGCCCTCGTGGTAATTTAAGTACTGGTCGCGGGCATTCCATTTTGATACTTGGTTACGGCTGAACGATTGATCCATATACCAAAGCACAAAATCAAAGGCACTGCGAAAATCATCGCGGCTGGCCCATGCATTACCGGTCGCCTTTTCGTAGTCGGCCCAAGTGCTTTTTAAGGCCTGAGAATACCCATAGGCATTGCTTTTACGGCCCGCTGGGATAAAACCCAGTAAGTACTTTCGCCCAGGCCTCGCCTTGGCTTTAAAGCTCGATTCTTGATAAATGATCGCCATTGGTACGTGCAGATTGCCGCCCCATTTTTTGACACTGCGTTTGGCAGATTTATACCAACGAGGCTTCTCGAGAAAGATCTCACAAACATTATTAATATTAGCCGGTTGACGCTTACTCGTGCCACAAGCGCTTAACAGCAAAACAACCATCAAAATCAGAGTGAGTTTTTGAAACATGCCTTAATGAATTTTAAATGACGTCTTGAAACTGGAATCGCCACATCGCAAGACCTCAGCTTAACTTGGGAACCCAAATCAGTGCGATGCAGCGCTACAAGCTCATTAGTTTGCACTAAATACGCTCGATGTGATCGAATAAAATGGTCTCCGTAATGTTCTTCAAGGTGTTTTAAAGAATAATCAATGAACACCTCATCACCATTTTTCATCACCGCAAAAACCGATTTTTCGTGCGAGTAAAAATAGGCAATCTCACTGAGCCGTACTTTTTGTAACTCACCCTGATAGTGCATAACGATTTCAGGCGCTTCGTTAATCCCAGGTATCTTCTCTAAGGATGAGGACAGCTGACTGTGTCTGACTGCACGCTCTAACGCCTGCTCTAACTCCTTTTGCGAGAAAGGCTTCAACAAATACGCAACCGCATCGGTATTAAAAGCCTGTACCGCATACTCATCGTGGGCCGTACAAAAAACGACTGCTGGCGCCGCGGATAATTGACTCTCTATTGCTTTCACCGCTTCCATGCCATTCATCGTTGGCATATTGATGTCTATCACCAACACATCAACCTCATGTTGTTTCACCAACTCAATCGCCTGAGCACCGTTTTCACCTTCCGCGATCACCTCAGCATCTGCAGCACCCAGCATACGACGCAATCGAGCGCGGGCTAGAGGCTCATCATCAACGACTATAACTCGTAACATCAACCGATAACCTCTGCGACATATCGTTGTTTGGGAATCCTCAATAACACGGAGTAAACCCCTTCAACCTCTTTACTGCGGAAAGTGAATTGATCGTCATACAGTGCCATTAAGCGCTGACGAATATTATCGACGCCAATGCCATGCCCCGAGTGCTCCTTAACAGTATCATTGCCCACCTTGTTTTCTATCATCAACGAAAGATGACTGTTTGTTTCTTTGAAGTCTATACTGATGAGAGCTTCACCGTTTTTTTGAAGACCGTGTAACAAGGCATTTTCTATCAAAGGTTGTAATATCAACTTTGGCATTTTCCAACGTTTAGTTTGCTCGATACTAACTTGCCATACGACATTCAGTTTATCTTGCATTCGAAATCGCTCGAGCTCGAGATAGCGTCGACACAACTCGATCTCTTGAGAAAGGCTATGAGATTTACGTTCATTTTCTAAACTCGCTCTGAACAAGGCGGCAAGTGCGGTGGTCGCCTCTTCGGCTTTCTGTGGATTAGTGGCGGCTAATTCAGAAATGGTATTCAGGCTGTTAAATAAAAAATGCGGCTGAATTCGCGATTGCAATGCCGATACCTTTGCCTCTGCTTCAGCTTTACTACGCAGATCAAATAATTCAAGCAGCATAAAAAATCGCACAACAATGCCAGCCAAAATCAATGCAGCTAATGATCGTGCTAAAAGTTGCTCCAGATCAATCCAAGCCAATCGGGTAAACGAAAAAACATATTGATTGCAAAGCTCCACAATAACAACACTGACTGTGAGCAAAAAAATCGCCGAAAACACGGCCTTTAGACGAGATAGCCGTGCAATCCAGCGGCGAAGGTAACAGAGCAAAAAGACAGCAATTAGTTCAACGAAGAGGCCATAGAGTGAGGCCATACCAAGGCCAGTTAGGGACAAATCTTCAGATAAAAACAACCAAGCCATGGTCACACATAATTGGCCCAAGATTAGAACAACCAAAAGGGCTGAATTACGGCAAAGGTTCGGCAATAGAAGTTTGGGTTTCAATACAAATTAGCTCGGCGTCTCTCGCAAGCGCCTATTATGCCTAAAACTGGAACGTTCTTTTATCTCGCAGGTAATTTTATGTGAAACTGATATGTGAAACCGATCAAAATAGCCCGCGTCGATAGCATAACTACTAAGTGAAAAGCAGGTTTCAATCTACCAATCAAAATATCTAGGTATCTACGAGGAGGTTCGCAGTTCGATAGGCAATGAAAATGATACTGTCTCACGTGGCCCATCGGCCTCATTTACCACTTGGCCGCCCCAGTCTTTGATGCGGTCAATCACTTGTTTTACCAGGATTTCTGGCGCTGAGGCACCTGCTGTTACACCTACGATCTTAGCCGATTGAAACCATGTCTGATCGAGTTGGTCGGCTTCATCTACCATGTAACTCGGTACACCGATCACTTGGGCGAGTTCGCGCAACCGATTTGAATTTGAACTATTTGGCGATCCGACAACGATCACCACATCGGCATCGCGCGAGAGCGCACGAACGGCGTCTTGTCGGTTTTGAGTGGCGTAACAGATGTCGTCTTTTTTGGGGCCGATAATATTCGGGAAGCGTTGTTTCAACGCATCGATTACTAATTGAGTGTCGTCGACCGACAAAGTAGTTTGCGACACATAGGCAAGATTATCTGCATTGTTGAGTTGGAGCTCACTAACGTCAGCAACGTCTTCGACCAAATACATACCGCTGTCTGCTTGGCCCATGGTGCCTTCAACTTCGGGATGCCCAGCATGGCCTATCATAACGACTTCAATGCCTTTGTCTCGATAACGCTTCACTTCCATATGCACCTTGGTAACTAGTGGGCAGGTGGCATCAAATACTTTTAGATCTCGGTTTGCGGCTTCGTCTTGCACCCCTTGTGACACCCCGTGAGCACTGAAAATCACGGTTGAACCATCGGGCACTTCTTCCAACTCATCAACAAAGATCGCACCTTTGCCCTTTAAGTCGTCGACCACGTAGCGGTTGTGTACGACTTCGTGACGCACATAAATCGGCGCTCCGAATAAGGTAATAGCGCGTTCAACGATATCAATGGCCCGATCAACTCCAGCACAAAAACCACGAGGATTAGCGAGTAAAATTTTCATTAAATAGACCGATCCAAAAAAGGTTTTTCAAAGGCGTCAAAAATCAACAGCACGGCACCAATAAAAATGGCGCTGTCGGCGATATTAAAATGCGGGAAGTGAGCGTTTTGATAGAAAACGTGAATAAAGTCGATTACGTATTGGTAAAGCAAACGGTCTATCAAGTTTCCTAAAGCTCCACCGATCACCAGTGCATAGGCAATCGCTAAATGTCGCTGGTGCGCTTGTAAACGTTTCATCGCAACCAGTAGAACGGTGGATATTAAAATAGCCAAAGTTGCGAAGAAGACTTGTTGCCATCCACCAGCGTCTGCCAAAAACCCAAACGCCGCACCTCGATTATGCGCAAGGCTTAAGTCAAAAATCGGCAATAGCTCAACTCGCCCGGCCCAACCTAATACGTGCTCAGCCCAATACTTGCTGACTTGATCGATGATCAAAACGAATAACGTTAAAGCGAACCAGCGTATTTGATAGAGAGCTTGCATTGTTATCGATTTAAGCGAAGGAGCGGCGTTCGCCTTCGCCGTCAACATTGCTTTCGCAGCGGCCACACAATTCGGGATGCGCATTGCTAGCACCGACGTCTTCTCGTCGATGCCAACAGCGAACACACTTGGTGTGATCAAGTGCGTTAACGGCGACTTTTAAATCGACGTTTTCAGTGGGCTTGGCATTGTCATCGGCCTGCGATAAATCGGCGACGCTTGCTTCAGATGTTATCAATACAAATCGTAATTCAGCCTCGACCGATTTTAGTGCGGCTGCGGTTTCGCCATCGGCATACAATGCAACATTGGCGTCTAGAGCGGAGCCAATTTTCCCTTCAGCGCGTAAGGCTTCGATATTTTTGTAGACCTCATTGCGCACCTCGATGATCGCATTCCACCTTGAATCGCTTTGTTCATCGGCAACTACATCATCAGGAAAATGATAACGAGTTGAGTACAGCACGCTAGGCTCGCGTTCGCCTTGCATATAGCCCCAAATCTCCTCAGCCGTGAAACTTAAGATCGGTGCCAGTTCGCGAACCAACATCTCTAGAATATGTTGCATGGCCGTTTGCGCCGACACCCGAGCAAGCGAATCAGTGCGACAGGTGTACAAACGGTCTTTTAGAATATCTAAGTAAAAACCACCCATGTCGACCACGCAAAACTGATGCAACCGCTGGTAGATCGCGTGAAATTGATAATGCTCGTAGGCGTTGGCGATCTCAGCCTGCAAGCTTTGCGCCAGCCTTACCGCCCATTTATCTAAATCGAGCAGTTCATCAAAAGGCAAACTTTGCTCCGGCGTGAAACCATCCAGATTACCTAAGATATAGCGAGCGGTATTGCGAATTCGTCGATACGACTCAGAGGTGCGTTGCAAGATTTCCTGCGACATCGTCATTTCTGAACGATAGTCGGTAGCGGCCACATAAAGCCTCAGTACGTCGGCGCCTAGGGAGTTAATGACTTCTTGCGGTGGAATCACATTGCCCAAAGACTTGGACATTTTTTTGCCGTTTTTATCGACCGTAAAACCGTGCGTGAGAACCGTTTTATACGGCGGCGCGTCATTCATGGCAACGCTCGACAATAGGCTCGACTGGAACCAGCCACGGTGTTGGTCAGAGCCTTCTAGGTACAAATCCGCAGGCCCTTGCAGTTCATCTCGCGCGTCCACAACACTGTGATGGGTAACCCCAGAGTCGAACCAGACGTCTAAGGTGTCGGTGACTTTATCGTAGTCATCAACCTCATCGCCTAATAGCTCAGCGTCGTCTAAATCGTACCAAGCCTGAATGCCCGCCTGCTCGATGCGCTGCGCCGCCTCTTCCATTAATTCTAGGGTACGAGGATGCATTTCACCGGTTTCTTTGTGTAGGTAAATGGTGATCGGAACGCCCCAGTTGCGCTGCCGTGATACACACCAATCTGGGCGATTCTCAATCATCGATTGAATCCGAGCTTTACCCCAATCTGGTTCCCATTGAACATCATCAATCGCTTTCATCGCTTGAAAGCGCAGGGCGTCTTCGCCCTTTTTATGCTCCATTCCAATAAACCATTGTGCTGTAGCACGATAGATCATTGGCGTTTTGTGTCGCCAGCAATGTGGATAACTGTGTTCGTAGTCCTCGTGCTTTAGCAAGGCGCCGCGCTCTTCTAACACTTCAACAACATGCGGGTTTGCTTTGAACACAAACTCGCCGGCAAACAACTCAGTGGCTTCTAAGAATGTGCCATTCGCGCCGACTGGATTGTTTACCGGTAAATCGTAACGTTTACCTACGGCAAAATCTTCGCCACCATGTGCGGGAGCCGTATGTACGGCACCGGTTCCGGCGTCAGTTGTCACATGATCGCCCAAAATAACGGGTACGGATTTACGGTAAAACGGATGATTTAGCTCGAGGCGTTCGAGCTTACTGCCTTGGAACTCGGCAATAACTTTGTGCTCGTCAATGCCATAACGTTGTAAACACGTTTCGTATAACTCTTTGACCAACACCAGTTGATCATCCTCGGCTTGTACCAACACGTAGTCCAATTCAGGATGCAACGACACGGCTTCGTTGGCAGGCAGTGTCCACGGTGTGGTTGTCCAAATCACCACACTGGCATTGTTGACTGAATTTGAATCAAGGCCGATTCGTTGGGCAAAATCTGGCGCATCGTTGATCGCAAACTTCACGTCAATGGCGGGCGATATTTTGTCTTGATATTCAACTTCGGCTTCAGCCAATGCCGAACCGCACGCTGGGCACCAATAGACTGGCATTAAGCCATGATATAAGTGCCCCGCTTCGACGATTTTAGCCAAGCTGCGAACAATATTTGCCTCGGTTTCAAAGGCCATGGTCAGATAGGGATTTTCCCAATCGCCTTGAATACCAAGGCGAACAAAATCGGCTTTTTGAGTTTCTACTTGGCGTTGTGCGTATTCACGGCACTTTTGGCGAAACGTTTTTTTGTCTATCTTTTGCCCAGCTTTGCCGTGCTTCTTCTCGACTTGAATTTCAATTGGCAAGCCATGGCAATCCCAACCCGGCACATAAGGTGAGCGAAAGCCTTGAAGGTTGCGAGACTTAACAATAATGTCTTTTAGAATCTTATTGACCGAATGGCCAATATGAATAGCCCCATTTGCGTATGGCGGGCCATCATGCAATAAAAACTGCGGGGCCTCGGCACGTTGGCGCAGCAAATCATGATAACAATCGAGTTCGGCCCATTGTTTGAGAATCTGCGGTTCACGATTCGGTAAGCCCGCTTTCATCGGGAAGGCGGTTTTAGGCAAATTGATCGTATCTTTGTATTGGCTGCCCGGCTTTTCTTTGCTCATCTTCTTCACTACTTCGTTATAACACCCGTCAAACAACCTTATCGTGTTGACCGGTGCACTTATGTGGGTATTTTAGGCCAGATAAGCTATTCGACCAATGCTTGGGTTGGACTTATCCGCCAAGTATTGGCCCTAATTTAGTTCTTCGAGGAGTTTACGCGCCGTCAGTGCGTCAATATTGATTTGCTTCTTTAAATCGTCCAAGGAATCGAAGCGCTTTTCATCTCGAATTTTAGCGATAAATTCGACACTTATCTCTTGGCCGTAGAGGTCTTGATCGAAGTCAAACAAGTGAACTTCCAAACGGTTTTCGCTGCCATCAACTGTTGGCCGCGTTCCAAGATTGGCAACACTATTAAAACACTGCCCATCCCAATACGTTTGCACCGCAAAGACACCGGCAAGCGGTAATCGATAGTCACCCATCAGCAAATTAGCCGTTGGATAATCGATCGTGCGACCCAATTGCTGACCGATTTGCACCCTACCACTGATTCGATACGGTCTTCCAAGCAGCCTTTCAGCAGACTCAAAATCGGCGATACTGAGGGCTTGACGAACTCGGCCACTACTTACTCTGTCACCATCAAGCTCAAAGGTCTCGTGCGCCGCAACGTCAAAACCGTATTGCGTGCCTAGTTCCAAAAGCATGGCGAAATCACCTTGCCGATTACGGCCAAACCGAAAGTCATCACCAACGCTTAGATGCCGCACTAAAAGACCTTCTACCAGCACCTCTTTGACAAAAGCACCTGGTGAGTATGAGGCAAAATCACTATTGAATTCGATGCACAGAACTTGGTCTACTCCGCAATCAAACAACAGCCGAGCGCGCTCTTCTATACTGCTTAAACGCTGAATCGAGTCTGGCGCAAAAAATTCTTTGGCGAGCGGCTCAAAGGTAACCACAGTCGACTGCACACCATGACGTTTGGCTTGCTCAAGTAAGGTCGCAATCACGGTTTGATGGCCTCGATGCACACCATCGTAATTGCCAATTGAGGCCACGCAGGGCTGAGGCTCAAGTTGTTTTAGCTCATCAATGCCACGTATTAACTTCATAGTTTATAACAAAAGCTTAGAACGAAAGTTTGGAACAACAGGTTAGAACAAAGTTGAGTACAAAAATCGGTACACCAGTTCAATACATAGGGCACAGCAAGTGTAAATACGATTGCCATTTAATGTGCCCAGTCAGGATCATTTTCTTCGACGTAAATATCTAATTTTATGCGCTCATTGAACGACTTACCATTTTCTTTAAAGTAGCTAAGACTGAGTTCTGGAAATCGCCAGGCTAACGAACCCTCACCAAGATTAAACTCGACCCGCCAAAGGCCACTTACCACGGCACCGAGGCGCTCAATCTTTCGCTTCCATTGAGACACAATGATTTCAAAATCACTCTCGGGAACGCGGCGTCTAGGGTCATTTGATAACAGCCGGCTCAGCCGATCTTGCACCGGGCTCAATTGTTTTTGATATCGAGTGGTTATTTTCATTATCAGCGGCAACAACTCTTGTGCCTCTTGCAAACTAAAGAGCTTTAGCGGCTCGCTGATGTCATAGGCAGACATCTCGATTAACGGCCCAGCAATAGTTGGCGCGGGCGTAAGCCCAGAACGAAAAGGCAGGCGAAATAGACGGCTACGCCAGCAAACACCAAAACGCCAAGCTGAGTTAAGCGCTCAAACAAGCTCATTGCATACCAAGCCTGATCGGCCTGATTTAAATGGTAAAGCGCCGATGACATCGCCAAAACCGCCACAGTAACGCGTATCAAAAATAATAGCCAACCGGGTTGAGGAGAATAAACCTTGGCACGCCATAATCCGATCAGTAGCAATAGCGCATTGACCCAGGCGGCCACTGAAATAGCCAGCGCCAACCCCACATGTTGATAAAAACGCACTAAAACGACACTCAATAGAATATTGACTAACACCGAGACAATCGCGATTTTCATCGGTGTTTTAGTGTCTTGGCGGGCGAAAAAACCGGGCGCTAAGACCTTAACGAAAATGAAACCACACACGCCTACCGCAAATGCTTGCAGGGCCAAGGCCGATTGGATTACATCGTTGATCGTAAATGCATTGTATTGAAAAATAGACGCGATCAAGGGCGTTGCCAATAAATACAGTGCTAAGGTAGCCGGTAAAGCGATCACGATTACCCAGCGCAAGGCCCAATCGAGCATGGCCGAAAACTGGCGGCTGTCGCCACTGGCATTCTCTTTAGATAAACTCGGCAACACCACCGTTGCCAAAGCAATGCCAAACACGCCCACCGGGAACTCCATTAGGCGGTCGGAGTAATACAGCCAAGAAACACTGCCAGTCACTAAAAACGAGGCCAACACCGTGTTCACAAATAAATTGATCTGCACCACTGACACACTAAAGATGGCGGGCAACATTAAACGGCAGACGCGCCCAACCGCACTATTTCTAAAATCAAGGTTCGGCCTCGGTAAAAATCCCTCTTTGTGCAGGCTGGGCAATTGAAACAACACCTGCACAATGCCTGCGACGAGCACACCGATAGCCAGCGCCCGAGCCGCACTTTCGAGTAAGGGAACCAGCCCTAACATGGCGGCGATTAGGCAAATATTCAGTAGCACCGGCGTTACCGCTGGGATAGCAAAGCGGTTTACAGTATTTAGGACGCCTCCCGACAACGCCACCAAAGAGATGCAAAACAGATAAGGAAACATAAACCGTAAAGCATCGACCGTTTGCGCAAACTGCTCTGGCTGCGATTGATAACCCGGCGCATACAAACTGATGAGCGCTGGGGCGAAAATAATGCCCAGCACAGACAACACGAAGGTCGCCAATGCCAACATTCCCGTGGCGGCATTAACGAAGGTTTTAGCCTCTTGGGTATTGCGCTCAGTGAGTTCTGAAAAAACCGGCACAAAAGCCTGAGAGAACGCTCCTTCGGCAAAAATTCGGCGTAGAAAATTCGGAATACGAAACGCCACAAAAAACGCATCCGCCACACCGCTAGCGCCTAACACATTTGCCATCACGACATCGCGGATCAATCCGCTGATACGTGAGACCAAAGTCATCAAACTGACGATACCGGTTGATTTTAAGAGCTTCTTTGACATTGAGTGTGGGCGTCGAGCGCCCGCGAGGTCGTTTACGCGCTGCATTATCGCTGACTCCGAGCCATAGTACTAATAAACTCGCCAGATTTGACGCTTTTTGCCCTTGACTTTAAGAAGCGCATTTAGCATATTCCCGCTTCGATTTTACGAGGTAAATTATCGTGGCAAATTCTCCACAAGCGCGCAAACGCGCCAAGCAAAACCAAGTTCGCCGTGTGCACAACCATTCGCAGCGCGCAACCGTGCGTACGGCTGTCAAAAAGTTCGAAGCAGCCTTAGCCGCTGGCGATGTTGATTCTGCCAAAGCAGCCTATCAAGATTCGGCCTCAAAAATTGATCGAGCCGTAGTCAAAGGCTTACATCACAAAAATCGTGCAGCTCGATTAAAAAGCCGCTTGAACAAGCGATTGAAAGAGTTAGCTGCTTAAGTAAAAGCGCAAACGATAAACCCTGCCAGATTTGCGGGGTTTTTACGCTTATGACCCTATTATTGTGAGCGTGCTATTCAAAAATCAGGCTGAATTTCATGGATAGAAAAATGGATGAGAGGCTATATCAAAGGATCTAGCTTAAGGATTTAGCCAAGTGTTGATCTATCAAATGAATAACCAACCATGTAAAACCTACTCAGATCATTATAGTAAGCTCCGAGATTTTCAGCACAACGGGCTTTGAACAATTAAGCCTTTTTAAAGTCGACTTGAAGCTAATATCTCTGCTTCAAATTAAAACCAAGTTATCCCGATGAATCAACTCATCCTGCCCGCCATAGCCCAGCAGGCTTGCTATTTTGGCACTGGGCAATCCTTTTATTTTCTCTAACTCGTTACTATGGTAATTGCTCAGGCCTCTGGCAATCTCAATGCCTGATTCATTAACGCAACTGACCAATTCGCCACGCTTGAACTCGCCGCTGAATTTGAGCACGCCAACGGGTAACAAACTGCGACCGGATTCTTTGAGCACGGCTTCGGCGCCCTGATCAATGGTGATGACTCCGGCGATGTGCATCTGCCCTGCCAACCACTGTTTTTTTGATGCGACGCGATCTTTAGCGGTCAATAAAGTGCCCAAGTTTTTGCCTTGAAAGAGCCTCGTAAGTATGCGCTCCTCCCGCCCGTTCGCAATAATCGTGTCGCAACCTGAGCGACTGGCTATTTGCGCGGCAGAAAGTTTGGTGATCATGCCGCCGCGCCCTAGCGAGCTCCCTTCTGTCGCCATAGATTTTAAAGATGCATCATTCGCCAGTGCGTGTTCAATCAACTTTGCATCGGGATTGGCTCGCGGATCAGCCGAGAACAGGCCGTCTTGGTCAGTTAAAATGACCAATAAGTCAGCGCCAATTAGGTTTGCAACTAGGGCTCCTAAACTGTCGTTGTCGCCAAAACAAATTTCGTCAGTGGCGACTGTGTCGTTTTCGTTCACCACACACAGTACGCCTAGCTCAATGAGACGCAGCAAAGCACCGCGAGCATTTAAGTAACGTTCTCGATGAGCAATATCGGCATGAGTCAGTAAAATTTGGGCGATTTTGATTTGCTTGGGTTGAAAAACCGCCTCATAAGCGCGAATAAGTGCAGCTTGCCCGACAGCCGCGCAAGCTTGCAGATCATTGAGCTTTTCGGGCCGTTGACTAAACCCGAGTTGGCTAATACCGGCAGCGATGGAGCCTGAAGAGACCAGTACGATTTCAATACCTTGCTCCTTCAACCTTGCGATTTGTTGAGCAAGCGCTTCTAGCATTGGCGCATGCAGGCCCGCACCATCGTTAGTTAAAAGTGCGCTCCCAACTTTTATAACCCAGCGCTTTTTATTTTGTATCTGCGATCTTTGCACGGGATTTGCTCGGCTTAATCCACATCTTGAGTATTGCTGGGTATGGATTGCAACACCTCTGCTGTGCTGGCGCGCTCGCGCGCTTCGATATGCTGCATGATGTCATTACACAAGGCTTGAGTTCCGTCTCTGGCAATCGCACTAATCGTGTAGACCGGGCCTTGCCAATCGAGCTTTGCGATTAATTCGCTCACGATACGCTCGCGATCTTCGTCTAACACCGTATCGACTTTATTGATCACCAACCATCGCTCTAATTGATTCAGTTGAGCGCCGCTGTCTTGGCTGTATTGATCCAGCTCAGCAACGATACTGGTGACATCATTGAGCAAATCGGCCTCTTCATTACCATAGGGCGCAATATCCACCAGATGCAACAGCAATTTGGTGCGCGATAAATGCTTCAAAAATTGAATACCTAGGCCTGCGCCTTGTGATGCGCCTTCAATAAGCCCGGGTATATCTGCAATCACAAAACTGCTGCCCATCCCTAAGCTCACAACCCCTAGCTCTGGATAGAGTGTGGTAAATGGGTAATTAGCCACTTTGGGCCTGGCCTGCGAAACGCTGCGCAAAAAAGTAGACTTGCCCGCATTCGGTAAGCCAAGCAAACCGACGTCGGCCAATACCTTAAGCTCTAGTCGTAAGGTGCGATGATCGCCACGTTTGCCTTTGGTGATCTTACGCGGGGCTTGGTTGGTGCTCGATTTAAACGTGGTATTGCCTAGGCCGCCTTCACCACCGCGCGCCACAATAACTTGCTCATCGGCTTCGGTAAGATCATAAATTTGCTCATTGGTATCGGCGTCAAACACCACTGTCCCAATCGGCACTTTGACAATTAGATCTTCACCACTTTGGCCTGATTTAAGCTTGCCTCCGCCAGTGTCGCCGCCTCGGGCTTGATAGTGGCGCACAAAGCGGAAGTCCGCGAGCGTGTTGAGATTCTCGGTAGTTTGTAAAAAGACAGAACCGCCCCGCCCGCCGTTGCCGCCATCGGGGCCGCCTTTGGGGATATATTTTTCACGGCGAAAACTTAAGGCGCCATGGCCACCATTTCCGGCGGCTACCGTGATCTCGGCTTCATCTACAAATTTCATGGGCGAATTTTATAACGAATGCGTCGGTGAATGCGCCTCGTATTGCAAATAAGCTTAAGTCTTTGCGCCGACCTCTTACTTACAATTTTTAGGTTTGGGCAGCCCACCGTACTTTGAGGCAGATTTGGCAACCCCCTCGGGGAACAAACTTAGCAGGTGGCGGCTATTGGCATTTTCGTCACCAAAGGCCTTTTTAAATACGCGAATCACCATCCTCATTGGCGGCGGAATGTTGTAGTCCTCGTAATATTCGCGGAAATAATGAATCACTTCCCAATGCTCATCGTTGAGCGTGATACCTTCGCGCTTGGCGATTTCTCGCCCGACGCTCGCAGTCCAAGCCAAACGATCCTTTAGAAAACCCTGGGCGTCTGTGGCCAGCACTTGGCCTGCTACTTGAATCTCCAATTCAGACATCACCAAGCCACCTGTTTATCTAACTCAACAGCGAGATCAACCAACGCTGGATAATCAACGATAGTGACGCTTGCATATTGATTTTCCACGCCACGCAGCTGAATATCGTCGCGTAAAGCAAACACCGTAATATTGCCTGCTGAACACTTAGCCATAAACGACGCTAGCGCCACCGGCGACTGAAGACTAAGAACGCCATCTTCGATTAATAAAATAGCATCGCCAGCTTCGGCAAAAGCCAGCTGTTCAAACAACCACGCTTGCGTAAACCAAGATCGGTTAATGGTAAACAAGGTGCTCATAGCTTGACCACTTGCTGGCTCTGAGCCACTAAACGAGTGATGTCGTCGTTACTAACGACGATAGCAGGCACGATTAAATCTTCTGGCAAAATGCCTCGGGCGAGCAAACTTAATTCGCCGACATACAAAGGTTCGATGTCGTAATCGGCAGCCGCTTTAAACATTTTGCTGGTGTTTTTTAGCCCACCAACTTGATTCTTGAGAAGTTGAAAGACGCCGTCGTGGATAAATAAAATCGCCGTTGGCAACTCAAAGCTCGCGCTCACCATCGCCATCTCCATCGTCTCAACCGCGACACTGCTCGCATACGGCGCTTGGTTGATTATGTATAAGGCTTGCGTGCTGCCTTGAATTTCATGTTGAGGGCTCATTTGAACGTTAGGCTCCGATCACTTTCAAGACAGGCTCGTTGCCATTCACCAAGGCCAGCTATTTGAAATCCGGCGGCCAAATTACCGTTCAGCTCATTAAATTCTCTGGCCAAATTTTCATCCATAATTCCGCGACGCTCGGCGGCCGCGATACACACGCGTAGTTCAAGCTCGTGCTCTTGAGCGAGGCTTTGCCAAGTTTGCGCCGAGTTAAACTCATCGCTTAGCGGGTTTAGCAATTGGCTCGCTTGGTGCACACCATTTTGATAGAAAAAGACTTGCGAAACGTGATGGCCTTTTTCGATGGCGGCACTGGCAAATCGCCAAGCCGAATAAGCGCATTGGCTATCGTAGGCACCGCCTAAGACCAGCAAATTAAATCGCATTAGTTGAAATACCGCTCTTCTTCGTCAAAGCGATCAGACCTTGGCATTTGCAGATAAAAGCCTTGGCTTTGCATATCGCTTAGAACCTGCTGTGGATCGGCTTGAGCCAACTTACGATTTTCGTCTAACTCGAAAGACGTAACCAAACTTAATTCTCCCAACAGCGTCAGAATTGCATCAGGCAAGCTCTCGCCTTGCTCTTCAAGTTCGCTGGGCAAAAACAAAAAATGATCTGGCTTTGATGCACCTTTATAAACAAAACACTGCATAGCTGGGTATCTCTATCGGAATTTTTCTACTGGGAATTCTCAGGTAAGGCCTTCTTTTGAATCAAAAAACGGTCAAGCCTGGGATGC
This sequence comes from uncultured Arenicella sp., assembly GCA_937922925.1. GTDB lineage: Bacteria > Pseudomonadota > Gammaproteobacteria > Arenicellales > Arenicellaceae > Arenicella. The sequence continues at coordinate 1,806 of CALAKU010000021.1, read as the reverse complement.
TCACTCTGGATTTGGTGTTCAATCAATTCGTGGGGTAAGTGCTTTAGCATGGCATCAAAATCATCTTTGGCGGAGGGGTCTGTGGCCATCACTTCCAAAAGCTGCCCATCATTCATGCTTTTAAGGGCTTGTTTTGCGCGCAATAAGGGTATCGGGCAGCGAGTTCCGCTGGTGTCAATACTGACATCCACAACTGGGGCATCCAGATTTACCGAGCAATTTTCGCCTGACATGACTTTAATCCTAAAAAGCGTGTATGTAATGTAGACTTGGAATGGTCTAGAGTAAGTAAGCCAATTCTAGCAAACTACTCTAGTAAACTACGACTCAAAACCTCAGATTATTAATGAGTACTCTTTTTAGACAAAGCAAACTCTTCGGCGGCGGATTGCGCAGATCAACGGTGGTGATCGTATTTGCAGCTCTTGTCACTAACCTGGCGGCAGCGCAGAGTTTGCCGCAAGACAATTTTGATCAATTGCCGGATCTGGGTTCCAAAGCCGAAAACTTTTTAACCGATTTTGAGGCTCAGCAGCTTGGCCGCTCGTTTATTCGTCAGTCTCGATTCAGATTGCCTTACGTATCTGACCCTGAACTGGTGAGTTACATAAACCGCGTGGGCAATCGATTATTAGACGTTAGCGAAGATTCCGGCAAGAACTATTCGTTCTACTTAATAGATAATCATTTGATTAATGCTTTCGCGGTGCCTGGCGGACATATTGCCCTACACACGGCGATACTGACCAAATCAGAATCCGAAAGCGAACTCGCGTCGGTTGTCGCTCACGAGATCGCCCACATTACGCAAAACCACGTATCGCGTCGATTAGAAAATTCTCAATACGACAGTTGGTTGGCGCTCGGTGCCTTACTCGCGGCGGCGGCCGCTGGCGGTGCCGAGGCAGCACAAGCAGCCTTGGGCGTGAGCCAAGCCAGCATTATCGATCGCAGGCTTCGTTACAGCCGTTCGTTTGAGGCCGAAGCCGACTCCTTGGGTATTCGTCTGCTCAGCCGCGCCGGGTATGACCCGTCGCATATGCCGGTGTTTTTTAAACGACTCTTGGATGAAAACCGCATTAACGAAAGTAATGCGCCAGAGTTTTTGCGCTCACACCCTTTGACTATTAACCGAATCACCGAATCGGCCGAGCGAGTTCGAGCGTATCCACAAGCCAGGCCACAAGACGAAAGTGAGTTTCTTTTGATGCGCGCCAAGGCCACCGCTGCTTATGCGACCAACAAAGACACTGTGCGCGATACTTACGCAGAAAAGCTGCGTAATGGAATCGATACGCTACCCAATCGCTATGGGTATGGTTTGGCATTAAGCCGTAACGGCGAATTCGACAAAGCTAGAAAGGTGTTAAATGCGCTCGCCACCGACTACCCAAGAAACGTGAGTGTCAAATTGATTCAAGCCGATAACGAGCTAGAAGCCGGTAATATTGATCTTGGCTTAACCATGTTGGAAGGCTTGCAAGCGCGCGAAGCCGCCAAGGGTAATCGTATGGTTGATGTCTACTATGCCAATGCCCTGGTGTTAACCGGCCGCCATGAGAAGGCCATCCCTATGATTCGCAAAGCCATCTCGGCGCAACCCCAAGAGCCTTATTTGCACATATTATTGTCGCGAGCCTACGGCGAGTCGGGCAATCAGCTTGGCGCGTATCGAGAACGTGGCGAGTATCATTATTTACAAGGTAACTATAATTTTGCTATCGCTCAGTACAAGCGCGCGTTTAGGTTAACCAAAACCGAATACGACCGCGCTCGTTTGGCCGCGCGCATTGAAGATGTCGAAAA
>CALAKU010000020.1 GCA_937922925.1 uncultured Arenicella sp. | reverse complement strand
ATGTCTTGCAGCCGTGCCTTTGGGCGCACTGGCTGCTATCTGCCCTATTTTTTCTTCCTTTGTTTTTGTTTGCTCTTTGCGTAGCTTGATTTGGCTGGCCCTCGTTTTTTTTCGCCTTGATTGCGTTTGGAGTTATAGGATTTTTTCTTTGGATTCGCTTGGCCAGTTTGCTCTCTGCTGTATCCGTTATCTTTGTTGTCTTGACTGTCGCCGGTGTAGAGCTTGATGGCTAAGGGTCGCCCGGCGACTCTGGCTTTTTTTAAGATGGATAAGATGCCTTTTGGTGTATCGGCGGGCAGGTCGACGGTGGAGTAGTCTTCTCTGATTTCTATTTCGCCGATGTACTTGCTTTCAATGTCGGCTTCGTTGGCGATGGCACCGACGATGTTGCCGGGTTTTACTTGATGTCTTCGGCCCACATCAATTTGATACCGCGCCATTTCAAGTTCTGGAAAGGTGGTGAGTGGTGTGGCTTTTTGTCGTGGTGCGGGTTTGCCTTCGCGGCGTTCTCTTGGTTCTCGTGGCTCTCTTCTTGATGAGCTTTGATCATCAAAGGCGCGGGTTTGTTTGAGTTCTTTTTCGTCGAGCATCAAGGGCGTATCGCCTTGTGCTAGGAACGTTGCCGCTGCTGCAATTTGTTCAGCGCTTACTTCGTGCTCACGTTGCAGTTCGGTGATCAGTTGCGAGAAGAAGCTTAAGTCTTGTTCTTGAATCGTGCTTAAAAGTTTCTCTTTAAACCGTTCGACTCGGCCGCGATTGATGTCTTGCACGGTGGGCAGGCTCATCGGTGTAATGTCTTGCTTAGTAGCGCGCTCGATGGCACCAAGCATGCGTTTTTCGCGTGGAGCGACGAACAAAATGGCTTCGCCTGCGCGCCCGGCTCTGCCGGTTCGTCCGATGCGATGAATATACGATTCAGTGTCATGTGGCACGTCGAAGTTGATTACATGACTGATGCGTTCAACGTCTAGGCCGCGTGCTACTACATCGGTGGCCACTAAGATATCCAGCTTGCCTTTGCGTAGGCGATCGATCACTTTTTCACGATTGGCTTGCGGAATGTCGCCATTCAGTGCTTCGCTTCGAAAACCTCTGGCAGAGAGTTTGTCAGCCAGTTCGACGGTGGCATTTTTGGTGCGCACAAACACAATCACACCGTCGGTTTCTTCGCTTTCTAAAATGCGGGTAATGGCATCTAACTTGTGAGTGCCTTTTACTACCCAATAGCGCTGAGCAATGTTCGCGGCCGTCACGGTTTTGCTCGCAATCTTTATATGAACTGGGTCGACCAAATGTTGGTCTGCCACCTTTTTCACTTCGCGGGGCATGGTGGCTGAAAATAGGGCGATTTGCCGTGTCGGAGGCGATTGCTCGAGGACCCATTTCACGTCGTCAATAAAACCCATGCGCAACATTTCATCGGCTTCGTCCAACACCAAAGACTTAAGATCATCTAATACTAAGGTGCCACGGCGCATATGATCCATCACTCGCCCGGGCGTACCGACGACCACTTGCACACCACGTTTGAGTTGCTTGAGCTGAATCGTGTAAGACTGCCCGCCGTAAATCGGCAACACATTCAAACCCTTTAGGTGCTTGGCGTATTGCTGGCACGCTTCGGCTACTTGAATGGCTAGCTCTCGAGTGGGAGCCAATATCAATAACTGAGGTTTATTCGATTTCAGATTCACGCCGCTTAACAGAGGCAAAGCGAAGGCCGCTGTTTTGCCCGTACCTGTTTGAGCTTGGCCGAGTAAATCTTTACCCTCGAGTAGAGGCGGGATACTGGCAGCCTGAATTGGCGAGGGTTGCTCATAACCGAGTTCGGCAACCGCTTGTAAAAGCGGCTCGGCGAGATTCAATTCGTCGAACATGATGGTCTGTTCAACGTTTGTATCTGATTCTTGGGTCTTTTTAGAAGCAGGCTTTTTGTCTGTTGCTGATTTGGATTTAGGCATGATTTCACTCCGGCTAATGTAGCGCCGGGCGTCGCGCGCAGCACTGGTTCCGGGCACCACCGGAGGCTGCGCGAGTATACGCCTCAAATACCTATATTACTAACCAGCTTAGTACGAAAACTCAACCACGCCGCCGCGTTCGCCTTGCTCTCGATTTTTGCCTAAGCCCAGAAAACTGATGTAGAGCTTGCGGTTTTCTTCGTCGTTATACATGCCATACGGGGCGTCGAGGGCGTCGTCGTAGGTCATCAACGGTTCTAATAGGGTGAAGTTGGTCATGTCGAGCTGTGCTATATCGAATTTACCGCTCCAGCGGCCTACCAGAAGAATGCGGTCGTTAATAATGGCGATGCCGGTGAAATTCGTGCTCGGGTCGGCGAAGATCACTTCGCTGTTGCCACTGCTAAAGTCGGATATTTTTAGTACAACGCCGCCTTGGCCGGGGTTAAGATCAAACGCGCCTTCGTAAGAATTGGACAACCATAGCCCATCGTCTCTGCAAAGCAATTGCCTGCCGTAGGCGATGCGCTTTTGATGATCGGCAAACACTTCGATGTTCTTATTTTTGGTATGCCAGCGAATCAATCGTGAGTTAACCGAATCGGCAATGTAAAGCCAGCCTTGGCTATCTAGGCACAAGCCATGTGGGCGGTTTAAATCAAAACCCGTCGATATTATTCTGCCGCGCTTGGGGTCATTGTAATCCTTGAGGTTATTGTAATCAAAGTACCACACATCTGACGCGCGACCGTCGCTTACGTAAAACCCATCTTGTGCCTCGGCAATAAAATGCGGTGAGCGCAGGCCCTCAACCGGCACGCTTTTAGGCACGGCTGCAGTTGGTTCTGATTCGCTTACTTCGCCCAGCTCGAGTTTGATGAGCGGCCAGCGCGAATGCATTTGCGCAACGATGAACCCTTCTGATGTTCTTACCACTTCGGTTGGATGCGAAAAACCATCGGTGAACGTATTTAGGCGCTCCCACTTAGGTAAGGATTGTGTGCTTGAATCATTTGAGCACGCGCCAAGCCACAAAAACAAAACAGAAATAAACAGCGTACGATCTAGCATCAGGCTTGAATTAGTTTTTAGGTTGCACGAGTTGATACGTCGTAGGTGTTATTGAGAATCGAACATGGCCTGAATGCCCGGTAACGATAACGGGCCGGTCTTGCTCTTTAGCAATTGCGCGCAGGTCATTACCGCGAGGTGAATCAAAGACAGCGGCGCCAATCGACGCAATGATCAGCTTAGGGTTAACTGCCGAAAAAAAGTCGGGGCCGGGCGCAGGATTAACGCCGTGGTGCGGAGCCGCTAATAAAGTAGAACTAAGCACCTTGGGGCGATCGGCGCTTAAGAAAGCGCCAGTAGTTGGGCCAATGTCGCCGGGAAATAAAATCGAGATATTACCGTACTCAAGGCGGCTAACAACGCTGGATTCGTTGACCGTGTATCGCTTGCCTTTGGTCTTGAAGTGTCGAAGCTGCAGGCTTTGCAAATTCGCTGCTTGATGAACCACTCGCAATTCAAGTTTGTCGCCCTTAATAATTACATCACCGGTCCGCGCGGACTTTATTTTGGCGTTGGGTACGCTGGCTAAGGCATCTTGCAAATTCTGCGCATTGCAGCGGTTGTTTTTAGCCTCGGCGAAGCACAGTTTTGGGTCGGGTTGATTCACAAAAATGGTGTCGATTTCAATTTCTTTGGCGAGATGTGGTAGCGCACCGTAGTGATTGCGATGTGCATGAGTAACCAGTACCGCGTCTAGCTTTTTGATGCCGCGCTCGCGCAAATAAGGCAGTAAATCTGACTCTGAAAATTCTGGGTAGCCTGTGTCGATCAATACGTTTCGCCCGTCGGGCAGCTCAAGTAGGTGAGCATCACCACTTTTGGCCGTGCCGCTGACATGAATAGCCGACCAGTGCAAAGACGACCGATGCAAAGGTGAGTAGTTACTTGAGTCGCACGCCTGAAGCAGAACCGCAAACACGAATAGCAACAACAGTGAGAAATGAGAATTAGCAGAGCGCGTGCACATGAATAAAGTAAACTATGTCGTCAAGTTGTCATTCAATTGTGTCACACTTTTGAGTTAATTAACGCCTGTATAAACCTCAGTAAAACATTATGGCTTCATCGATAAACGACCACGCTGATAACAAGGTTAGTAACCCCGTTGCCTCGTCGAATACGAGTTTTCAAACCTTATGTGAAAACCGCTACAACCGCCGTGGATTTCTGCGGGCGGGCGCGGCGGTAGGCGCAGGCTTGGCAGCACTGGGTCTGAGTGGTTGTGCTGATCAACAACCTTCTGTTGAGCAGGCGAAAGAAAGCCGTTGGCGAAACCAAAATCCGTACGATTCGAATTTCGATTTTGTCGAGATCGAGCACGGTGAGGATGCGCAGCACCATGTCGCTGGAGATCACGAAGCGCAAATTTTAATTCGCTGGGGCGACCCATTAAGCGAATCGGCGCCAGCTTTTGATCCAAACAATCAAACCGCCGAAGCGCAATTACAGCAATTTGGTTATAACAACGATTACGTGGGTTACCTGGAGTTACCCGCTCGAAGGAACCAAGACGCCAGAGGTTTATTGTGCGTTAACCACGAATACCCGGTCGCCGGGATGATGTTCCCGAATTTTCCAGCAGACGGATATCAAAAAATCACGGCCGAACAAGTTAAGATCACACAGGCGGCGGTAGGCAACAGCATTGTTGAAGTTGTACTCAAAGACGGTGTTTGGTCGATTAATCGCAAGTCGCCGTATAACCGACGTATCACCGCCTTGGAAACTGAAATGGAAATGAGTGGCCCGGCGGCTGGGCATCCTCGTTTGCGCACCAACGCAGATGGTTCAGGTAAGAATGTCATAGGCACCATGAATAATTGCGCTGGGGGTATGACCCCTTGGGGAACCTATCTGACCTGTGAAGAAAACTTCAATGGGCATTTTGGTGGCAAGTTATCAAACAGCGAGCCTGAGGCGCGCAATCACGCCCGTTACAATGTACCCACCGATTACACGCGCTGGCATTTGCACGACAAGCGCTTCGATGTGGGGTACGAGCCGAATGAACCCAATCGCTTCGGTTGGGTTGTTGAGATCGACCCGAAAGACCCAAAATCCAAACCTAAAAAACGCACTGCCCTCGGGCGCTTCAAGCATGAAGGGGCTGAGACCATTGTTGCGCCCTCTGGCCAAGTGGTTGTTTATATGGGCGATGATCAACGCTTTGAATATTTGTATAAATTTGTCTCTCGCGATGCGGTTGATTTAAACAATCCAAAACGTAATCGCGATCTACTCGATCATGGCACTTTATACGTGGCTAAGTTTTATGAAGAAGGCTATCTAGAATGGTTGCCCTTGGTGCTCGAAAACGGGCCGCTTGAAGCCGAGTTTGAATCTCAGGCCGAAGTGATGATTGAAGCGCGCCGCGCTGCTGATTTACTCGGTGCAACGCCTCTTGATCGCCCAGAAGACGTAGTGCCGAATGCCAAGAATGGCAAGGTCTATGCTTTGCTCACCAACAACCATAAACGCAAAGAAACCGATTCCGCCAGCCCAAGAACAGAAAACTACTTTGGGCACATTGTGGAAATTGCTGAGTTAGACAATGACTATGCCGCCACCAGAGCTTATTGGGATGTGATGGTGCAATGCGGTAACCCGAATGTGCCAAGCCATGCCGCGCGCTGGAACGAGCGCACCAGTGATAATGGCTGGTTTGCCAGCCCCGACAACGCCGCGGTCGACCCATCGGGGCGTTTGTGGATTAGTACTGATCAAGGCAGTAAAGCCTTTATGACCGGCACGGCCGATGGCCTTTGGGCCTTAGAGACCGAAGGCGCTTTGCGTGGCACAGGCAAGATGTTTTTCCGAGTACCAGCGGGCGCCGAAATGTGCGGCCCGGTATTTTCTGATGACGGCGAAAATTTATTTCTTGCAGTACAACACCCCGGTGATCATGGCGAGCCAGGTCAGGCGCGAGTTGAGACCGCCATTTCTCGTTGGCCTGACTTTCTCGAGACCATGCCGCCCAGGCCCTCCATTGTGGTAGTGCGTAAAAAAGGCGGTGGGCAGGTCGGTTAAACTTTAAGGATAGTCACAAGCTGCATAATAGCGAGTGGTAAAACAATCGTAACCGGCTTCGGTTTTGGCTTGCTTAAAATGCGATTCGGCTTCTTTGCACAGGCCTTGGCTCGCCAATAGGTAGCCATTGAGTGCGGCTCTTTTGCCCTTGGGCGCAACCTCACTAATCAAGGCGATTAGCGACTTAGCTTCGTCAAACAATTCGTCTTTTATGAGTACTTCAACGGCTTTTAGACGCCGTGTGTTTTCTTGATATTCGGTAAACGAGCTTTGGTCAAAACTAGCGCCGAGTTCAGAGACCACCTCGTCTTCAGCGATTTGATACCCATCGAGTTCAAACTTACCGGTAGACAACCCCGAGTCTGTCAAAAACCCTTGTTCACCATAAGCCGCCACGTAAAACGAGTAAGTGTGTTTTTCGTTAGGAGTGGCGACTAAGGCAAACGCGTCAAGGTCAAGTTGAGCCTGGTCGCTTATGCGGTCAGCAATCTGGTAACTCACCGAACTGTATTCGTCGTCTTGTTCTACTTCTGAGATAACAACAAGGTATTGGTTTGCCTCACTGACTGCTTGCCATTCCAGCTCCACTTTAGCGGGCTTATCAATTTCAACGCCTTTGAGCGGTTTGTCAATTTTCAACGCTGGCACGATTTCAAAATCGAAGAGTAAAGTAGGCTGCTCGTTTTCCACACGTGCAGAAACCGGTTTGTTTGAAAAACGGCCTTGGGATGCAAAATTATCAATCGGTTCTTCAAAACCTGTGCGCACCAAAAAGTCACCTTCAGGTTTGTTGTCCCAGTTTGAAATGGCCAATAGGTTCACTTCCCAGAATCCGGGTTCGACAGCGATTGAGAACGCACCATCGGCATCGGTCTTGATGTCTTGCAAATAAAAACGATCATTTAAAACAGCGTTAATACTTAAGCCTTCGACACCGGCTCCTTGAAAATGGATTTTGCCTTGCAATCGGGCCTTACCGCTAGGTGGTTTAGGGTAGCTTTGATAATCCTCAGGGTAATTGTCGCCAAAGTAGAGGAATTCGTTGAACGAGCCGAGCGACTGGTAATCAAAATCGTATTCATCGCCTAAGTAATCACCGCTTATAAGGTCGGACTCAAGTTGCAGTAAGTAAAAGTAGCCAGCCACAAGAACAATGAGAAAAACTGCACCTAAGGCAGCCAAAAGATAAATCAGGATTCGCATCGTTCCCTGAGAAATTATGAGTATTGATTGCGCAAAAGACTATCACACAAACAAAGGGTTAAACCATTCGCCTCGGCGGGCAATAAGCCGTTTTTAGTGTTGCTATGCTGTGCTTTTTTTGTGTCGTTAGTGTCCCAAAAAAAGCACAGTTGGCCACATAAAATTTAGAATGCTCGTCGGTGACTGCCGATAAATATACTGCGTTATAGGTCTGATGAACTGGAGAGCAGTTTAATCATTGGCTGAAGTGCCGGGCGCAGTCCTTGCAATCGTGCCTCTTGCTATACAGCGTAGCTGTAAGACTTTACAAAATGCCGCCAATCGCTTGATTCAAACAGCGATCGGGTTTAATTTAGTGGACATGTGTTGCCTATATTGGCTGTTTACATGGGTCGACGTTCTGTTTTAAACACGATTTAAAAGGAGGTGTGGTGTGGTTGATATTGCGCGCTGTTTTGTTCGCTTTGCTTATCCAAGTGTGATTCGTTTACGTACAAATTTTTCCCCTGATAAGCAAAATGGCTTATCGAAACTCAATTCCAGATCAATCATTGTACTGTTGTGTTGCAGCTTATTGTCGGCCTGCGCGACTCGAATCGAAAACTGTATCGACACTGGCCCGCATCCTAAGTTGGTTGTGATTGGTGATTCGTATTCCGACATCGGCAACATCGCTGTCGACAATGTGTTGGACTTCCCCGATCCGTTTCACGATGGGCGATTCTCCAATGGCTTAGTTGCTGCGGATTTTCTTGCCGCTCATTTAGCTACGGATTTGGAGCCGTCGTTACACACCGTAGGTTGCCGTTATGGCTATAACTATGCGGTGGGCGGTGGCAACGTCACCGGCAGCAAAGATCAAGACATGTTGTGCCAAGTTAACAAGTACTTAAATCGCATGTCTGGGGTTGCGGATTCAAGCGCGTGGTACTTTGTTATGCTAGGCGGCAACGACGTAAGGCAAATGGATACCAGCCTTTCGGCCAGCGACGCCGACGCGGAGCTAGATACCACTCTCGATCAGCTCATCAAGCAAGTTCAACGTTTACTGGATGCCGGAGCGCAGAAGGTGATCATAGCGAACAGTGGTGACATGGGTCGTTTGCCAAGCAGCATTAGTGATGGTAACGGCGCGGTGTTGTCGGCGTACAGCCTGAATTACAACACTAAGTTCGTAAGCCGGATATCCGATTTGCAGGCTGCTAATTCAGGCAAAACCATTCTAGTTTTCGATTTGTTTTCGGCCATGAGTGATATTTTGGATAACCCGAGTACCCATGGTTTCAACAATCATACTCAAGCTTGTGTTGATATCGAAAAATTCCCAAGAACGGGGCCGGATGATGTTTATGTTAACGGTTGCACTGAAACCACAATTGATGAGTTTGTGTTCTTTGATTCAGTGCATGCCACGTCTAAAACGCATCGGCTGATTGCAGATCAAATTATCGCGGCTTTGCCCTAACAGGACCCTAACTGCGCACTAACTGCGATCGGATTCGTTAGTCATTCTTGATTGGCGACCGGGCCGCAAAAATAGAATGCGCAAGAAAATAATAGAGCCGATCAACATGCTCCAAACCAGTAAACCGCTCAGTACAGTCAGCGGTGGCGCGAACTTGTAAAAGGCATTGACCAAGGTGAACAGAGACACCGAAATCATGGTGATTTGCCCAAACAAGGCAACGCCAATGCTGTAAGTGGTGCCGGGTTGACCATAAAACTTGCGTGCCAATAAAAAGAACACGACGCATGAGAAAATAATAAATACGCCAGCAAAAATAGAGACCATGATTCCAACGGTTTCAGGAGGTAGGTCGCGCCCTAGAATCAAGGTAAGAAAAGAGGTGAACAACGGCGTTAGAAACAAAGTGAGCATCAAGCCCATGCGGGTTTTCTCAGCCCGCATCCAATACTTTGAATCGCCCGATAAGGCGATTACTACACCAGCAAAACCCGCGAACCCAATCCCCGCTTCAATGATGACTTCAAAGATATCCATCGATGTCTCCGTGAGTTGTTAGTAGAATCTAAACACGAGATCAGTATATTGAAATTCTCGAATGCCCTCCACTTCATCGCGTAATGTGTGAGGGCGGTTTTGCTAGCTTGAGTAAGCAAGGCGAATTCCACTTAACCCCACCTAGGTCACTATTCAATGCATATTTATGGCGATATAAAATCCGGCAATTGTTACAAAATCAAACTATTGGCTTCCTTGCTCGGTATTGAACACGATTGGCATCATGTGGATATCTTGGCCGGCGACACTCAATCGGATGAATATTTAAGTAAAAATCCGAACGCCAAAATTCCCTTGCTCGAATTAGATGACGGGCGGCTGCTCTCAGAATCTAACGCGATTTTAAATTAC
>CALAKU010000019.1 GCA_937922925.1 uncultured Arenicella sp. | reverse complement strand
AATAGATGCAGACCTTTGGAACTTGAAACATGTCCTTTATCATCAGAAATATCACCAGAAGCATTGGCCACCGACTGTTTCGCTTGGGCGGTTGAAGCCGATGCAGTATTGCCGACTACTTGATAAGGCAACTCGGTCTGATAGATCAGCGACGCATCGCCTTGCTGTATCTCTACCAAGCCATAGTCGGGTAGCTCTTGGCTGCTTAAATGCACAAGTTGTGATGTTTGAATCATGGCTGGCGTAGCGTGCTCAAAAGCGGCATTAAAATCGATGAATACTTGGTCGGCTTTCACTCGCGATAAACGTTCTAGAAATGGTAAAAGCACTTCATTAAATTCACTGGCTTCAATATTGGCATTGTGCACATGGCCATCTCCGGTGACTGTTACCGACGCTTTACCCTGATCAATCACTTGCTTGGCAAGCATAGGCAACTGGTCAAACAACTGCTGCTCATAAGCCGCGTCATGCAGTGGATCAAAGCGATTACTATTTATAAAATTCGACTGCAATCGTTTTAACAAGGCTTCCTCGATAAGATGGATGCCAACATCTTGGATCACTTCAACATCACCAAGTTTGACGACGCCGTTACTGGCAATCAGATGTGACACCACCGTTTGATGCACTTGCACATCGATGTGAGCGTATTTGCCGTCAGCTTTGATGTGTTCATGAGTCGCAAACACAGCTTTGTTGATAAGCGCGGTAGCCTTTAGCTCACTTGCCTTACAAATCCCTAGTAGCAACTGTAGGTTGCTGGATTGATAGTGTGATGGCACGACAAGCGCCGCGTCGGACACTCCTCGTTCATGAAACAATTTTAGATGTTGCCAAACTAAGTCGGCCGCGTGTCGCATACCGGCATCATTACGAGCAATGGAACTTTGATCGCATTGTTGCCAATAGCGGTTATTAATTTGTTGTGGATTTAAACGGCAACATTCTAAAGCGCCTGCGTCGAAGACCAAGTCTTCGCCATTAAACCAAACATAGCCTTTGCTTCTTTGCAGGCTCGCGCCCTGTTGTAGCAACAGATTGTTATCGTTGATGTGTAAGAAGGTCATCATGATGCTAACTCTGCAAATGGCGGATCAAATTGTCATCGCAGTAATCTTGGGTTTCCATCACCATGCGCTCTTGCATAAGTGTAATTTGATGGGTTAAAAACATAATCACAATGCTGATTAATAGGGCAACGAATGTTGAGTTAAAAGCCACGCCCAAACTGGACGTCACCGCCGCAATATTGCCCGCGACGGCTTCATGAGCATTACCTAACGCTGCGCCAATACCGCGAACGGTGCCGATAAACCCGATACTTGGAATCGCCCAAGTGATGTATCGAACCAAAGACAGTTCAGAATCTAAGCGGTCGGCTTCGGTATCACAGATATCGCGAACTACGCTCGACACTGCCGCAACCGACGCCGTTGAGCCATATCGGTTTAAAGCCCCTCTCAGTGCCCTAGGCAATAAAAATCGCCTATCTGGTTCGGGCAAAGCCTCAATAGGGCGAGCTAGCTTGCGGGCATCTTCGGGTAAGACTTTTCGCCCTTCTTCGATTTCCACCAGCGAGCGATCAATCAAATTACGCTGTGCGGCGACGTTTTGCGCTTTGAGGCCCATGATGGCCATTGCCCAGAGCATTAGGATAAAACACGCCTCTTGCTCGTAGTCTTTTAGAACAACCCATGCTGAACGGTCGAACATCACCGGCGTACCGGATTCTTCTTGCGCTGCCAGTGCTTGCCTCTCGGCTTCAATTACGGCGTCAGCGTTGGGCCGAACCAATCCAACATAAATGGTGTGCACGACGATAAACGACAGCACTAGGGCAACAATCTGATAAAAGAATTCGGATTTTTGTAATTTCATAGTTTTTAGTTTAATCAAATGTCGACCGGAAAGGGCGCTGGCAAATCTTCAGAAAGCTCCTCACTGGGTATAAAGACCTCGTCTGGCGAACTAGGCTTACGATTTTCTTGCTCAGGTTCATTGTTTTGATCTGCCTCGCTTTCTTCCACCGGTTGATCGGATTGATTTGTCTGTGGCTTAGTCTGAGCCTGAGCATCTGACACCGTCAAACCCTGGTTGAGACCGAAAATCAGTAAAGCTATCGACAATAAAAAGGGGATGTAACGCATTATGATTTCTTCTTTTTATTGAGGCCGGCATAACGAGCAACCCGAAAGCCGATATCGTGTTTACCTTTTGCCGCGAAGTCTCGATAGGCAAGTCGCAACTGCGGCAAATACCCCTTGGCCCAACTTGCACCTCGTACAACGCGAAATTCGCCTTCATCGGGGCCTAATGGATCAACTAAGGCATTTGTCCCGCGCAGCTCGCTACTGCCTCTGGCGGTATACCAATCGTGAACCCATTCTGACACATTACCATCTAAGTCGTAGATGCCGCGATGATTCGCCGGAAACCGCCCAACAGGGCTGGGGCCTTTGTAACCATCGTTGTAGTCTTGTAAATGAAAAGAAATAAGATCCGCGGCTTTCACATCGGCATAATTACCAATTCGATCTTTGCCCGGCGTTTTCGCTGAACCCCAAGGATAAACGAGCACCTCATTGTCTTTGTTGCGAGCCAGCCAAGCCCATTCGGCTTCTGAGAGTAAACGATAGCCATTCGCGCCTTCGTTAACGCCAGCGATAAACCCTTTGGTGGTGTAGTAAAACGGATCAAGCCCTTCTTCGATGCTCAGCCAATTGCAATAACGAGCGGCGTCTTGCCAACTAATATTCACCACCGGCGCCCGGTTCGCGTCTAAGCTTTTTTGTTTGAAATTACCAGAAGTATGTTTGGCTCTAAATGCGCGAAACTGCTTGTTTGTGGTTTCGTGCAAGGCCACGTAAAACGGCCTCTTTAGTTCGACTGTGTATTGCGTCTCGTTGGCGCGCCGCCCGTCTTCTCGCCGAGAAGACCCCATTTGAACTTTGCCTAAGTTTTTAAATAAGGTCATTTCATGGCCTTGGCGATTAGTGTATTCGCTCGGCAGTTGCGCCCAATAATGTTGTTCTTCGGTCAACAAATTGGCGCTAATGACTTGGGCACTTGCTCGTGTTGGAATTAAATCAAAGTTTTGTGTGACATAGCCGCGCTTGCGCACACTGATTTTATGCGGCAATGTGGTGAGCTGCAGGCGTTGGCTACCTTGGCCCCGGCTTTGCCCATCGACGATGACCTGAGCGTCTTTGGGAGAAACGCTCACCGACACCGGGATCAGATCGGCGTTTAAATTAAGGCTCAGTGTTTGTTGCTCTGCAGGCTCCAACGCAAGGGATTGTTCACCAATCCGAAAGCCTGCCTTATACAGTTTTACGGCCTGCTGACTTGAGGGCGGCACGGTCAACTTAAGCGGCGTCGTACCGCGGTAAACTTGGTTTAACATCACAGCTGCGCCAGCAGGCTCAGACTGCACAATTAATTCGGCGTTGGCGGGTTTTAGCTCGATGGTCGGAATACTTAAATCTTGTTTGGCAACCACGCCGATTTCGCGCGTGAAATCCTGAAACTTATCAGCGGTAACCTTAAGCTGATGACTCCCTTCCTCAAGCTTTACACTGAGAGGCGTTTTCCCCACTAGCTGCTCGTCAACAAACACTTCGGCTCCTTGTGGGACAGACGCAAATTGATACTCAGCCCAGGCGGCTTCAAGTGCTACGTCGATAGTTTGTTTTTCGCCACGCCCTTTTACCAGCAAAGATTGAGTGACGGAGCGATACAAGGGCGCATCAATGGTTAAGCTTTGCTTGCCAGCAGGCACTTCGATGTCGCTCGCTGGTAAATCTACCAAGGGGCGGCCATTCACGAGTAACTTGGCAGACAAATCAGCCGGCGCATCGCCGCCCAAGTTTATCGTGATTTTGCCCGGTGTGCGGCTCATCTGAATATCGAAACGCTGATTTCGCTGTGAACCAACTTCGATGGTTTGAACTGACGGTACAAAACCATCGGCGCTTAGACTTACCCGACGTGCGCCCGGCAACATTAATACACGGTTGCCCAGTGGTAATTTAATGAGGCCTTCAATATCGATGTCGGCAGGTAAGGGAAAGAATTCGTCGACCTGATTCAGGTTAACTGCGACCGCTCTGATCTCGACGCTGCGTGCCAAGGTGATAAACAGCATTGCCAATAGAGCGAAAAACCCAAGCCCGAACAATAAAAAGTGGCCTTTACTTAGTCGAAAGCCTTCGCTTGTTTGTACCGCTGACGGTGCTTCGAACTCAATTGGCGCGATTGGGGTTTTATCAAATTTTTCAAACGACGACATAGATGCGTAACTCGCTAGTTTAAGGCAGCAACGGTTCGCGACGACGGCGCGGCCTCTTTGGCCACGGGCTCGGTACAGGCGAGATAAAAATTCTGTATCGCCTGACCTCCGGCACGTAATTCGATTTCTTTTCGAACATCGTGATAACCCAAGCGCGATCCGCTCAATACATAACGACCGGGCTTAAGCGATAATTTGCGCACGGTAAATTTGCCTAATTTCAATCGGCGAGTTCCTTCTCGACTAAGGCTTATGTCGGTGAGTGCATCTGAATTGAATTCTACTTTTACTTCGGCGTCCGCTTGCTGCAAGACAGTTTCCAGACTTTTTATTTGCTCTGACACTCGAGCGCCTTTTGATCTAAGCGCTTTCGCATCACTCAAAGCAGCCTGCATTTTCTGACGCACATCGCTTTTGGCGACAGCTAATGGGTCGTCCAAAAGGCTGATGATGTTTTGGTCAAGTTCAAGCCTTACTTCGCTGCGCACTTGACCTACCTTAGCCGACACCTGATTTGGATCGCGCTGCAATATGGTTTGATAATTGCCTAAGGCGCTAGACCACTCTTCTTGTTGCTCAAAACGCTTGGCATTGGCCAGCAGGGAACTGATCGAAGATCGGCTGTCGGATGCCAAAGATTGACGATACGCGCCTAGCGCTGTTTCATCATTTGGGCGAACTTTAAGAGCCGCAGAAAAACCCGACTTGGCTTCGTTGTACCGTTGCGCGAACAGCGCATTAAAACCGCGCGTCATCGCGTCCCGATAAGACTTATCTTCTCGCAGAGAGACAATTTGTGTGAGGCCAGTTTGTGCGGCTTGAGCCGCCGCGTCGATACTCAAGGCTTGCTCGAATTTTGATTTAGCCGAGTCCAGTAATGTGACCTGATCCAACTCTTTAAACTGAGCTGTATCGTCATTACCGTCGCGAATCAACTGCAATACCTGGTCTAAGGTGTTGGCTCGGTCGATTCCGCTTAGTGCGCTGATATTATTAGGGTCGACTTTAAGCGCTTTTGAGAATGCGTCTTTTGCGAGCTGCGATTTCCCGTCGGCAATGGCTGCTTGGCCTTCGTTGACAAATCCGGCGACAACGTCTGGGATACGCTGGCTCAGGCCTTTCAAACTATTTAATGCGCTCTCATAAGCCTCTTGAGCACCAATAAAGTCTCGGCGGCTGTAAAGTTGGTCGCCCTCATCAGCATTCGCGATGGCGGCATCAAATTCGGCCTTGGCCCATAACGAAACCTGCCGACTGTCTAAGCTGCCTTTTTCTCTCAACAGGTCAGCCAATACATCTTGAGAATCGCCGCGCGCTTGCTCGTTTCGGCTCTCGCTAAACGGTTTAGCGGACGGCTGTTCGCCCTCTGGCGCAACAACCGTCTTGCCCTCACTTTGGCTACCGTCGCTATTGACAATCGTGCTGAACCGTTGGGCATCAGGCGCGGGGCTCAATACGATAAACAA
>CALAKU010000018.1 GCA_937922925.1 uncultured Arenicella sp. | reverse complement strand
CGCTAGGAGTACCGCGTATGGTGCAAGATTTACCTGCCGGTGGGCAACGGCTATTACAACCCGTCACCGGTTATAGCGCCGTTATCGTGAGCGGCAAAGTCGTAATCGCCAACGACGAGGTTCAAGATGCGAGGCCAGGGAAGCTTGTGCGAGCAGGGTGAGGTTTGTCGTTTTGATGGTGATCGATTGGATCCTGAATCAAGTTCAGGATGACCAAGTTGAATAAAACGCCAGTCATCCTGAACTTGATTCAGGATCCAAGGGGAAAAGATTCTGACTTTCGTCAGAATGACCAAGTTGAATAAAACGCTAGTCATCCTTAACTTGATTCAGGATCTAAGGGGAAAAGATTCTGACTTTCGTCAGAATGACTAAGGTGAATAAAACGCCAGTCATCCTGAACTTGATTCAGCCAGTCATCCTGAACTTGATTCAGCCAGTCATCCTGAACTTGATTCAGCCAGTCATCCTGAACTTGATTCAGCCAGTCATCCTGAACTTGATTCAGGATCAAGTCCCTTCTAACTACAGCATAAAAATCGCGAAGTAGTGGCAAACACTGCCGGCGATCACGAAGGTGTGCCATACGCCATGGCACCAGGGAAGCCAATTGTCGAGAATGTAAAAGACAACGCCGACGGTGTAGATAATTCCCCCGCCCATTAACAGCCCAAAAACGGTGTCGCTGGTGCCAGCAATGATCGCGTCCATGGTGAATACACACGCCCAACCCATCACCAAATAAATCACAATTGGCAGAATGCGTGGGCCCTTAATTGGTAAATTTTCGATCACTATGCCGGCTATGGCTAAGGCCCACACTACGCCAAAGAGCCACCAGCCTGTGGCGCCGTCTACGGCGAGCAAGGCGAATGGTGTATAGGTGCCGGCGATCAATAAATAAATGGCTAAATGGTCGAGCTTTTGAAACACCAGTTTCGCTTGGCCTTTAAAGCTATGATAGAGCGTTGACGCTAAGTACAGCAAAACCAGAGTGATGCCGTAAATGGTGACGCTCAGAATTTTCTCGACATCTCCTTGTATTGAAGCGACGGTAATCATCACGGTGGCACCGATGAGCGCCATTGCCGCGCCGACTAGGTGGCTAATGCTGTTATAAAATTCGCCTTTGTACATACTGATTCCTAGCTTACTTTGTCTTTGTCAGCTTGGTTTACTTCGTTAACTGGTTACTTGCCCTAGCGTTTGGCAGTCTACAATGCGTTTTGGTAGACACTGTTTATCGGTTTCGCAAACACTTCTTTAACCATGGGTTCAAATAAGTCTATGGTCAGTTTAGGTTTGCTTGCATCAAACGCAAGGTCGTCATAGTGGTCTACAAATCGTAATGTACGCTCGTAGAAAGGATGCTCACTGAGCGTGTCACGCAGATTACGATCTAGGCCTATGTAATGAAAAAAGTTATAACCCTGCACCACGGCATGGTTTTTAATCATCCAATGATTTTCTTCGCTGACAAAGGGCTGCAAGATCGCTGCACTTACATCGGCATGGTTGGTGCTCCCCAAGGTGTCACCGATGTCGTGTAAAAGAGCGCACACCACGTATTGCGTGTCTTCTCCGGCCTCGGCGGCCAGTTCCGCAGTTTGCAAACAATGTTGCAGACGATCGATTGGAAAGCCGCCGTAGTCGCCATTTAATAGGCTCATATGGCTGAGTAGACGATCTGCCAAGCCGCCCATAAACTGCACTTGTTCACCGATGATCTCTTGCCAATCCTCAGCGGTACTGTCAGACATTTTCTTAAAGGTAGTTGCCATAAGCCTTTGATCGCCTCGGTGACGTTATTTTATAACCTTCATTCAGTTTAGCTCATCTTGACGTTAAACTCCGTCTACAAATGGTCGAAATAACGGCTTGCAACGCCAATGACCAAAATTTAGCAAACTTATCGGAGCACTTATGCTAACTCTGCATCATCTGCGCATTGGGCGTTCAATTTTCACGGTTTGGTTACTTGAAGAAGTGGGTTGCGAGTATCAGCTCAAAGAATACTTGCGTAACCCCGAAACCATGCGGGCTCAGGATGACCTCAAAGCGGTGCATCCGCTTGGTAAAAGCCCGGTCATCGAAGACGACGATTTGATGTTGACTGAATCAGGCACAATTACTGCGTATGTTTTGGATAAGTATGATAGTGAGCATCGCTTTCATCCGCGTCGAGACGATTTAAAAACATGGGCGCGATACCACCAATGGGTTACCTACGCCGAGGGCTCAGTGTTTGCCCCGTTGTTATTAAAAATGCTGACGCTTCGCTCTACTGATCATCCGGTAATCACGCCGTTTAGCGATGCAGAAATCGCCCTGCATTTCACGCACATCACCAATCAGCTGGGCGATAAAGACTACATTTTAGGCGACACCTTAAGTGGAGCCGATTTTGGCATGGCTTATATGGTATCGATGGCTGAGCGGCTAGGGCAACTTGAGCCATATCCGAGTTTACAAGCGTATCTTGATCGCTGTCGCGCGCGGCCTGCGTTTATCCAAGCCATAAACAAGGCGGTAGAGTAAGGCGGCTCGCTAGAACAATAGTCTCTCAGAAAACGGCCCGCTTACGTAGGCCGTTATTTTTCAATCAGCCCAACAAATGACGCAGATAGATAAACGCATCACGGATATCGAAGACAAACGAGAAGATAATGACAAACGTCATAATGCCCGCCCATACTGAGTAGGGCGAGAGCGGGCCCATAAAGGGTCGCTTAGTGAGCAGTTGGTACAAAGCGGGCGACCAAAAAACGAGATGAAAGATCGCGATGTAGCCGGAATACGGCGGTACGCCAAACAGTTTACCGATGGTTAGCATGGCCGCGGCCCCCAATAAAAACCCGCCTAGAACCCAGCGAGCAACGACGTGCTTCCACGCAAAGAGTAAGCTGCCTGCGAAGCTAAGCATCATAAATAAAATCCAGCTTCGAACCCACTGCGGCGAGTTATCCATTCCCTCTTGGTCGAAAATCTCCAAAGCCCCATTACCATGCGCGGCTTCATGGGCGATTGCTGGTAAGCTTAACGCGGCGGCTATTAAGCCAAGTAGAGCTATTAAAAGCATCGGTTTTTTTGAGAAAGCGAACATAGCTGCTCCTTATATGAGATTTGTTTTAGTTTTCGGGGCCAATGATTGAGCTTTTTGCACGAGGCTGTCAAGCTGCTAGCGAGAGCGTCAAACCGTAATTTTATCGCCGATTATTCTAACCAACCGAAACACGACGGACTCGTAAATCACCGTGACTCTAAAGCAATTTCATCGATATTTTGGCTTGGGCCTTTGCGCTCTGATGTTTTGCATCAGCGTGAGTGGCACTTTGTTGCTGCTCAAGCGCGAATACCTATGGCTCACCATACCTGCAGCGCGTGCCCCTCTACAAACCGCGCTTATTCCATCAATGTTAGACGCAGTGGAGGCGAGTTACGCCGAAGATGAACTTAGATTTGTTCAATTGAACAGCCATGCGCTGGGCATACACAAAATATTTCTGAGCGAGCGGCGGTATGCTTGGCATGATCAATACGGTAAGCAGTTGCAACTATGGAGCGGCAACGAACGCGTGGAAGATTGGATATTGGATTTTCATCATCGCTTTCTATTGGGCAATACCGTGGGTTTGAATATGGCGGGTTTCAGTGGGCTATTGATCGTATTTGTCATGCTTGCTGGCTTTTATTTATGGTGGCCACGCCGGCGCGCTTGGCGGCTTGGTTTGAAAATAAAATATGGTGAGAGAGCCGAGTACCTGCGTACTCATTCTAACTTAGGGGCCACTATCATTGTGCCGCTGATGCTGCTGGCAATTACGGGCGTCATTCTTGTGTATCCCAGTGAATCCCGTTTTGTATTACAAAATGGCTTCTCATCAACGCCGCCAGCGCTCAGCGTGAGTAGGCAAGCTATCGATTCTCCTAAGTGGAACAACACTTGGGCCGAACAGATTGGCTACGCACTTGAACAATTCCCTCAAGCGCAATTAAAGTGGGTACAGCCCGCATCTGAGACGTCGTCAGAGCGAGTTATTGGGCTAGCTCAGCGCGGCGCATGGGATGCCACGGGCAAAACATCGATTCGATTCGCCGATACTAATTTGGCCGTCATTAAAGATGCTCGACGCCAAACTGCCAGCGTTAGAGCAGTTGACTTCAGTTACAGTTTACACACTGGCGACTTACACCTAGCCTACCGAATGTTGATGGTACTTGTCGGTTTAGGTCTCTCTTGGCTGTGCGTGCTAGGCCTGCGTTCTTACCTTAGCGGGCGGCGCTCGCGATAAGAAAT
This sequence comes from uncultured Arenicella sp., assembly GCA_937922925.1. Classification (GTDB taxonomy): domain Bacteria; phylum Pseudomonadota; class Gammaproteobacteria; order Arenicellales; family Arenicellaceae; genus Arenicella. The sequence goes on along the minus strand of CALAKU010000018.1, from coordinate 45,823 downwards.
CACCTCCACCTCAAGGTAAGAGTGGAGATTGATATAAAACCGGTCACCTGGTTCATACGATCCGAAGTTGTAAGGTTCATACCCAAGCTTGATCGCGCGATTTTTTACCCGATCAAGGTCGTCTACTTCGATGCCAATATGATTTAGACCGCCAAGCAAGCCTTGGTCTGAATCAGGCTCATTGGCGCGCACGCCAAGCAAGTTTTCATTGGTGTAGAGAGCCAAGTAGCTTTCATTTGAGCCTATGTGCACGGTATAGCCTCTGTTCATTGAGTCGCCAGCCCAACGCACTTTCCAATCAAATAATTCTGATAAAAGCTGTGCCGTTCGATCTGGGTTGCTAACGTTAATATTACAGTGTTCAAGTGTCGACATAAGACTAGCCGGTAGAAGTTTTTAAGAAATTCGAGTTTAATATCTCAACTTAAGTTGAGATCAAGGATTTTATGAAAACCAATATTGTTAGCATTGGAGAGATTGCCAAAAGAACGGGTACTCAGGTCTCTGCAATTCGGTTTTACGCCGATAAAGGTTTGATTCCGGCGCTGCGTTCCAATAGCGGACATCGTAGTTTCCACCGTTCGGTTATTCGGCGGGTTTCCTTTATTCTGGTGGCCCAATCTTTGGGGTATCGACTAAAAGAAATTAAAACGATTATGCAATCTTTACCTGAGCAAAGAACGCCAACCAAGCTTGATTGGGAAAAGTTAAGTAGAGGTTTTGTCAGTGAATTAGATCAGCGTATCAGCCGACTTGAACTGCTTAAGAAAAAACTCAATGGATGCATTGGGTGCGGTTGTTTGTCGCTGAAAAGCTGTCAGCTCTACAACCCTGGTGATGCGGCCGCCGAATTTGGAACAGGCGCCCGATACCTACTGGGGGACAAGCCAACGGAATTTCAACCGGGATCGAACAAAATTTGAAATCAAGAAGATTTACACGCGTCCTTGGCAACATCCGTTTAGGCTAACGAATAAAAAAGCGATGCGTCGCTCATCAACGCATCGCCTTGTGGCTGGCCGGCTTAGCCTTCAGCCGTAATGACCAAATCCGACTTCGGGAAGTCTGAAAAAGGAAACGGGCGCTGATCGCTATTAAAGGTCACATATCTTAATATTTCGTGTACGTAGCGACTCATGCTGTCACCAAAGCGCAGGAGTTGATCATTAGGTGATCCGCCAACTAACGTAAACACGCACTGGGCGACCACAATTGCCGCGAGTACAAATTGCGAAATATAGAAAACGACCCAAAAAATCGCAGTGAATAAAACTCGCTGCCATCCGGCATTGCCTTCATATTGTGAGCTCATAAACTTCTCCATTTAACTATTCGTATAACAAACTGTGCTTTAGTTATAGGGCCGGTTTACAAAATTTAAAGATTCATTTTTGTCAGCGAACTTTGACTTTAGAACCCGTTTTTTTGTACTATTTATCATATAAATAAAAGTTTTCGACGAAAACACAAGGGCCTATCTTGGCCAAAGAAGGACAGAATTAAGCAAAATCAGGTTGCTAGCTTGCTGCAGACCTCATCTTTGCTGCTGCCCAAAACGTTAAGGGCTTACAATTGGGCCTTGGCGACAATGATAGGTCTCAGCGAGAGGTCTCAGCGAGAATCGACATGAAAATTACTGATTTTAGATTGTATGCAGTCAAGCCACGCTGGCTTTTCTTGGCAATTGACACGGACGAAGGCGTTACGGGCTGGGGCGAGCCAGTGATTGAAGGGCGAGCTGACACAGTCGCAGCCGCAGTCAAAGAATTATCGGGATATTTAATCGGTAAAGATCCAAGACACATTAACGACCACTGGCAGACGCTTTATCGTGGCGGATTCTATCGGGGTGGCCCCATCTTGATGTCGGCCATCGCCGGTATTGATCAAGCTTTATGGGACATCAAGGGCAAAGTTCTTAATCAGCCGGTCTACGAGCTTTTAGGCGGATTAGTTCGCGATAAAATGAAAACCTATTCTTGGGTGGGTGGTGATGACCCTTCCGAGGAAGTCGAACACATGCAGTCTCTGATGCAACAGGGTTGGGATACTTTCAAGCTCAACGGCTGTGGCCGACTCAAGATGGTTGATGGCCATGCCGCGGTAGATAAGGTAATTGAGCGGGTCGCCACCATTCGTGAAAAGCTCGGCAGCTCAGTCGACTTTGGTCTTGATTTTCATGGTCGAGTTTCCGTGCCTATGGCCAAGGTGTTGTTACGTGAGCTAGAGCCTTTTCGGCCGCTTTTTGTCGAAGAGCCAGTTCTAGCTGAACACGCTGAGCAATACAAAACTCTGGGCGAGCAAACCAGTATTGTGTTGGCGGCGGGCGAAAGAATGTACAGTCGGTTCGAATTCAAGCGGGTTTTTGAAGCAGGCGGCCTAGGTATTGTGCAGCCAGACTTGTCGCATGCCGGCGGCATTACTGAGTGTCTTAAAATCGCGTCCATGGCCGAAGCTTACGACGTATCTTTAGCGCCGCATTGCCCTCTCGGGCCAATCGCGTTGGCGGCGTGTTTGGCGGTCGACTTTGTTTCATACAATGCCATTATTCAAGAGCAGTCTATGGGCATACACTACAACCAAGAAGCCGATTTACTTGACTATGTGGTCAATAAAGAGGACTTTGCGATCAACGATGGCTATATCAAGCCTTTACCAAAGCCGGGCCTAGGTGTTGAGGTAGACGAAGCGAAAGTCAAAGAAATGGCGGCGCTGGGATGCGATTGGAAAAGCCCAGTTTGGCGGCATGAAGACGGTACGATTGCTGAGTGGTAAGACCTCACAAGTGTTTATTTGCACTTGAAGATAGCCTTTGTGAATGGGAATCTTAGCCCGTTTAGCCAAGTAATGGAGTCGTTTGCAGCTAAAACTAGCAGGGCGCGTAAACGAAAAAAAGAGTCCATTTGAGACTTATCTGAAGCACAGATTTGCTGGTAGCGTAGAGCAATAGAAATCCTGCTGCTTTGCGCCATGACTCAGCTTGAATTATCAGAAAAAGGGTTACATGTCCCACTAGGTGGCTATGTCGCCTATTTTAATTATTTCTGGTTGCGTGACAACTGCCCCAGTGCGTGGGACCCCGATACTCAAGAGCGCAGTTTTGACATCTTAGAAGAGCCAGATGATCTAAAGCCAATTAGTGCCGAGACAAGTGATACGAGCCTAAGCCTGATGTGGCCTGATGGTCATCAAAGTGTCTATGAGTTGGCTTGGCTGGCACGTTGGCATCGAGGTGAGAATCACGGCGACATTGCCGTGCGCTCAAGGAAAGCGTGGTATGGCGATCACTACTCCAAGATAGGGCGTTTTTCGTATACGGATTTGATCGCTCAGCCCAGTTTTGTTGCCGATTGGGCCGAAGCACTTCTTGATGAGGGGATCGCTCTGGTTACCCGCATGCCAAACTCCAATGACGGTTTGCAATCCTTGTGTGAGTTGATTGGTACGGTGCGCGCGTCGTTTTCGGGTTACAGCTTCGATGTGTTTTCTAAAAAGAACCCCGAGAACTTGGCGTATACGGCTAAGGCTTTAGAGTTGCATACGGACTTGCCCCCAGAAGAATTAGCACCGGGCGTTCAGTTCTTACACTGTCGCATCAATGATGCTACTGGCGGCGACAGTCTGTTTGTCGATGCGGTCGCCGTTGCCACTGAATTTAAACAACGCTATCCAGAGTACTTTAAGATTCTATGCGAATTTAAAACGCCATTTCGATACACCACCGTTGATCATGATGTGCGCGCGCGCCAACATATTATCGAGCTAGACCCAAACAACGGCGAGGTTAGTGGCATTTCATTCAGCCAACATTTGGCTGACACCTTTGATTTTAGCCAAGAACAAATGGATGATTTTTATCCCGCGTTTCGCAAGTTTGGGCAAATGATGCAAGAGCCGAAATACTTGATGCGTTTTCGACTAAATGCCGGCGAATGTGTGGTGTTTGATAACCATCGAATCGCACATGGTCGGGCGGCTTTCGATGAGGGCAGTGGCGATCGATTTCTGCGCGGCTGCTACGTTGATCGCGGTGAGCTGCGCAGCAAATATCGTGTCTTGCGTCGCCTGCATCCTGTGGCCTAGTATTTAAACAGTATTTAGTTCAACCAGCGGAAGAACGTAAATGAACGAACAACAAATCCGAATTGACCTAGCGGCGGCTTTTCGCTTGATTGCGCACATGGACATGCACGAGGCGGTTGCCAATCATTTGAGCGCGACGATCTCTGACGATGGCAAAACCTTTTTGATGAACCGTCGTTGGATGCATTTCGCCGACGTGACGGCCAGCAATTTACAAGTACTTAATAGCGACGATGACAGCATAATGCACACTCGTGAGGCGCCTGACCCGAGCGCATGGGCGATACATGGTCAAGTGCATGGCGCGGTGCCTGAGGCTAAGGTGATTTTGCATGCTCATCCAAGTTATGCCACCGCCTTGGCGACACTCAAAGACCCCACTATTTATCCTATTGACAACAACACTTGTCGTTTTTATAAGCGCATTGCCTACGATTTGGATTTTGGTGGCATCGCTGTCAACGAACAAGAGGGCGAGCGAATTGCCAATACCTTTAAGGGCATGCGTGCGGTAATGATGGGTAATCACGGCGTTAGTGTGATTGGCGACACCGTCGCCGAAGCGTTTGATCAACTTTATTATTTAGAAAAAGCGTGCAAGACAATGGTGTTGGCTTATTCAACCGGGCAGCCACTCAGTATTTTGTCGCCCGAATTGGCCGAGCAAACAGCCCAAAGTTGGCAAGAATTCGCTGGCGCTGCTGACAAGCATTTTGATTATTTAAAGTCCTGGCTAGATCAAACTGACCCCACTTATCGGCAGTAACTCTTTACGCAGAGCGGATAAGAGAAAGCAGCGCTGACAGGAAGCTCAGCCTGTGTATAATAAATGATGGCACCGGCTCCACGATAACCCTACCCCCATACAAACTATATCGTTGAGATTTAAGCCAGAGGAATTGTATGTTTGATTTAGTGCGTCTTATTTATACGAGCCGAGCGCAGTTCAATTACGCCGATGGCGGCAGTGGCATGGAGCCAGAAGTCGCTGAGATATTGAAACAATCTCGAGAGAACAATCGGCAAGCTAACATCGGTGGCGTTTTGTACTTCGCTGATGGTTACTTTTTTCAATGTCTTGAAGGCAAGCGCCCACATGTCTTGAGCTTGGTTCAACGCTTGCAAAAGGATAAGCGTCACGACGACTTTAAAATTTCATATTTTCGACGAGCCCGTCGGCGCCGATTTAATGATTGGTCAATGAAGTACGTTCCTGTAGGTGAAGACGTTATCGACCTTATTAAGTCACGAGGATACAGCAATTTCACACCGGTCACTTTTGATGAGTCTGATATTAATAGCGTGATTGATCTTTTTAGCCGCATGGACGATCCTTCCCTGCGAAACCCTGAACTCAATAATGCAAGCCGCCTAAAAAGAAGGTTGATGGAGCGATTGTTTCCGCGTTCGACCTTACCGTCCTTTTGGTCTCTCTAATCCGTGTAAGCATATTCGAGCAGAACGGGTCAGATAAGACATAAAAATCAAAAACGTTTGTAAAAAAAATTGCTTTATCGGGCCTCGCTTTCAGTATGAAGTGCGGCCTAAAGTAATTTTCAAACCGTGCGCAATACAAATAATAATTGAGAGGCCGCATGCAACAGACTTCATACGAAAACAAAGTAGGGCAATTACTCGCGTATGCGAACATAACTCCCAATGGCGATCAACCTTGGGACATCCAAATCAATAATCCCGATTTATACAAGCGCGTCATCGGCCAAGGCTCACTAGGGCTAGGTGAAGCCTACATGGATGGTTGGTGGGATTGCGACCAACTCGATGAGTTCTTCTATCGTGTTTTGCGAGCGCGCTTGCAGTCCAAAGTGACAACGATGCGCGATAAGCTGTTTTATGTTTATGCGCATCTGATCAATCGTCAAACGGGTAAAAAGGCATTTGAAGTTGGCAGCCAGCATTACGATGCAGGAAATGACTTGTACGAGCGCATGCTCGATAAACGCATGATCTACAGCTGCGGGTATTGGCAGGATGCGAAATCGCTAGACGAAGCGCAAGAGCACAAACTTGAATTAGTGTGTCGCAAACTCAAGTTAGAGCCAGGCATGCGCGTCTTGGACATTGGCTGCGGTTGGGGCGGCGCGGCTCGCTATGTGGCCGAGCATTACGATGTGGAAGTGGTCGGTGTGAGTGTATCTCAAGAGCAGGTGAATCTTGCGAATGAACGCGCCGGTGACTTAAACGTGAGTTATCGCTTTGAAGACTATCGCGATCTTGATGAGCAATTTGATCGTATTTTTTCAATCGGTATGTTCGAGCACGTTGGCTATAAAAATTACGACTCGTATTTCGAAGTGGTCAACCGTTGCTTAAAAGACGGTGGTTTGTTTGTTTTGCACACGATCGGCTTTCAATACACGTCGGAAAAGGTTGACCCTTGGATTGAGCGCTACATTTTCCCAAACTCCATCTTGCCATCGGCAGAATTGATCAGTAAAGCGAGTGGGCCATTTCTTAAACTCGAAGACTGGCATAACTTCGGTGCCGACTACATTAAAACTCTACGAGCTTGGAGTACCAACATCGAAGCCGCGTGGGATGAGCTGCCAAACTACGACCAAGAGTTTCGCCGCATGTGGCACTATTATCTGATGTGCTGCACCGGCTCTTTTATGGCGTATAACAATCACTTATGGCAAATCGTATTTACCAAAGGTGAACGTACAGAGCCCTATCAAGCGGTACGCTCGGCAGTTGATTGATCGAAAGGCAGCTTAGCCTGCCTTTATTGATCTTCAAGCTCTTCCCAGCGCGCAAAACAGCCATCGAGTTCGTCTTGCAGCTGCTTTAGTTCACCACTGACTTGGGTAATCTTGCTGGCATCTTGCTGATAAAAATCAGCGGCACTCATTCGCTCCGTTATCTTGGCGATCTTAATTTCGAGGTCGTCAATCTTTTGTGGTAAGGCATCAAGTTCGCGTTGCAATTTATAGCTTAGCTTAGTTTTGTTTGATTTCTGTTTTGGTTTGCTGGCGTCATTTTCTAAGGTGGCGCTGTCTTCTTTTTTGGTGCCTGACTCGCTGTTTGTGTCACGTCGTTGTTCAAGCCAATCTTGATAGCCGCCAACGTATTCAAACACTCGGCCTTGGCCTTCAAATGCAATGGTCGAGGTCACCACGTTATCCAGAAACGCACGGTCATGGCTTACCAGTAACAAAGTGCCATCAAAATCCATTAGCAGCTGTTCGAGCAATTCGAGCGTTTCATAATCTAAATCGTTGGTTGGTTCATCAAGCACTAATACATTAAATGGCTGGGTAAACAGCTTGGCCAGCATCAGCCGATTGCGTTCACCGCCTGAGAGTTTTGCCGCCGGCGCTCGCGCGCGCGCCGGCGTAAACAAAAAGTCTTGTAAGTAGCCCATTATGTGTTTGCGCTGGCCATTGATGGCGATTTCGGTTTCGCCAGACACATTGTCTTGCACACTCAAATCGTCGCGAATGGCGCTGCGGTGTTGATCTAAATAGGCAACTTGCAGGTTGGTGCCAAGAGCAATCGAACCGTCGCTCGGTTGAGCTTCACCGGTGAGCACTTTAATCAGCGAACTCTTGCCGCATCCATTGGGCCCAATAAAGCCAACTTTGTCACCGCGTAAAATACGACACGAAAACTGCTCCACTAAAACGTCATCACCAAATTGAATGCGAATATCCTTCGCCTCCATAACGATTTTGCCTGACTTGTTCGCAGTATTGAGTTTGATGGAAGCGGTTGATTGTCGCTCGCGCCGTTCGCGTCTCTCTGAGCGCATTTTTTTTAAGGCCCGAACTCGACCTTCATTGCGAGTGCGTCGAGCTTGTATGCCTTTGCGAATCCAGACTTCTTCTTGGGCAAGCTGTTTGTCGAACTTGGCGTTGTGGCGCTCTTCTTCTTCGAGCGCTTTGGCTTTGTCATTTAAATAACGCTGATAGTTCCCTGGGTAAGACGTCAACAGGCCACGGTCGAGTTCGATGATGCGCGTGGCCAGTTTGTCGATAAAGGCTCGATCATGGGATACGATAATCATGGCAATGTGCAAGTTCTTGAGCACCTTTTCGAGCCATAAAATAGTATCAATATCCAAATGGTTGGTTGGCTCATCAAGTAATAACAAAGTTGGTTCGTTGATCAATGATCGCGCCAGCAGCACGCGCCGCTTCATCCCGCCAGAGAGTTGATCAAAAGGCAGGTCTCCTTGTAAATCGAATTTAGAGCACAGGGTTTGCACTTGGCGATCCAGCGCCCAAACCTCAGCTTGATCGGGTAACGAGGCATTGTCGTTTTCAATACTAGACAAATAATATTGAGCCAATGCGCCGCCAAATTCAGCATTGCCTGCAGCGATAACCGCCCGAACGTCTTGATCTAACGTATTTGGTACTTCTTGAATTAGCCGCCCGCACACCAAGTGTTGAGTTCTAATGATGTCGCCATCGTCTGGGCTGAGGCTACCATCAATAAGCTTAAGCATGGTTGACTTGCCAGCACCATTGCGGCCAATCAGGGCAATTCTTTCGCCGGGTTCAATCACCAGCTTGGCTTGGTCTAGAATGGCGTCTGCGCCAAATGCAATTGAAACTTGTTTGAATGAAATCAGCGCCATTGAAGTGTTGTTGTGCTTGGCCTTATCTATAAGCTCTGTGTAAACTGGCGCAGAGTGTAGCAGAGCTGATTTACAATGCTGAGTGCTGTTTAATAAAAGACTTTAGCGCCGCACAATGTGGCCGATGCGAAAACGATGCCCATAAACATGTTAGTAGAACAAATCCCCGTCAATAATAGCCTGCGAAACTATATGTATTTGATCGCTTGCTCAGAAACGCGCGAAGCGGTGGCGGTTGATCCTCTCGATCATGCAAGCGCGTTGCAGCGCGCGAAAGACCTAGGCTGGACAATTCGGGGTGTGGTGAATACGCACGAACATCATGACCATATTGGCGGCAATGAAGAAGTGATTGCAGCCACTGGCGCTACTTTATACGCCCACGAAGCCGCCACCGACAAGATTCCCAATGTGGATGTCGGTTTACGAGCGGGCGACGTGGTGCAAGTTGGTACCTCAGTGGAGCTGATCGCGTTGGATACACCAGGCCACACGTTTTGCCACACCTGCTTTTACGTGATGGAAGAGGCTGACCAAGCCCCAGCGCTATTTTGTGGCGACACTTTGTTCAATGCCGGCGTTGGCAATTGCCACAATGGCGGCAACCCGCAAACGATGTATCAGACCTTTGCCGAGCAATTATTCAAGTTGCCCGACACCACGCGCATTTACCCCGGCCATGATTACATCGTGAATAATTTGCAGTTCACTTTAGACCGAGAGCCCGGTAACGAAGCGGCTAAAAGCCTACTCATTGCCTTAGAGCAATGGGCGGGCGACCAACACTTTATTTCCAATATCGCCATGGAAAAGTTGATCAACACTTTCTTTCGCTTACAAAATTCGGAAATTATTGCGGGTCTGAAAACCAAGTTTTCAGATTTAGACGAGGCGCCCGATGAAGAAGCGGTATTTCTAAAACTCCGTGAGCTGCGAAACCACTGGTGATTTAGAATCCGCGCTCCTTAATTAAAGGTCTCTAAGGATTCAGAAACTCGCTCGCAGATATCTTCTTTTTTGATCACTTCGCGATATACTCTGGCCAATAGAATGCCCGGCAAATAATACGGCCGCCCTTTACAATTTCGGAGAATAAAATGTCTTTTGCAGACCGTGATGGTTTCATTTGGATGGATGGCGAATACGTTGATTGGCGCGACGCTAAAATCCACGTACTTACTCACACATTACACTATGGAATGGGAGTCTTTGAGGGTGTGCGGGCGTATGAAACCGCGGATGGCCCGGCGATTTTTCGGCTAGATCGTCATACCGAGCGCTTGTTTCAGTCGGCCAAAATCATGGGCATGAAGATTCCCTTTTCGGCCGAAGAGTTAAATAAAGCGCAGTTGGAAATTGTTAAGAAAAATGAACTCAAATCAGCTTATCTGCGCCCAATGGCGTATTACGGTTCCGAGGCCATGGGGTTGCATGCCAAAGGCTTGAAGGTTCATATGATGATCGCCGCTTGGGAGTGGGGCGCCTATCTCGGTGAAGATGGCCTTGAAAAAGGGATTCGAGTTAAAACATCTTCGTTTAGTCGCCATCATGTGAATAGCAACATGGCCAAAGCCAAAACTAATGGGCACTACACAAACTCGATGATGGCATTGCAAGAGGCCGATGCCGCTGGTTACGACGAAGCGCTGATGTTGGATTCGTATGGCTACGTCGCTGAAGGCAGTGGTGAAAATATTTTTATTATTCGACGTGGCAAGGTGTATACGCCTAGCCTAACCTCAGCCTTAGAAGGCATTACTCGCGACACCATCGCCGATATTCTGACTAAAGACATGAGCCTTGAGTTAATAGAAAAACAGATTACGCGGGATGAGATATATACGGCAGACGAAGCGTTTTTCACGGGGACGGCTGCCGAAGTAACGCCAATCCAATCTTTAGATGATCGCGTCTTAGGTGATGGCGGGCGCGGCCCCTTGACCAAAGAAATTCAAGAGCGCTACTTCGATGTGGTGTTTGGTCGCGATGCCGCACGCAAGGATTGGTTGAGCTACGTATAAAGCGGTGGCGGGTAAAGCAGGCGTGGTTTTTAAAATCTAAACCACGCGGCAAGCCTGCTTAACAACGCTCTCAGATGCAATCAAGAATCCACAGCAATGCCTACTGCTAAGCGAGCAACAGTTCAGCGAATTTTAGTGATTGGCCCGTCATGGGTTGGCGATATGGTGATGGCGCAAAGTTTGTTTATTGCGCTCAAAGAACAAAATCCTCAGGCGCTGATTGATGTGCTCGCCCCGGCTTGGACAGCGGCTCTGATTGATCGTATGCCGCAGGTCAATCAATTAGTTTTCGCGCCGTTCGAGCATGGCAAACTCAGTTTGCTAAAACGGTGGCAGTTAGCAAGGCAATTGCGGCAAACTCCATACGATCACGCCATTGTATTGCCAAATTCTCTCAAGGCCGCATTAGTGCCAGCGCTTGCCAGAATCCCTAAGCGCACCGGCTTTGTTGGCGAGCAACGCTGGGGTTTGCTTAACGATATTCGCAGGCTGTCAAAGCACGTACTACCAATGACAGTTCAACGGTTTTTGGCATTGGGTCTGAACCCTGAGTCGGCGCCGACAGAGAAGGCGTCTATCCCAATACCTCAATTGGCAGTCGATGATCAGCAAGTCGATTCAGTGCTGGATAAGTTTGACCTAAATCGAGATAAGCCGATTTTAGTCTTGTGCCCCGGCGCTGAATTTGGCCCATCCAAACAATGGCCAGCGCACTATTACGCTGCCGTCGCGGCCCAGCATTTGGAATCGGGCTGGCAAGTGTGGTTATTAGGCTCGAACAAAGATCGCGTGGTTTGCGAGCAAATTAATACCGAGTGCCAAGGTCAGTTGACCAGTTTGGCCGGTTTAACCCAGTTGCCGGAAGCGGTTGATCTCATGTCGGTCGCGCAGCGCGTGATCGCCAATGACTCAGGATTGATGCACATCGCCGCGGCCTTGCAGATTCCATTAATTGCCATCTATGGTTCTACCGACCCCGGTCACACGCCGCCGCTAAGCCCGAATCATGTTATTGCTCAAAGAACGATTGAGTGCAGCCCGTGTTTTGAACGCGATTGCCCTTTGCAACATCATCGCTGCATGCAAGAGCTAGAGCCGCCACAAGTTCTGGCATTGTGCGAGTCGCTGGCATGAAGATATTAGTTGTAAAGCTTACGTCTATGGGCGATGTCTTGCATGTAATGCCGGCTCTAGGCGACTTTCTGCAAACTTATCCTGAGGCACAAATTGATTGGATGGTAGAAGAAAATTTTGCCGAAATACCGGCTTGGCATCAGGGCGTTCATCGAGTAATCCCAGTAGCCACAAGGCGCTGGCGTCGATTCAAGCTCAGCACCGTCGTTGAGTTTTTTGGTTTTACTCGAGAGTTGCGCAGCACGCCTTATGACGCGATCATCGACGCGCAGGGTCTGATGAAAAGTGCGGTTTTTTCACGATTCGCAAAACTCGCAAGAGGCGGTGTACGCATTGGTTATAGTGGAGAGTCAATCAAAGAATCCCCCGCCGCTTGGCTTTACCATAAAAAAATTGATGCCCCTCGAACCGAACATGCGATTACTCGTGTACGCCAATTGTTCGCTGATGGGTTTGGGTACACTGTTGACCAAAAGACAGTCGACTACGGTGTAGCCTCGAGAGGCAGCGAGCCTGCACGCGACTACACAACGGTGATGTTTTTTCACGGCACAACTTGGGCCAGCAAGCATTTGCCCGAATCACTATGGCTTACGCTTATTGAGCTAGCCAGAAGCGATGGTTACAAAGTGGAATTGGCCTGGGGCAATCAAGTGGAATATGAACGCGCATTACGATTGGCCAAAAACGCCGCGCATGTCACCGTGCTAGAAAAACAAACACTAAGCCAACTCAAAGAGCGTATTTCAAAGGTTGCAGGTGCGGTTTCTGTCGACACGGGCCTTGGGCATATGGCGGCGGCTTTAAAAACTCCCTGCGTCTCAATTTACGGGAGCACCGACGCCAGCTTAACCGGCGCATTAGGCGACAACCAGCTGATACTGCAAAGCCAATATCCTTGCTCGCCCTGCCTACTCAAAGATTGTTCTTTGTTAGGCTCTGAGCACAGTGAGCCGCCGTGCTATACCAATGACAGCAAAAACGGGGGCTTAACCGCAGAGCGCATTTGGGACATGCTTTATCAGAAAATAGTCTAGCATTCCAAGCCAACACCGCTTGTCAGCGCAGAGGTTCTAAGCGCAGAGGTAAGCAAGGTTACTCATTTGAAATCTTAGGTGGCGACTTGTTAACCCCTTTGTCAGTTAATTTATCGTCAATACAGCGTATAATTAGGTCTCTGGAGCACGTGAACTCATCCTATGCACTTCGCCTTTTGTTTATATAAACACTTTCCCTACAGCGGCTTGTCCTTAGATATGCTGAGGATTGCTAACGAGTGTGTAGAGCGCGGCCACAAGGCGACGGTCTTTACCGGCAGTTGGGAGGGCGAGGTGCCCGATGGCGTCGAAGTGGTTGTGATTAAACACTTTGCTTTGACTAACCATACCCGTGCGCACAGTTTTAACCGCAAGGTACGCAAAGCTTTGAGCGACCATTCCTTTGACGTGGTGGTCGGCTTTAACAAAATCCCGGGCATGGACATTTACTATTGCGGTGATTATTGCTACGTGGGCCGCTCCTTCTTGCGGCACTCATTCTTCTATCGTTTTACGCCCCGCTTTTTGTACTACTCGAGTTTTGAACGAGGCGTTTTTGAGGCTTCGTCTAAAACCAATATTCTGTCGCTGTCGAATCGCGAAAAACTGATCTATCAGCAGTACTATCTAACCCAAGATTCGCGCTTTTTAAACCTCCCGCCAACGCTTGAAAAAGCCCGTTGGGGCAATTTAGAAAACTTACCCGATCGCGCTACTTTAAGAGCGTCTTTGGGGATCAAGGAAGATGAAAATTTGGTGCTCTTAATTGGTTCTGGTTTTGCAACCAAAGGCTTAGATCGAGCGATTACGGCAATGTCCTCGTTGCCGCCTGCGCTGCTTAACAAAACAAAATTATTTGTTGTTGGGCAAGATAAGATCGACTTTTATCAGCGCATCTCAAAAAAATTAAATGTTGCTAAGCACGTTCACTTTTTGGGCGGCAGGCGAGATGTACCAGCCTTGATGAAGGCTGGCGACATGCTTTTGCATCCGGCTTATGCTGAAACCACTGGTGGTGTGCTGCTTGAGGCCATTGTGTCCGGCTTGCCGGTACTGGCAACGCCGGTTTGCGGTTATGCGCCGCATATTAAAATCGCTCAAGCTGGCCATGTTTTACGCAAACGGTTTTCACAAGACGAGCTCAACGAAAAGCTTCATCAAATGCTCTTGTCGGAAGAAAAAGTAAGCTGGCGAGAAAACGGCTTACGTTATGGCAAGAACCCCAGTCTTTATGTGATGCCTCAACGAGCGGTAGATTTTATTGAGCAGACCTGCGCTCAACGCCGCTTGTATTTGCCGCAAGAGCAGCGCCAAAAGCGCGACGAGTCTTTGTATATCAACAATGAATTGCGTCAAGCGCTCAAAGGTGAAGACTCTTTCTATCAGGTTATGAACATCGAAGGCAATGTCTATCGAGAAGCGTTGGGGCGACGTACCTTGCGATTCACGCGGGGCAACAAAGATTACTTCTTGAAGATTCATACTGGGGTTGGCTGGGCTGAAATTTTTAAAAATATTGTTTATCTAAGAGCGCCGGTCGTTGGGGCTTTGAATGAATGGCATGGTGTGCATCGACTCAAAGATTTAGAGATCGATACCATGACCGTCGCTGCCTATGGTATTCGCGGGCGAAATCCAGCGACTAAGCATTCGTTTATTATTACCGAAGCGTTGCCAACCGAAACCAGTTTGGAAGATTTCTGTACCGACTGGAAAGACAACCCGCCGAGAACGCTAAAGCAGATTCGTTTAAAGCGTTGGATACTGAAAAAGGTAGTCGAAACCGCGCGCGTTATTCATGAAAATGGAGCCAATCACCGCGACTTCTACCTATGTCATTTTCTGCTCGATGCGCATTTTGAGGCCGACGATCAAGTTTCTCAAGCAAGTAAGTTGTACTTAATTGATTTGCATCGCTTGCAGATGCGCCGTAAGACGCCTGAACGTTGGGCAGTTAAGGACATCGCAGGTTTGTATTACTCCAGCAAAGAAATCGGCTTAACTAAACGTGACCTTTTGCGTTTTATGAGCTTGTATCGTGGTCGACCTTTAAGAGAAATTCTTCGCGACGAAGCCTCGTTCTGGCGCAAAGTGGAAAGCCGAGGTAACAAGCTTTATGAGTCGCAAAAACGCAAAGCATTGGCGATAGAAAAATTGCGCCGTATTCAAGACAAAGACGATGTCAACGACGCTTTGCCGCAAGACTCCAAAGCTCGAGCCATCATTGGAAAGTAAAATACAACCGCAATGGTGTGAGCAAGCGCTCGGGCATCACCAACAATTTTCGACTCGTTGTTGGTGGGCAAGCGATGAGGTTCAGGGCGAACACTTAAATGCCAGCACATTGGATGCCTTAATCGATGCTGGTGATGTTCTTAAGCATGACCGTACCACTACCGTAGCCAAAGCAAGCCTTGAAGGACGCGCTGTGATTGTTAAGCGCTATAACGCACGGAATCAATGGCATCGCCTTAATCGCAGCGTCCGGCGCTCGCGTGCAAGCCGCAGCTGGCGGCTGAGTTATAAATTCGCTAAGGCAGGTTTGAATGTCGCACAGCCGCTTATTATGCTTGAGCAGCGAGCCAGTTTGCTGCGCCGTACCGCTTACTTTGTTAGTGAGTTCTTGCCTGGTGACGAAGTAATCGAATTGTTGCCGAGCTTGGCGACGAGCCAGCAAGCGGATTTGGCTGCGACCCTCAAAGTAGCGTTTCAACAAATGAGTGATGCTAAGTTAAGCCATGGCGATCTTAAAGCCAGTAATTTGATTTGGAACGAAGGTCGGCTATTTTTTATCGATCTGGACGCCGCCCAACAACACAAAAATCAACTAAGCTGGCGAATGGCTCACGCGAAAGATCGCGCCAGATTTTTGAAAAATTGGCAGGGTGATCAAGAGCTTCTGAGCGTGTTTGAGGCTTTAGAATTAGATTAAGTCTGTTTTAAAAATGCGCGCAACTCATCGGATTGATTAAGCGCGTCTTGATAACCAAGTTCAATCAATTCCTGACAAAACGTCTTGGTAAACATCAAGTATGAAATAAAGCGTCGGCTATTCGCTTTGGACATACCAAGGAACTTAAGCGCGGTGCGAAAACTCTTTGGTAATTCTAAATAGTGTTTCATTGCGATATTGGCAATGTCTTGCGAGGGGCTGATTACCAAGTGTTCAATCACTTTCAAGTTTTCGGAACTGTTCTTATTGCCCTCGCGCAAGGTACGGTTCATGCGTTCCATTCGCTCTATATCCGAATGCAAGCTGTTCAAGAAAAGCGTGTCTAGCACATAACCTGAAATCTGCCCAAGCGAAGGGCGCTGTCGTTCTCGGCGATCAGGCTCGGGCTGGTCTTTTTCCATACGCAGGCCGATGATTAAGATTTTCTCGGCGCCTAAATGTAAGGCCGGGCTAATCGGCGATATCTGGCGCATGGAGCCGTCGCCGTAAAATTCGTGATCGATTTTCACCGATGGAAATACCACCGGAATGGCGGAAGAGGCCATCAAATGGTCCAAATTGATCTTTTCACGAACGCCTTCTCGGTGTGTGCGCTTCCAATTTTGAATGCTGGCTTGGCCGTCAAAGAATGTGGTGGACTCGCCCGAGGTATAGCTGCATGCGGTGATGCAATAGGCTTGAAGGTCGCCTTGTTCAATAAGATGGTCAATCTTGTCAAACTGGATGTTGGCGTCGAGTAATTCCCTTAATGGTTGATTATCAAGTAGCGAGCTGGGGCCATTGTGCCTGTCGCCTAAGCCAAGATTCGTCCAAGCCCAGCGCATAATACGGCGGAACAGGTTTTTGCGATCGGCGTAAAAGACATGTTCTAACTCAAAGTTCGACCAAACATGAGAAATTTTTTGGACGCCTAACTTAAAGTTGTCGGCATTCGATGCCAAGGCCGCGGTATTGATGGATCCGGCCGAGGTGCCGCAGATAATTGGAAACGGGTTGTCGCAGTCGTCTGGCAGAATCTCGGCAATGGCTTTCAGTACGCCAACTTGATATGCAGCTCTGGCTCCGCCTCCGCCAAGGATTAAAGCGGAACCAAAACAAGTCGACGCAGATGTTGATTCGCTGTTACTTAGCAATGTTTTAGCCAATGTTCTCGTCCCGGACCTTGCCTTTTAGCCGACGGCTGGAACCTCATACGGGCGGCGGCCTCGCAATGGAATGCGAGTGCTTTTGACAGGCGATTGTTGGCGTTTCTCCATAGCGGCCACTTTCGCTGCCTCTCGTTGCTCTGGTGACATCGCTTGTTCTTGATCGTCGCGCCGCTTGCCGCGTCGGTTTTTAGGAACCCGATTGGGGTTGCCTTTTTCTCGCCTTTCACGGTTGCCGCCATCTTGCTTGTCGTCACCGCGCGTATCATTGCTGAATCGAGCACCGTCTTTTTTGCCTTTTGGTTTTACGTCTCTTTTACTACGACCCTCTTTTTTACGATTTGATCGCAAATTTGATAAATCAGGTTTTTCGGCGTCGGTCAGTAATAGTTCGTTGTACTCCTTCTGAATAGGCAGTGAGTGCTCAATAAATTCTTCGATATCCATGAGATTCATGGCAAAGGTTTCGCACACTAAACTGATCGCTGTGCCACTGGCGCCGGCTCTTGCGGTTCTACCTATTCGATGCACATAGTCTTCGGCGTCATTAGGAAGGTCAAAATTAATCACGTAATTCACGTCTGGGATGTGCAAACCTCGAGCAGCCACATCGGTCGCGATCAATATATTGCGCTTACCATCTTTGAAGTCATTAAGCAGGCGCTCGCGTTTTTTCTGCGGCACGTCACCAGATAAGAGTGCGCACTTAAAATCGTTTGCCAGCAGCCACGCCTCGACTTTTTCCGCCATGTGCTTGGTGTTCAAAAACACCACGCCTTTGTCGTCGCCGGCCTTTTTTATAATGCCTAGTAGTAGAGGTATTTTTTCATCATTGGACGGCATGAAACCGATTTCTTCAATTCGATCAGCCGTGATCTCCGATTCAATTTTGACAATCTCGGGTTCGCTCATGTGTTCATAAGCAAGTTCGCCGACTCGGTGTGATAAGGTTGCCGAGTACAACATGTTCAAGCGTTCATTTGGGTCTGGCATCGCTCTGAACAAATACCGGATGTCGGCAATAAAACCTAAATCGAACATGCGATCGGCCTCATCTAACACGATGACTTCAAGGGCATCCAATGCGAACACGCCTTGTTTGAAGTAATCAATAATACGTCCCGGTGTGCCGACCAAGACGTCGATACCCTCTTCGATTTGTTGGCGCTGTTTATCGTAGTCGGTGCCGCCGTAAGCCAAGCCTATTTTCAAGCCAGTTTCCGAGATTAGCGGCTTGCCGTCTTCCATAATCTGAATCGCTAGCTCACGAGTTGGCGCTAGCACCATCGCTCGGATTGGATTCTTCTTTTTAGACTCTTTGCGCTCTTGATTTAATAAGTGATGAAAACAAGCGATTAAAAAAGCCGCTGTCTTGCCGGTACCGGTTTGCGCTTGGCCACTGATGTCTTTGCCTTGCAGGGCTAAAGGTAGTGTCATTGCTTGAATCGGTGTGCAGAATTCGAATCCTGTTTTCTCGATCCCAGCTTGAACCTTAGTGTGGATGTCCAGTTCGCTAAAACGGGTTTCGCTTAAATGTGTTTGGGTCATGTGCTTCGCTATTAGAGGCTCAAGTTTTGCTTGCAAGACACTTTTGAAAAATACTTGCTGGGCTCGTGTTTCTAAGAAGTTGGATAGAAAGGGTATTAATCATTTCGGCCATCGCATCAACTGTGGCCTTCACTGCATTTTATGATCAAAGATAAATGGCCTCTTTTGGCTCTTATTTAAACTGAGATCAAACTCGCTTTACTGCGGCCGACGATCTTAAGGCCCCAAGATTTTTCTGCTTGCATTATGAAAAATAATCCGCACACTATACCGTAATTCAAGAAGAAAAAGGCGAATTACTTATGTCTCAAAACACCGTAGAAATCACCGACTCAAGCTTTGAAAGCGATGTATTGCAAGCCGATAGGCCCGTATTGGTTGACTATTGGGCCGAATGGTGTGGCCCATGCAAAATGCTGGCTCCGATTCTCGATGAAGTTGCCGCTGAATACGGCGACAAATTGACCGTGGCTAAGCTTGATATCGACAACAATCCGACAACACCACCGAAGTTTGGTATCCGAGGTATCCCCACGTTGATGTTGTTCAAAGAAGGTGATGTTGCAGCGACTAAAGTTGGCGCCATGTCCAAATCACAACTAATGGCGTTTATCGACGAAAATATTTAGGGCTGCGAGGTTCAAAGTTCTATCAAGAGTACGGTTTCTTGCTTGGCAATACGCCGTACTGATTTTCAAAACTGAAGTAATAGAATCGATAAGCCTCAGCTCTTTCAAGTCGATCAGCGTCATCGCAGCTGTGCTTAGCAGCCCTAATATCAGCTTTCATTGAGCGGTCAGGTCATAAGTGAAATAAAGCCGAATTTCGGGCAGCGATTTCACTAGACAGACGCTGTAACCGCATGATATCTTCGTAATCGATTCGCAGTCGTCGAGTCGTAACTCCCAACAGATTCCAATGCACTTACGTGCTGTCTTTCGACCATTTGGTCTGACCCAATTCTGTTTTTACTCTTAGACGCGATTCATCCCTCAGTAGTAAACAACGCCCAAGCAGTCATTATCTGAGCGGGTGCAGTAGAAAAGGCCGTTGTTTTGAATGATTCTGTTGTAATCCGGCTTTGGGACAAACCGAATACCGAATGTTCAATGTAGGGATAAACCTTAAGCTCGGCTTTAGCGTTAAGAACGTCGAGCAAAGCACATAGTTTAAAGTGTCGCGCAAAAAACGCGAGACAAGACGAAATAAAAAGAAACAGAACGAAGACGTAAACACACAGAGCTAAATTTCCGCTTCGCGGATTCCCCATGTTTAATTTTCCACTAGAGCCGTTATCACTTAAGGTCTTATGGAATATCAAATTCAATTAACTAACAAACTCAACTATCCGTTTGTTGCCGCTAATTGCGGAGCCAACCAAACCATCCAATCATGCCAGCTTCACTCACCGATTTAAAAAAGAAAACCGCGACCGAACTAACCGAGATCGGGCGCTCAATGGATTTAGACGGCCTCGGCCGTATGCGTAAGCAAGATCAAATCTTCACCATCCTGAAGTCACTAGCAAAAAAAGGCGAAGATATCGAAGGCGAGGGCGTGGTTGAAATCCTACAAGACGGATTTGGTTTTTTGCGCTCCGCAGACAGCTCTTATCTGGCCGGCCCAGACGATATTTATGTGTCGCCCAGCCAGATTCGCCGTTTTAATTTACGCACCGGTGACACCATCGCCGGTTTGGTTAGGCCTCCTAAAGACTCAGAGCGTTACTTTGCTTTGCTCAAGGTTGAGACCATTAACGGTTCTTCACCAGAAGAAGCTCGTAATAAGATTTTGTTTGAAAATCTAACGCCGTTGCATCCCAACAAGCGGATGAAGCTTGAGCAAGAAAATGGTACATCTGAAGACTTAACCGGCCGTGTTATTGATTTGATTTCACCGCTGGGGAAAGGCCAGCGTGGTTTGATTGTGTCTTCGCCCAAAAGCGGCAAGACGGTAATGTTGCAGCAAATCGCACAGGCGATTACCACCAATAACCCAGACGTTGAGCTCATGGTGTTGTTGATGGATGAACGCCCTGAAGAAGTAACTGAAATGCAGCGCAGTGTGCGCGGCGAAGTGATTTCATCTACTTTTGACGAACCAGCGGCTCGCCATGTTCAGGTCGCGGAAATGGTGATCGAAAAAGCCAAGCGCTTGGTCGAACACAAAAAAGACGTGGTGATCTTGCTCGATTCGATTACTCGTCTAGCTCGCGCTTACAATACGGTAGCGCCTGCGTCGGGCAAAGTGTTAACTGGTGGTGTCGATGCTAATGCCTTACAACGGCCTAAACGCTTTTTTGGCGCCGCGCGCAACATAGAAGAGGGCGGCAGCTTAACGATCCTCGCTACCGCCTTGATTGAAACCGGGTCTAAAATGGACGAGGTTATCTACGAAGAATTTAAAGGCACCGGCAACATGGAAGTACACCTGGATCGCCGCATTGCTGAGAAACGCGTTTACCCTTCGATTATTGTGAACAAATCTTCAACTCGTCGCGAAGAACTATTGATGGACCCAGAAGAACTTCAAAAAGTATGGATTTTGCGTAAATTGCTCCATCCCATGAACGAAATCGAAGCGATTGAGTTTTTGCTGGATAAGCTCAAAGCGACCAAAGCCAATTCGGAATTTTTTGGCTCAATGAAACGTTAAGCGTTTCGCTTACGCCTTACATGCTTGATCGACGCGTTGCAGTAGCGCTTCGCGTTCGCCGCCTTTGAGGCTCTGTTTGACTGGGTTTGTTCGCGGATGGCAATGCAATTCCATTGGCATTGCCAAATCGGCTAACTCAGTCGTTAGCTCGCCATCGGAAGACACTTCACCAATCAGCATTTTCGAGTGGTCTTGGCCCACGATCAGATCTTGATGGCCTAGCCCTTGGCCGACGATTATTTGTTCTAAACCCATCACTGAGCGCCGATCTTTAATATGGATATGACCGCTGAGTAACATGTCGGCGCCTACCGCATTTAGTTGGTCGGCCAACCAACGGCGTTCTCTTTCTGAACCAACATCGTGATCTGATTGCGGGTCTGGATCAATCAAGGGGCAGTGCGTATAGGCAATGGTTTTCTTCGCTGGCATCGCGGATACATCGGCGAACAGTTGCCCTCGTTGCCCGCCGCTCAATGGCCAAAACCCTGCGGCAGTATCGACATTGAGAAAACGACAGTCGCCCAGATCAAAAAAAGAATTTAAAGGCCCAATCTCATCAAGAAATGGTTGATAAACAGCACCTTGGTCGTGAAAGTCATGATTGCCAATGCTCACATAAACGGGCAAAGGTGCATTGTTAAACAGCTCTACGGCACGCTGATAGTCGCCAGCTTGGTAGTTGAAATCGCCCAGATGCAATAAAAAATCGGCTTCGAGCTGTACCGCTCGCTCAATACACCACGCCAGCTCTTGGTCGCCGCCACTGTCGCCGATGGCCGCGAACTTGTACGCGGGTTGTGCCGGCCACCGCCACTCAAGTCGCGCGGTTTGTTGTGCCTCGATTGCAAGTTTAACCACTTGCTGAGACGCTTGCCCGAACTGCTGATAGTCGGCATTTTGCACGCTTAGCTGAGCTCTTTTAGAGAGATTGCTCAGTGTCAGAGCGATCTCGGTTTTTCTGGGGCTGTAAATCGCCAAGCTTCCCTGAGGCGCCAGTGCGCGCCAATGGCTTATGTTGGAGTCGTTACCCGAATGTAGGCTGTTGCCGGAGCGCAGTAAAAATTGATCGCTATGGATAACAAGATCATCCAAACGCAGAGAGTTGGCTACTGGATTGCTAGGTTCTAATTGAAATGGTGGAATCCGCAAGCCCCGGTGAAAGGTGTATGCACCAGCGGCCATGCCCGCGGTTAGGCCTCCCAATATAAATGTACGGCGATTTATCGACATACCGTATTTTAGCCGATTCGATCTTTATGCGCGTCAATGGGGGCGCATTAAGGTGTTTTTCTTTCAGGAATTTCAAACACCAAAACATGTTGGCCTTTTTCGCCGCTTTGAATGTGAATTGGCATGCCGAATTTAAAGCCCAATGTTTGACGGAATACATCTTCACCACGACTCTTCTCGTTATAGCTTAAGGCCATGTAATTAAAGTCTCTGAGAACACCATGATTAAGATAATAGTAGAGCTGCAAATTGTTATAGGCGTGATCAAGCTTTTTGTCGGTGGTTTGGTCTGTGTAGTGGATCAATACGCGGTTATTGCTGTAGATCGTTGCGTCGAGGGGTAAATTTTGAGACATCCAGTCAGACGCATCGCGTAAATGGCGTTTGTTGGTTCTCACATCCAAGCCTTCAATTGATACCGATACCAAGACCAGCACGGCAATGGTGCTGGCGATGCGTTTTGGCCATGAAATGGTTTTATACGCGCCCAGTATCGAATCAATCACAAACGGAGCGAGCAGCAATAAGGTGAGTGCCGAGGCCATGGTGTAGCGGCTCGCCAAAAACGTATTGTAGAGCCCAAAAACAAACAACATGGCGACATTGGTGAGCACGTAAACCAGCCATATGCGGCGAGTGAGTTGATCTGTGAGGCCCCATTGCTTGTAGTAGGCGTAGACTGCGAACAGCAAGTAAAAAACGCCCATACGGCGTAATAGCTCATAGCCGATATTGGCTGCATTGCTAATCACTACGCCCAGATAATTCATAAAGCTCATGTCTTTGCCGCCCAGCTTTTCCTGAGTATTGGCTAAGAACAGTTCAAAAATACTATTGATGTCGTCGCCCTGTAATTGCGCACGATTGATCATCGGGGCGTACTTGTCATTGATGTACCAAATTAGCAAACCAATAGATGTGCCGATAAGCGCCAGCGAAACCAGCCATATTTGCCCTCGTCGTTTGGCCAGTTTGGGCGAAGTAAATAAAAATAGGAAATACGGTGCTAACAATAGAAAGGCAATGCCTTCAAAGCGAAACAAACAGCTAAGCGCAGCGAAGAACAACCACAAGAACAGAAGCGATTTACTTGGCGTTCGGCAAAAGCGAAACAAGAAAAATAAAGACCATAAGTAACAGCCTAAATAGGCAAAATCGCGAATAATGAAAGCGCGGTACTTGGTGATGCTTGGAAAAAACAGAACGACAACGATCGCAATTAATATAATCCGCCGATTGTTGTTAGACAGTACCCCGACAATACTGACAAAAGCCCAACACAGAGAAATAATAAATAAGCTATTGAGGAGGTGAGCCGACTGCTCCACATTCAACGGAGTAAGGCTAGCGACAGCCGCGATAAACAGAGAGTAGAATGGCCAATTATAGTAGTCGAAGGCGCGCTGCCATTCACCGTTTAGCATCCATTCGGCCAAAGCCAAAAAGGTAACTCCGTCATTGTTGATGACCGGGTCTAGCCAAATTGCCCAAGCGGAAAGTGCTGCATTGGCCACAAAGATCAATAAAACAAGCAGCGGTTGTTCGCGAAACAATTGGTACATTGATGAGTAGCTCAGCGGTCGAAAGCAGTTAGTTGTTGAAAGCAGTCAATTGAAAGTTGTGGTTCAAACTCGGTCGCAAACGGTTGATGCTAAGAGCGCCGTATTGTTTTTTTATCGAAAGACATAAGCTCAAAGTGTTGCCAAAAAAGTGTTGCCAATTTAGCAAACCAACTAACCACGAAAAGCAAAAAACGAAATGGCATGAGAGCTAAGAAAAAGAGCTCTAGGTTTTTGTGCAAATCGATTCCCTTGAGAGTATTTATCAGTATCATTAGCCCAGCGGCCGAGGCCCTTCGCTATGCGCAGATGTTATCACAGTCTTGGTTTTAAGGCGTTTTTACCACCAACAAAACATGTAATCGCGAGATACTAAATTATGTCTACCGTATTGGTCACAGGTGGCACTGGCTACATTGCTAGCCATGCTGTTGTCACCTTAATCGAACAAGGTTTTACTCCGGTGCTGTTCGACAATCTGAGTAATAGCAAATCGCTTGTGGTTGATCGAATCGAGGCTATCACTGGAGTGCGGCCCCGTTTTGTTGAAGGTGACTTAAGCAATATTGGCCTTTTAGAATCTGTCTTTGCCGAATTCAAGATCGACAGTGTGATTCATTTTGCGGGATTAAAAGCGGTGGGCGAATCGGTCAGAGAGGCTCAGCGCTACTATGCAAATAACGTGGCGGGCACCTTGGCTTTAACGCAAGTCATGGCAGCGGCTGATTGTTATTCCTTGGTGTTTAGCTCATCGGCGACCGTTTATGGAGATCCAGAGACGGTGCCCATTACCGAAGATATGCCATTGTCAGCGACCAATCCGTATGGGCGCTCTAAGCTGATGGTCGAGCAAATTCTGAGTGATCTTGCAGTTTCTAATGAGAACTGGCGCATCGCTTTATTAAGATACTTCAACCCTGTCGGTGCGCATGAGAGCGGCCTAATTGGCGAAGACCCAAATGGCATTCCGAACAATTTGTTACCCTATATTGCGCAGGTTGCGGTGGGTAAGCTTGAGTGTTTGTCTGTTTTTGGCGGCGACTACCAAACCGTTGATGGCACCGGCGTGCGAGATTATATTCATGTTGTCGATTTGGTCGAAGCGCACGTCAAAGCTTTATCAGCGCTGGCGCCAGAACACGGTTGCCAAGCCTACAATTTGGGTACTGGCCAAGGTTACTCAGTGCTTGAGGTAATAAAAGCGTTTGAACAGGCTAGCGGAGTTGAGATTCCGTACAAAATTGTTGAGCGTCGAGCAGGGGACATTCGAGCCTCGTACGCAAGCCCAGAGAACACAGCAAGCAAATTGGGTTGGCGAGCGCGGTACGATTTGGCGGCCATGATGCGCGATCATTGGTGTTGGCAACAGCGAAACCCGCAGGGATACGAAGCCTAATCTGATTTTAGATTTATCAGACTAAAGTCTGATTGGATTTTTGGAGGTTCGAATGCTGGCTTATTGTGTTGATCGAAAAATGTAATGATCGGCAATTAGTCTTCGGGAAGCAATAATACGCCGCGCCAGTAATGTGGTGAACAGCAAAGAATGTGTTGGAAGTTGCGTCGAAATTGGAAAATAGTCAATAAAAACAATAATTTATACGT
Source organism: uncultured Arenicella sp. (assembly GCA_937922925.1). Taxonomy (GTDB): domain Bacteria; phylum Pseudomonadota; class Gammaproteobacteria; order Arenicellales; family Arenicellaceae; genus Arenicella. The sequence goes on along the minus strand of CALAKU010000018.1, from coordinate 20,247 downwards.
AAACAGCGTGTGCTGTGTAAGCATTGGCGAAAAAGCAGACTTAAAAATGGATTTAATCTTTACCCTAATCCTTTAGGTATCTCATGAAGGGTTGAACAAGGAAGTCGCGCAATAACCATGGTTGGGTTATTGGGTTGGGTAGGGGCCAAGGATACTGTGCGACCTCAATGTTCAGACTTTAGTCTAACTGAATAAAGCTCTAACAATCAATAATAAAACAATTAAATTTAAGCGACCTTTCAGTTTGATCGATTAATCAAACCGGCCAGCCGCTTAATGCGCTTAGCCAGGATTAATACTCAACATCGCCTTTATCGACGCGTTTAGCAAAATCGGTAGTGCCACCAGCCGACAAGGTTTTGGCTTGATTGATCCAGTCTTCGCGATTTATGCGCCCCGGGAAAGATAAAAAGTTCTCAACCCAAGCCGTGTTGTCCGAATCCCAATCCCCAATCTGGCTAAATTGGTATATACCCAAGCCATGTAGGGTTTCCTCGATCACTGCACCGATGCCTTTGATGCGCTTTAGGTCGTCGACCTGATCTGGGCGGCTGGCAAAGCCCATGGGCTTCCAGCTGTCGTCTATGGTCACCTGAGGGGCTGCGCTGGCTGCTGTAGTTACCGCTGCTGCGCTAGCTGTTGTCTCTGATGACATATCAACCACCGCTTCTTGATTTTTATTACGGCAACATAAGAACCAATGCGCAAACCAGCCAAGTACAAATGCTATTAAAAGCAAAACCCAAATTTGAAAAATTAACCAAATCATTATCTATCTCCCGTTTATTAGTTCTTGAGCCGGAACTCAATGCGACGATTTTGCGCGCGCCCGGCGTTAGTTGTGTTGTCACCAATTGGTTGTGAAGGTCCATAACCTACTGGCGTAAAGCGATCTGAAGACATACCTAGCTCGACCAAGTAATTGACCACCGCTTGTGCTCTGGCTTGGCTTAGGCGTTGATTCCCTGCGGCGCTACCAGTGCTGTCGGTGTGACCCGCGACTTCAAATGACGCGCCTTCGCAGCGATTGGCAATGCCCGCGATCTCTTTGAGTAGGTCAAAACTGTTTTCACTGATGGACGCTTTACCGGTCTGAAAATTAATTTTTGATTCGCTTAACAAATCGGCGATCAAGGTCTCACAGACGTCTTTTTCTACCACCGGAGCGGCTTCAATCGCTGGGGGGGGCGTAACGCTCAATTGATCGATAACTTGCCCACTGAAAAACCCTCGAACCGAGGTCAGCAGACTCAATTTGCTTGGGTCATCTGGCATCTCGCCGCTTAAGGTGAGTTGGTTGTCTTGTAGAGCTAGGCTCAGTTCAGGAGCGCGACCCTTGATGGTTGCTAGGATGGCATCCATGGCCGGCATTGATGCGACATTGTCGCCAATGCTTAATTGATTGACCACATTATCAACACCGTAAGTCGATTGTGCTTGAGCCAGCAGTGTGTCAATAGTGCCTTGGTCAGCTACTGTGCCTGACAAAGTGATGACATCACCTACTATGCTCGCTTTTACGTCAGCGGGGCTGGCGGGTGGAGCCAATGGAGCGACGTCTGTCGTCACGTCTACGATTCTTACACCAGCTGCTTGAATAGCGGCTTCTTTTGCTTGAGCGATAACGCTTTCATTTGGCGGAGTGCCACTCAATAAGACGTCTCGGCCTCTGTTATGGGTTTCGATTTGTGCCCAATCCGCGCCAATTTCGCTTAAAGCGCCGCGGGCATTATCCGCAACGCGACTCTCAATCGTGCGCTGACAGAAAAATAGTGTGAGTGCCAATAAAATGAGTGGAAAGACCAAAAACGGCCACCATCCGGCACAGAAGAACGAACAATGTTTCATTTAACCTCCGCATATCGCATGCCGTCGACTAACGACGTGCATTGAATAGATAACAGTAAAGCGATGTTATATCCCTTTTGCTACCCCGTAAGACCAACTTAAGTTGGCTCTTGGCTATTCACCTTTAACAAGGTAATAGCCTTATCTCAGCCGGTGTTAACCAGCACAATCGGTAGGCTGAATAAAAATCTCAACCCCCAAAATCAGTATGTCAATAGCACCGCTTCGTGGCTACTTGTTTCGCCGCGTTTAACACTATTTAAATATCTGAGGCCCAAATTTGCATAAATTTGGGCGAAAAAAAAGCCAGAGCACACTATTAGTGTGGATTCTGGCTCTTTTCCCTATTTAAACCCAGCTCAGGGAACACTTCAGGCAAAGCCTGAAAAACGGGGATATGCGGGGGTATGCGCTGGATCTAATAGTCTTTCAAAAGGAGGAAGCCCTCTTTTTTGTGATTGTTCCTTTATAAAGAACCGACTCAGTCGAAGCTCATTGCTAAAAATCTTTAAAAAACTCCTTTTTTTGTTAGCGGGGCCTATTTTTCTATTTTTGATCCAGCTTGTTCCTCTATTTTTGATCTATTTGATCTAATAGTTGCGTGAAAAAAAGCCGTAAACCTTGAGCGCCTTGTTCTTCCCAGGCTTTTAGAGCCGCCGTGCCAATCACAGCGATGTCTGCATGCTGGCCGATAAAGTCGATGTCATTGGCGCTGGACACACCGAATCCAATCGCCAATGGAAGATCGGTAAGGTGTCGACACCGCTGAATAAATTCGGCGACCTCTTGATTCATTTGCGTTTCACTGCCGGTGACGCCTTTGCGCGCGACGGCATAGATAAAACCATCAGCAGCATTAGCTAATTGGGCTAAGCGCTCATCGCTGTTGGTTGGGGTCATCAATACAATGGGCGATAACTCTAGCTCACTGGCGATTGAATGGAGTTCTTGAGCCTCGTCAACCGGTAAATCGGGCAAAATAAATCCGTGTGCGCCGGCGTCTTTAAGCTGCTCTAAAAATGCGCGATGCCCGGTTTTGAAAACCGTATTGTAGTAACCCATCATCACCACTTTAAAATCAAAGTGCTCGGTGACTTTGCGCATGAAATCAAAACAGTCTTGCACATGCACGCCATTTTCAATCGCTTGTTGATTGGCTTTGACAAACAACGGGCCGTCGGCCGATGGTTCGGAAAACGGAAATTGCAGTTCAACCAAATCGACATTGAACTCTTGCATCACCTCCAGCGCTTGCCAATTTGCTTCAAACGAGGGGTAGCCGCACACTACGTGCGTCATGATCATTGCGTTGCGGCTTTGATTTGCCGGATGTTGGCGGCGATCCGCCAGGTAACTATTCAGCGCCATATTGCTCGGCCTTTGTTTGAATAAACTGCTTCCAATGAGAGTCGTCGAGTGCGTCGGCGATCGTGAAAATGTCTTTATCACCGCGGCCCGACATATTAATTAGAATGCGCTCGTCTGGGCGCATTTTTTCTGCTTCTTTGATGGCCTGGGCAAAGCCATGCGCACTTTCCAAGGCGGGAATGACGCCTTCGGTACGCATAGAAATTTTTAAGGCCTCGGTCACTTCTTGGTCGGTGACGGCTTCAAAGCGAACCCGATCTTGTTCCCATAAATGCACCAATATTGGATTAACACCAATGTAGTCTAAGCCCGCCGCTACCGAGTGGGTTTCCAGCATATTGCCATCGTCGTTTTGTAAAAAGTAAGTCTTCATGCCTTGGGCAACACCGACCGAGGCGTCTTTGTAGGCCAAGCGGGCGGCATGATTGCCTTTGCCGGGGCCAAAGCCACCAGCTTCGCAACCCACTAATTGCACTTCGCTGTCGTCCATAAAACCTTGAAACAAACCGATGGCATTTGAGCCCCCACCAACGCAGGCAAAAATGCGATCGGGTAAGCCTCCGGCTGTTTCAATCATTTGGGCGCGCGCTTCTTTGCCAATGATCGATTGAAACCAACTCACCATTTCAGGAAACGGATGCGGGCCACAGGCGGTGCCGAGCACGTAATGTGTCGTATCCATGTTAGTAACCCAATCACGTAAACATTCATTGATTGCGTCTTTTAAGGTTTGTTGGCCGTCGGTAACCGCGATCACCTCTGAGCCCATGTTTTCCATCCAGAAGACATTAGGTCGTTGCCGAGCCACGTCGAGCGCGCCCATGTAAATCTTGCTGTGAAAGCCAAACCGTGCCGCCATGGTTGCCGTAGCATAACCATGTTGGCCTGCCCCGGTTTCAGCGATCACGCGGTCTTTGCCCATACGCTTAACTAACAGACCTTGGCCCATTACATTGTTAATCTTGTGCGAGCCGGTGTGGTTTAAGTCTTCGCGTTTGATATAAATTTGCGCGCCGCCAAGGATTTGTGACAAGTTCGACAAATGCGTGACCGGCGTAGGGCGACCAGAATACGATTGCATCAACTCCACAAAGTCTTGCCAAAAGCTGGGGTCTTCTTTCGCTGCGCGAAACTCGGCCTTCAGCGCCTCAATGGTGCTGTGTAAAATTTCCGGCAAAAATGTGCCGCCATAGTCGCCGTAATAACCTTCTCGGCCATCGGCGAAGTCGAATAAATCCATGGTAAATGAGTGCAATTGTGATCCGGGGTATCGTAACATTTGGCTCGGTGTGCAAACAGTCAAAATCACTGAGCTTTAGCGGCAAATTGCCCCTTTATGTTTGCGGCTCAAGATTATTTGCGTGAAGCAGGTGTTTAGGGACTAAAATCACACACTTTCCCAACGCCAAGCAGCCCAACTTTACTAAAGCGCAAATGGCGCAACCAATAGCGCAACTATATGATGGATACCGTCAGTTTTATTAAACTCGTTTCAGCTCTGATGTATCCGGTTGGATTAATGGCGGTGTTTGGACTGTTGTTCACCTTTTGCGCCTTTTTTGAGCGGCCGCGTCTCAGAAGCGTATTTGGTTTTTGTTTTTGTGCGGTGTTCTTAGTGTTCTCGAATCCGTGGTGGGCAAATCAAATGGTCAGAAGCCTCGAGAGTCAATATCCGCAAGTGCCGATGGCCCGTTTTTCTAAGCACGACGCTATTATTGTCTTGGGCGGTGGGCTGAGGGTTCCGAGCGCGCCTGCGCTTACCGCGCAATTGGCGAGGGCCAGTGATCGCTATTGGTATGCCACGCAATTGTTTCGAGCCGGCAAAGCGGCCCATATTTTAATCGCGGGCGGCAATGTGTTTGCGCAACCCGGTTTATCAGGCGAGGCGGTCTACGCCAAAGCGTTGTTGATGGAGTGGGGCGTCCCCGAGTCTGCGATCATTACTGAGGCGCAAAGCCGCACTACCGAGCAGAATAAAAGTAATGTCGGCGCATTGCTCGAGCGACGGCAAATTCGCTCAGCTCTTCTTGTGACTTCGGCGATTCATATGCCCCGCTCGTATACCTTGTTTCAGTCTTTGCCAATGCGCATTACGCCAGCGCCGACTGACCTGATTGTTCGACGGCAAGAGCATCCTCTATGGAAGCACTGGGTGCCTAGTGTACAGGCCTTGCACTTAAGTACCTTAGCCTTGCATGAATACTATGGAATGGCGTTTTATCGGGTCAGAACTTGGTGGCGCGCCGCTTAGCGCTCGACTATCATTTTCTCGACTAACACAGTTTCTCAACAAAAACAGTTTCTCAATTAAAACCCAAAAAGTTGGCTTTCGAAAGCCTGATTCGATTCTCTTGCAACGCACGCGATTAGTTCGTTTTCTAAAAAGAATTGTTGGAATTGCCATTGCCGATGATCTGGGCATTGAAAGCTAAATTCAGAGTCGAGGCTTGAAAAATCATGCTCACGCATTGAAAAATTAATTCCCAAGCCTTTCGCTTTGCCAAAGGCCTCCTTGCGAGTCCAATATTTTAATAAATGCGCGCGATTCACTTGGCCTTGGTCTTCGATTTGGGCGACTTCGGCGGGCGCGAATCGCCGCGCCACTATTTTTTCAAATTGTCCTTCTCGGTAAATACTTTCGACATCAACCCCAACTGACTGTTCTATTGAAAAAGCATACAAGCCAATGGCTTTACCCGATTGCAAAAAAGTATCGGTGAAGTTGAATTGTAACTCCGGTACCTCAATTAAATACGGTTTATTAAGTCGCGTATAAGCGAGCCGTAATGGGTTGCTTAGGTCGTTAGCATTGTTCGCGCTGCGCGTATCTGGGCTAGCCGGGCTGCTCGTTTTTTGTTTGGTGACAGTTTGTTTTGCATAAACCTCTAACAGTGTGTTGAGGTAAAACCGGCTAGCCAAATAAGCGGTTCTAAGTGCATCGGAGTTGCGCCTTTGGTACTTGTCTCGCTGATGGTCGCTCAAGATTGCGAGCGCTGACGCCGTTTGATTCGCCGATAAATCCAAGGGTAGACACCATAAGTGCACCTGATTTTTTTGCAAACTTGGTAAGGTCTCTAGCGAAACAATGTTCTTTTGTAGTTCCAAACCCAAATCATGATTGGCGAATTCGTCTATCATTTAAGCCTTATTTATCGTTTTTGACGGAATAGTTTGTTCAGCAGTAAGGTCTTTAGTGAGTAACACAGAGAATTAATTAACTACCTAAATACCCAATACCCAAAACCCAGTTAGAGTCTAGTATGAATTTAAAACTTATTATAGCCGCGGTGGTGCTTGCGCTGGTCGCTGCATTCTTCGTGTTTGATCTTGGTCAATACGTCTCGCTTGAATTTTTTAAAGAACAGCAAAGCACCTTCAACGAGTACTACCAGCAAAATCCGCTGATCGTTATTTTGATTTTTGCGGCCACATATATTGTCATGACAGGCGCATCTCTGCCTTTCGCGACGCCTTTAACCGTCCTAGCGGGCGCGATTTTTGGCACGTTTGTCGGCTCTATAGTTGTTTCTTTTGCCAGCACCATCGGCGCAACCATCGCATTTTTGGTGTCGCGTTTTTTATTTCAAGACGCGGTTGAATCCAAATTCGGTGATCGGCTCGCTAAGCTGCAAGATGGGATCGAGCGAGAAGGCGCATTCTACGTATTTGGCTTACGCTTAGTGCCGTTATTCCCATTTGTGGTGCTTAACTCTTTGTTGGGCTTGACCAAGATTAAGACCTTTACGTTTTTCTGGGCCAGTCAATTGGGTATGTTGCTTGGTACCATTGTGTACGTGAATGCGGGAAAAGAATTGGCCAACATCAATTCAATCGGTGATATCGCCTCGCCAACCTTGCTCGCCTCGTTTATTGCTTTGGGTATTTTGCCCATTGCCTCGAAATTTATATTGAACTTCCTACGCTCACGCAAACAAGTTGAGGAGAATGCATAATGGCTAAATACGAAGCAAATCTGGTTGTTATCGGCGCCGGTTCTGGTGGCTTGGTCGCATCCTTGATCGCCGCTGCGGTGAAATCTAAAGTCATTCTCATTGAGCGCCACAAAATGGGTGGTGATTGTTTGAACACTGGCTGTGTGCCAAGTAAGGCTCTATTGCGTTCGGCAAAAATGGCCAATTACATGAAGCGCGCGGATGAATTCGGCTTAGAAGAAGTCCCCGTTACCCCGGTGTTCAGTAAAATCATGGATCGGGTACAAAACATCGTCAAAACCATCGAGCCACACGATTCAGTTGAGCGGTTTACGGGTCTTGGTGTTGAATGTGTGATGGGCGAAGCCCAAATTGTTGACCCGCATACGGTGAAGGTGGGCGATCGTAATATCACCACCAAAAGCATTATCATCGCTGCTGGAGCACGCCCGTTTGTGCCACCAATTGAAGGCTTAGACAAAGTCGATTACTTAACCTCAGACAATATTTGGGATTTGCGCGAGCAACCCAAGCGATTGGTCGTGTTGGGCGGCGGGCCAATCGGTTGTGAGCTGAGTCAGTCATTTGCCAAACTTGGCTCCCAAGTAACCCAAGTCGAAATGATGGGCCAACTAATGGGGCGCGAAGACGGCGACGTTGCCGAGGTAATTAAAGAGACCTTTATCAAAGACGGCATAGATGTTCGTTTGAATCACAAAGCAGTTAAAGTCACACAAGAAGGCGGCAACAAAGTGCTTCATTGTGAAACCGCTGAAGGCGCTGTAGAGATTCCTTTCGATGCCATCTTGATTGCCGTGGGTCGTAAAGCCAACAGCGATGGCATGAACCTAGAGCGACATGGCATTAAGTTGCGGCCGAACGGCACGATCGAGACCGACGAATATTTGCGCACGGCGGTGCCGAATATATTTGCGTGCGGAGACATTGCTGGGCCATATCAATTTACGCATACCGCATCGCATCAAGCTTGGTTTGCCACTGTAAATGCCTTATTTGGTTTTGCTAAAAAGTTCAAAGTAGATTATCGAGTGATTCCATGGGCAACGTTCACCATGCCGGAAGTTGCTCGTGTTGGCATTAATGAGAGTGAGGCCAAAGAAAAAGGCCTTGATTACGAGGTGACTCGCTATGGTATCGATGATTTAGATCGCGCCATTGCCGATGGTGAAGCGCATGGCTTTGTCAAAGTGATTACGCCAAAAGGCAAAGACAAGGTTCTCGGAGTAACGATTGTTGGCCATCATGCGGGAGACCTTATTGCCGAGTATGTTTTGGCAATGAAGTACAACCTAGGCTTGAATAAAATTCTAGGCACCATTCATTTGTACCCAAGTTTGGCGGAAGCTAATAAATTCGTGGCCGGTAACTGGAAGCGTGCGAACCAACCGCATGGGCTACTGCGCTGGGTGGAGAAGTTCCACACCTGGCGCCGGGGTTAAAACTCAAACTGTGAGAGATTATTATGTTTATCCGTTTTATTTATTTTGTCATGGCTGCTTCGATTAGTTTATCAGCGTCGGCTGCGCCATCGTCTAATCTGCTTACATTTTGGGATGCCAGCGATGAGACCAACGAGCAAGTTGTGTCACACGCTAAATGGCAGACCATTTTGGATAACTATCTGGTGAGCGATACGCCAGATGGAGTGAACTTGTTTAAGTATGGTGAGGTGTCTGCGGCTGATCGCAAAACCTTGCAAAGCTATTTACAAGACTTGCAAAACACCGATCCTCGTAAGCTTAACAAGGCTGAACAATTTGCCTATTGGGTGAATATGTATAACGCGTTGACCATCGAAGTGGTGTTGGATGAGTACCCGGTAAGCAGTATTCGAAAGATCCGGTTTCTTACCTCGCCGTTTGGCCCATGGGATAAAAACTTTGTTGAAATTGCCGGCCAAAAATTAAGTCTGAACGACATCGAGCATCGAATTTTACGGCCAATTTGGCAAGACCCAAGAATTCATTTCGCGGTTAATTGTGCCAGCATCGGCTGTCCGAATTTGATGCCAAACGCGTTCACTTCAAGCAATTCAGAAGAATTGATGGAAGCCGCCGCCTTTGCCTTTATCGGTCATTCGCGTGGCATGGAGTTGGATGGCAATACGTTGAAGCTTTCAAGCATATTTGATTGGTATGGTGGTGATTTCGGCAGTAACCAGCTGGAGATCAATGACTATTTAAGTGGCTACGTTGCTGACGACGTGGAGTTCGATCCAGAGGCCGATTACTCGGTCGAGTTTGACTACAATTGGTCACTTAATGAGCCAAAAAAGGATGAATAGAGGTAACTCTCGCTGAGTTATTTTACTTTAAAGACGTAAATGTCTATTATTGTTGTTCGGGTCTGGATCGGGACGCCTCATACCTAACAAGCGGTATTCAAAGCCGTAGTGAGCCCCCGCGTAACGATCGAAGGATGAGTGAGTCGTTCGATCTATGTATGCTTGCAGTGACGTGGATTTATGCAAACCGTCTACCTTTGCGTTGAAGACCCGAGGCAATATAAACCTGGGGGCTGTAGGTAAGCTAAACACGTGGTTGGGCTCGATGTTTGGTGTTACCTAAAGCTTTTAAAAAACGAGAATCACTTTAAGGTCTGGTTTCTTATGAGCACACTACTACGCAATTTCTTTGTCTCGTTCTGCGACAAAGAAAAATACCTATTCCGTTTCTTTTCAATGTCCGTGATGGTTATGTTAATTGGAATCTCGATGTCGGCAAAAGCCGCGCCGGAAGCCAAGTTGATTGACTATTGGAATGACTTCGAACCTGCCAGCATCTTGGTGGTCAATAATCAAGCTTGGCAAGAGATACTCGATACCTACCTCGATGACGATCACGAATCAGGGATTTATCGATTTAATTACGAAGGCGTCACCGAGTCTGACCTCGCTAAACTTGATGGCTACTTGGTTTTTTTACAAGATTTAGACCCACGGCAACTTAATCGCAAGGAAGCAATGGCATATTGGCTTAATGCCTTTAACGCCAGTCTAGTTCGAATGCTAATTGAGGGCGTTCAAGATAACGATATCGAATCGGTGCGAGATTTGCGCAGCGGTGCTTTTTCGGCAGGGCCCTGGCGCCGAAATATCCTCGAGATCGCAGGCCAACGCGTCAGTTTTGATGACATCGAACATGGGATTTTAAGACCGATTTATGCGGATCCACGAGTGCATTTTGCCATGTCGGCGGCCTGCATGAGCTGCCCTAACATACTCCCTCAAGCTTACCGAGGTAGCGACATCGAATCGCAACTTGCTGACGCCGAAAAAAATTATCTAAATCATGAAAGGGCCGTGAGAATAGAAGATGGGCAACTCATATTGGCGCGAATTTTTCGTTGGTACGCCACTGATTTCGGTAATAGCGAAGCGCGGGTGCGCGACTTCATCGCAGATCGGGTCGATCCAGAATTAGGCGTAGCGATTCGTGGTATTAGCGCCAGCGACATTCGCTACCGATTTGATTGGGACCTGAATAAACCTTAAGCCGCATTCCTTAAAGCTTTATTGAGTAACAATGGCGGCACGATGGCTAGATCAGCGGCCGAAGAAATGGATCAATTTGCGTTTATAGGCTACTGCCTTAGCGTTTCTCCAAGGCTTATCTAAGTGGCTTTGGTAAGTCGTTTTGTAAGTGGCCTTGATTGAGCCAAGTGCAGTACACTATGTGCTTTAAAACAAAGCTTGGCAGCCTTGAGCCCAAGCTAGCGATGTAAGCTCTGCGCCATATCGCGCCACGTGAAATAAGTTGCCAACGTGTCCAAATCTTCCTTAGAAAAAAACACTCTTGATGCTGGGGCCGACATAAACAGCGGCGTCCAAGCGCAGCTTGATCAAGCCACCTCAGTTCTAAAGAACGGCGGCATTGTCGCGTATCCAACTGAGTATTGCTTCGGCCTTGGATGCAACCCTAAGAACATTGACGCGCTCAAGCGATTGCTTGCCATTAAAAATCGTAAAGCGGAACAGGGTGTGATTTTAATCGCCGCCGATACCGATCAAGTCAACCAATATGCAATGCTTTCGGGCTTAACTCGAGAGCCCGAAATTCGGGCGTCTTGGCCCGGGCCAAATACGTGGATACTGCCTGCTCACGATGATGTATCGTTCTGGGTGAAGGGTCTGCACAGCGGGATAGCAATGCGTATACCAGAGCATAATTTTTGTTTAGCATTATGTAATCAGTTCGGGCATCCCATTGTTTCCACCAGCGCCAATCGTCATGGTCAAGCAAGTTTACTAAGTGCGCAACAAGTAGAGCAGGAATTAGGAGATGATCTAGATTTCATTGTGTCCTTGAATGTTGGGGGCGCCACAAAAGCCTCCACAATTCGGGATGCGATGACCGGTAAAGTCCTAAGATAAGGCCACCAGATAATACCCTCAGACAAGTCTCAAAGACTCAGGTAGTCAGATAAAATGCTCGACCAAGTTTCGACCTATTTGTTAGATTTACAAGACCGTATTTGCGATGCTTTGAGCACGTTAGACGGCCGTGCCTTCGAGCAAGATGAGTGGGCACACCACAGTGGTGGCGGTGGTCGAACTCGAGTACTTAGCGACGGCGTATTGATTGAAAAAGGCGGGGTTAATTTTTCGCACGTCAAAGGCAGTGAGTTACCGCCTGCGGCTAGCCTGAAGCGGCCCGAGTTGGCCGGCAAGCCATTTGAGGCCATGGGCGTATCTTTAGTCATTCATCCACGTAATCCGTTCGCGCCTACCTCGCACATGAATGTTCGTTTTTTCATTGCCGGTGCAGGCAGCGAAACACCAATTTGGTGGTTTGGCGGAGGCTTCGATTTAACGCCCTACTATGGCTTTGAAGAAGATGCCATTCATTGGCATAAAACCGCCGCCGCCGCCTGCGAACCTTTTGGCAAACACTTGTATGACAAAGCCAAAGCGGCGTGCGATGACTACTTTTATTTGCCGCATCGACAAGAACAGCGAGGGGTTGGCGGGCTCTTCTTTGACGACTTTAATGAGCTAGGTTTCGACCGCAGCTTTGCCTTCACACAAAGTGTGGGCGATCACTATTTACCTGCGTATCTACCCATCATAGAACAGCGCTCAGCACAAAGCTTTACCGAACAGCATCGGCAATGGCAGCTGCTAAGGCGAGGCCGCTATGTTGAGTTTAATTTGGTGCAGGATCGCGGCACTCTGTTCGGCTTACAGTCTGGCGGGCGCACCGAATCTATCTTGATGTCTCTGCCGCCTAAAGTGGCATGGGAATACAGAGCAGAACCCGAAGACGGCAGTGATGAAGCCCGACTATTAACCGACTTTATTCAGCCGCGCGATTGGTTGGCATGATTTGGCTTTATCGCGTACTGCTGAATCTGGCGATTCCGTTTGGTTTGCTCGGCCTATTTTTGCGGGGTTTTAAGAACCCCGATTATTGGCGTCGATGGTCTGAACGGTTTGGGTTTCCCCCGCGTAACGTAGTCGATGCTGGTCCGTTTGATTTATGGATACATGCGGTCTCGGTCGGTGAGGCCAGAGCGGCAACGCCCTTGGTGCTAAAGGTCTTAGAGCAAAACCCGCACGCTAAGGTTCTCGTGACCACGACAACGCCAACCGGCTCGGCCATGGTTAAGATGCAACTTAAGGACCAGGTTGTTAAGGAACAAGTTTCGCATTGTTACTTTCCCTACGACTTAGCTTGGGCAATGAACCGCTTCGTAAAAACGGTGTCGGCGAAAACGGTTTTAGTGATGGAGACCGAAATCTGGCCCAATATGATTCAAGCGGTCAAGAATCAGGGTGGCACCCTGCTATACATCAATGTGCGTTTGTCCGAGCGCTCTTACGCAAAGTACGCACGGGTTAAAAAGTGGGCAAGTGCGACACTTAATCTTGTCGACCATTTTTCGGTACAAGGCGACCAGGATAGACAGCACTTAATTAAGTTGGGCGTGGCTCCTGCGAGAATTAGCCAAACGGGCAGCATCAAATTCGATATCGAGGTCGCACCTAGTTTGCTGGAATCGGCTGAAGTAGTGCGCCGCTGGTTTGGCCCGGAACGCTTGATTTGGATAGCGGGTAGTACCCGCGAAAACGAAGAAAGCAAGGTCTTGGCGGTTTACAAACAACTTAAAGAATCAATGCCGAGTTTGTTATTGGTTTTAGTTCCGCGCCATCCCGAGCGCTTCGACAGTGTCGCTCGCCAAGTACAACGCCTCGGTCTTGATTGTGTGCGTCGCAGCCAACAGACTGATCTAGCTGGACTGGATTTTAACACCGATGTGTATTTAGGCGATACGATGGGCGAACTCAGTTTATTGTATGCCGCAGCCGATGTGGCTTTTGTTGGTGGTAGCTTAGAACCGTTGGGTGGCCAAAATATATTGGAACCCTGCGCTTTGGGCGTGCCGGTAGTCTTTGGCCCGCACATGTTTAATTTCCCTGATATCAGTCGTTGGACGATTCAAGAAGGCGCAGGAGTCATGGTGGAAAACGAAGCGAGGCTTTTTCAAGAACTAGCCGACCTGCTCGGCAACCGAAGTAAGCGTGAGAAAATGGGTCGCAACGGCTTGCGTTTCGTTCACGCTCATCGAGGTGCGCTGAAGGCCAGTTTAGCTCTACTTAAGCGCTGGGGAGTGCACTAATTTTTATTGGCTAAAAAGCCTTGTAAGCGCAACATGCAGGCCAAGGTTTTGGCGTCATCAATTTCGCCGGTGTGCAGCATTTCAAATGCGTTCTCAAGTGGCAGCCAATGGGCTTCGAGTTGCTCGGCCTCATCAAGGTTTGTTTGCCCTTGCTGTAAGTCTGAGGCCGCAAACAAATACAGAACCTCATTGCTAAAACCTGGGCTGGGAATGATCCGCCCGAGGTCAACCCAGTCGCTTGCAGTAACGCCAGCTTCTTCTTCGAGCTCGCGTTGCGCGGTTACCATCGGCTCTTCGTTCGGCTCTAGGCATCCGGCCGGTAATTCCCAGATCGATTCTTGCACGGCGTGACGCCACTGCTTTAACAGGCAAATCTCATTTTGATCGTTTAGCGCTGCGATTACTGCGCCGCCGGGGTGTTTAACAATATCAAAAAAAGTGTGTTTGCCATTCGCGAGTGGTACTTCTTCTTTGTGCAAGGCGATTAACTTGCCTTGATGAATAAGTTTGTTTTTCTCGCTCACGACCGCTCGAACGCCAGCAAGCTAGGTTGGTAATCATCTGGGGCCTCAAACCCCAATAGATTGAGCGCAGTGGCCGCAATGTGAGTCAAGCCAGCATCATTCGGCGGTGTCAGCTGATATTCGTTGTCATAAGCCGCATCGACGATCGCAAAAGGCACCGGGTTTAGGGTGTGGCTGGTTTTGGGAGAGCGAATGCCATTCTTTTCGGTGTACATGATGTCGGCATTACCATGGTCGGCGGTAAATAACAGCACGCCGTTATGTCGCTTTATGCAATCGATCAGCTTACCTAAACACTCGTCGACTACTTCCATGGCTTTAATCGCCGCATCAAGATCCCCGGTGTGCCCCACCATATCTCCATTCGCTAAGTTGAGGCGGCCAAAACGATATTCGCCAGACTCGATTAACTCAATTGTCTTGTCGGTAATCTCATAGGCTTTCATCGCAGGCGCTTGATTGAATTCGATGTTATCTGAGGGAATTTCTATATACGTTTCGAGGCTCTCGTCCAAATAACCAGAACGATTGCCATTCCAAAAAAAGGTAACGTGCCCGTACTTCTGCGTTTCGCTGATTGCAAATGACTTAACGCCCTGGGCGCACAAAAATTCGCCCATGGTGCGATCAATGTCGGGCGGGTTGACCAAATAATGCGTGGGGATAAACTCGTCGCCATCGTATTGCAACATGCCCGCATAAAATACCTTGGGGTGCGGCCCATATTCGTTGCGATCGAACTCTGAAAAATGTTCCTGCTCATAGGCCATCGAAATTTCGATGGCACGATCACCTCTGAAATTGAAGAACACCAGCGCATCGCCATCGTGCATCCGACCCAGCGCTTCGCCATCGCGCTCAATCACAAATTGAGGAAGATATTGATCGTCTTTGCCGGTGCTCTCATACAGCGTTGCGACCGCCTGTGCGGCGCTTGCAAAGCGCTGACCAACTCCATGGGTATGGCAATCGTAACCTCGTTTGACCATCTCCCAATCGGCTTCGTAGCGATCCATTGTGATCTGCATACGTCCGCCGCCGCTGGCGATGCAGTAGTCGGCATCATGGCGCGAATTAATATCCGCTAACAGGGCTTCGGTTTGCTCAATGAAGCCTAGGGCTGAGCGTGCGGCGACGTCTCGGCCATCTAATAAAATATGCAAGCGCGCTCGTTTAACGCCAGCCTCAGAGGCCTTGTTGAGCAAGGCATAGAGGTGCTTGTTGTGAGAGTGAACATTACCGTCGGAGTGCAAGCCGAGTAAATGCAAAGTGCTATTGCGCCCATGCTCAATCGCGGTTTGCCAAACCTCAGATTCAAACGCTGCGCCACTGTCGATTGCTTGGTTTACGAGTTTTGCGCCCTGGGCAAAAATACGGCCTGCGCCAAGGGCGTTGTGACCCACTTCACTGTTGCCCATGTCTCCATCGCTAGGCAAGCCGACGGCCACACCGTGGGCGGCTAATTCGCAATACAAAGATTGCGCTTGCAGCGCATCTATATTGGGCGTGTTTGCCAGCGTTACCGCATTGGCTGGGCCGGTTGGCGCTACGCCAACTCCGTCGGCAACAAGAATAACTACTGGCCCCGGGCGGCCACTGAACTGAGCGTGTTTTTTAAGTGAGAGTGTCATAGTTCGAACTGAGATTTGAGTTGCGCCAAGGCTTTTGCTCGATGGCTTACAGACTTCTTCTGCCAAGGGTCGAGTTCCGCAGCATGGCATTGATGTGCAATGCAATAAAAGATGGGGTCGTATCCAAAACCATGCTGGCCTTTTGCTTGATATGCGATCGACCCTTCCCAACTGCCTTGGCAAATCAGAGGTGTTGGGTCATTGGCGTGCAGCATATATACCAATACGCACTGATAGCGAGCGCTGCGTTGTTCAACGCCATCAAGTGCGGCTAATAGTTTTTGATTATTGGCTGCGTCGCCTTGGCCATCGGCATACCGGGCCGAATAGATACCGGGTGCGCCATCAAGAGCGTCAACTTCAATACCTGAATCGTCGGCGATCGCCGCCAAGCCTGTCTGTTGGCAGGCGTGGCGCGCCTTTTTGATGGCGTTTTCGACAAAGCTTAGGCCATCTTCAACAGCGTCCTCAAAGCCAAATTGGTTTTGCGGAATGACTTCAAAGCCAAACTCAGCCAGGGTGGTTTGCATTTCGGCGACTTTGCCTTGGTTGCCGGTGGCCAGTACCACTTCTCGACTTGTCATGCTGATCAACCGTGCTTAAAAATCTAGTCGAGCGTTTCTAGAGCCTTGCTTTGTGCGCTAATAAGCTCGCCAATACCAGAGCCAGCCAAAGCCAGCATTGAGTTCAACTCGTCAGCGCTGAACGGCGCGCCCTCCGCGGTACCTTGAACTTCAATGAAATTCCCCGAGTCATCCATAATCACATTCATGTCGGTTTCGGCTTTACTGTCTTCTGGATAATCTAAATCCAATACTGCAAAGCCATTGTAGATACCCACCGAGACCGACGCAATTTGCCGAATCAGCGGAGACTCTTTGATCATTTTTTCGGCCAGCATGAAACGCACGGCATCCACCAGAGCGACGTAAGCGCCAGTAATCGACGCGGTGCGAGTGCCGCCGTCGGCTTGAATAACATCGCAATCGAGAGTAATTGAGTGTTCGCCCAATTTTTGCAAATCCAGTGCCGCCCGTAATGATCGGCCTATCAGGCGTTGTATTTCTTGGGTTCGGCCAGATTGCTTTCCGCGTGCGGCTTCTCGACCCATGCGTGTATTAGTCGAGCGCGGTAACATCCCGTATTCGGCAGTAACCCAGCCTTGGCCTTTGCCCTTTAAAAAGTGCGGCACTCGTGCTTCCACGCTAGCGGTACACAATACTTTGGTGTTGCCGCAGCTGATCAAAACTGAGCCCTCGGCATGGGCCGTATAGTTTCGTTCAATTTTCATTGGGCGAAGTTCGTTAGGCTTGCGGCCACTGGGTCGCGACGTGTTATCAGGCATATAAATCTGAGGGGTTAAAGTTTTTCGTCGAGTTCGGAAATAAAGCTTTCGATCTCATAAATGGCGCTGTCTAATGTTTCCATGTCGAACTTAGCGGCCGCGGCTTCTATCTTGTTTGATTCGTCTATGGATGTGCCCAAGAGTTGGATCGTATCCAGCTGGCTAATGTCGTTAAGCTCAGGTTTGTCGAGTTGTTTAACGCCCCAAAATAACACCACAATCGACAAATTATCGCTCGGCGCTTTGTTGCGGTTTTCAAGTTCTTGCAAGAGATTGTCTAAGCCCAAGCTTGGATGCTCTGGATCAAGGTAATCGCTTAGGTCTTCTGGCTTAAACGAGTGCCATGCTCCATCACTGGCCAGCATCAATACGTCGCCTTCTTCCATTTTATGGGGGCCGCCAATTTCCGGGCGAGGGTTTTCTAGGCCTCCAACGCAACGGTTAATGGGGTTGTTTTGCGTCCCCAATTTCTTAGACACATGATCGTTGGTGACGAACTCGATTTTGCGCTTGTGCATGTGGTACAAGCGGCTGTCTCCAGAATGTGCCCATGTGGCGACATTTTTGTGAATCAAGCACACCACACAGGTGGTTTTTGGTGAAGCCACATCAAAGCCTTGACTCACGGCGCGCCGATGAATGGTGTGGTGCGCATAGTTAATCGACAAGGTCAAAAAGCTGTCGGCCTTGGCGAGTTGTGCTGGGGTAGCCTGAGCGAAGGATTTGCCCATCGCGTCGACAAAGGCTTGTGAGGCCACATCGCCACCATCGTGACCGCCCAGGCCATCGGCAACCACTAATAAAATAGTACCATCGCGCTCATAGATCGCGGTGCGATCCTCATTGTAATCGCGCCCGCCTTGATTGCTTTGTTGGGTAAGTGAGTAATCCAAGTTGATTTATCGAGTTGTCATTATTTCAATGAATTCGTCCACAGTTTGCGGGCGTTCCTTCACATCGAGACTGCTAGCCATGTCGATGGCTTTGATAATATTCCCGCGATAATACCGCGCGTGTGTTTCTTTTAAAGGCCGTAAGGTATCTTTTTTTAACCGCTTGACCGCCGAAGGGGGCGATTTATGAGTAATACAGGCCCGCATTGTCATGGCAACTGCATACAAATCCGAGGTTAAGCCTAACTCGGTTTTCTCGTGTTGTTCAGGGGCTGAATAGCCGTGCGTCAAGGTGTGTACCTTGTGGCGCTCCTTGGCGGGAAACTTATACGCGGCACCTAAATCCAAAATCAGTGGCACACCGCTGGCACGCAGCAAAATATTGCTGGGCTTGATGTCCAAGTGCAGAAAGTTATTTTTGTGCACTTCTTTTAGGCCAGCTAAAACCATCGAAAAGACGCTCAGCATGAATTCTTCATCAGGCACGTAATCGGTATTTTTAATGAACCAACGCAGATCTTTGCCATGCTCGAAGCGCATCACTAAATAGGCCGTGTTATTACACCGAAAAAAATTCGATACGTTTACGATATTCGGATGATCAATTTGCGACAGGGTTAGGCCTTCGTCAAAAAAACGCTTCAAGCCAATATGGTATTTGTGTTCTTGTTCTTTAGGGTAAACATGCAAAGAACCGTCACGAACCCGGCGCATACAATTGGTGGCATAAAATTCTTTTACGGCAACAATGGTGTTGGTTTGGGTATCAAGGGCGCTGTAAACCACGCTAAAACCGCCAACGCCAATGACTTTGCCGATTTTATAGTGCTCAACCATGGTATCCGGCCGCAGGGGTAAAGCTGGAATGGTTTTCGGTTTGGTTTTTAAGATGCTCATTGGTTTATTATAGACCCTGGCCACAAAAAATCATCAACCAGGTTGTTACATACTATGACTTTCAGCATGACTGCGTACGCGCAAGCCGCAATCGACACCGAACTTGGCGAATTAAGCTGCGAATTACGCAGCGTAAATCACCGATATCTTGAAATTGCGCCGCGTATGCCCGAAGAGCTTCGCACACATGAGAGTGCCATGCGGGAGTTGATTGGCACAAAATTGGCGAGAGGGCGAATCGATTGTTTTGTGCGCTTGAAAGAATCGGATCATACCGACACAGAGCCTAACCCAGAAGCCGCCGAGAAATTAGAAAGCCTACTGCAACAAATGCACGCCGCCGTTCCATCAATGCAGGCCATTCGAGCTATTGACGTATTGCGCTGGCCCGGTGTTTTGCAAGCAAAGAAAGTCGCGCCCGAGCTTATGAAAGCCCATTTACTTAATGTGGTAGAGCAAGCTTTAAACGGGCTGAGCAAAGCGCGCGCGAAAGAGGGTGAAAAAATGGCTGAGTTGATCGAACAACGCTTGACGGGCATGCAAACAGTCATCGGCGAAGTCGAGCAAGTTCTACCTGAAATCGCACAACAATATCGTACACGCTTGGAAGAGAAGCTCGCTGACATAAAAGATCAGCTCGACCCAAGCCGCCTAGAACAAGAGATGGTAATTTATCTTCAGAAAACCGACGTCGCCGAAGAATTAGATCGTTTGAACGTGCACATCGGCGAAGTCAGTAGCGTATTAAGAAAAAATGAACCCGCCGGCCGTCGCCTCGATTTTTTAATGCAAGAGCTTAATCGCGAAGCCAATACACTAGGCTCCAAAGCTAACGACCCAAGGCTCACCAAAGCCAGCGTTGATCTCAAGGTCTATATCGAGCAAATGCGTGAGCAGGTGCAGAATATCGAGTAAATGCTTTAATGAAAACCGAGGGTGATTTTTAAAAATGTCTCAATGCAAGGCCATTTGTGCTTATAATTGAGACATATATTTTTGTTTAAGCGGCGCGGTGCCGCCGCGCTTACGTTATCCCTCCAAGGATAGGATTGCCTTCAAGTATGAAATCCCGTAATACTTACTCGCGCTCTTTTTTGGTTATCCCAACGATTTGTTGCTTGCTGCAAATCGAACCAAGCATTGCTCAGACTAATCAGCCGACTCGACTAA
>CALAKU010000017.1 GCA_937922925.1 uncultured Arenicella sp. | reverse complement strand
GTAGGTGCAGTCATTGGTACGACGCTGCTCATAACTAACGCAAGAGTGGTTAGTTTTAGACCATTTCTGGCCTTACTACGCTTTATTTGCATAACAAAGCTCCTTCGATTAACTATTATTGATTTAAGTTTGGGGTGAAAGGGAAGGAGAGCCATGCGGCAAGCTGCGATAAAGACGCGTATTCGCCGGTCTAATCTTGTGTGAGACAAGAAAAAACCGAAACTCCTCCTCCAATAACCTGAATGTAACACTGTAAGTGTTTAAAGACCTACGCATTAACATCGATATCATTACTGTGAGTCTTACGGCTACTGAGACTGCACCAAAAATTGATGCGGTTAACGCCTAACGGTAGCTCTTTTTTGCGAGCCCACAATTTGATTCGTCTGTTTTATCATATAATTAAAATAGTGGCAAACTTATGCAAGGCTTTTGTCGCGTAAAATAAGGGGTTGTAATGGAATCACGCCCTTATAAATGTGGCAAAATGCCCTTATGTTGCCTAATTCCCTGCCGCCTAAGCCGACTCAATTGCTCAAAAGTGCCCGGTGCCTGACTAACTTTCATGAGCGGTTAACTTGCTTTGTCGGCGTTAAATTGGCGATTAATCAGCTTAAAACAGTATTGCGTTGCGCCTGCCTTGCGGCAGTTTTATTGAGTTTGTCGGCCAATGCCCAGCAAACTCGGAGTCTAGACGGCGCCATCACCTTGGACGTAGGTCAGATAGATCGGGATCTAACATTGGCACTTACCGTCAACAATCACAATTTCGTGGTATTGCCGACTTTTGCCTTCATCCGGCCGATTACCAGCTCGCGCACGGTAACTGTCGATTTTCTAGCGGGAGCCGATCAAATGGAATTTACCATCGACGGCATTATCGAAAACCCGGTGGATTACTCAATTGAAATTCAATGCCTTGGTTGCAGTGACAGCGTGCCAAGGCAATACTTTACTCAAGGCGGCAATCTGTTGGGGCTAGTCGGCGCTGCGTTCATCGACCCAGACGACTTAGCCAGTTCAATCGATATCAGTTTGATCAGCCGCAGCCAAATTAGCGGTGTCATACAGCTGCAAACGCCGCAAGAAGCACCGCAAGTTGCTGATCGAGATTTATCATTTGTGGTCGATGCGGTGGTGCCCAATGCTGGCGGGCAAGCTCAACAACTACTATTATCGCAAACTGTAATGCTTAGCGCCGGTGAGTCACAAGCGGCGTTTATTCTGCGCGGCATAAGCCGATCGACTCAACCAGGAGTAAGTTTGGTCGCTCGTTGCCAATCCTGCCTTGGTGTTTTACCTAGGCAAATTCAATCTGAGCAACTCTTTAGTGCGCTAGTTGATCACACTGGTGTGGAATTCATCTTTGATAGCAACGCTACACCGACGATTACTGGTGCGATTGATCTGATTCTTGAGAATCGTGATTAGGCGGCTCGGCGCTCTCGTGGTTGCTCTCCCAGAGTCGAAATCGTTCTAGCTCTTGCTTAAGTCGTTGGAACGTCCATGCCAAAATGGCGGCGTCGTCGGTGAGGCCAAAAATCGCGATAAAGTCGGGCAGTGAATCAATCGGCATCACAAAGTAAATCAAAGCGGCGACCATTAAGCCTAAGCTTTCCATCGATATATCTTTGTAGTGGCCTTGTGCATAGGCGCGCACCAAACGATAGCTGGTCGCGAGCGGCTCCATCAGCTCGGCAAATTTATCATTGGCAAGTTTGCCAGCCTTAGTTTGAACTTGCCCGACCAATACCAGTAATTTCTTTGGGCTTTGCAGCACCGCGCTCATCAACGTTTTGGCACGTTGATAAGCGCGCCCCTGATTTGGGGTTTGTGAATGTGATGAATCAGACTGGTCTGGCTTTTTACTCACATAGCCTCATTGATGTTAGCGATGCTGTTGTTACTAGATCGAGCGCATCAGCTACCGTTATAAGCTTGGGTTAATCAAATATTTCTGGCCGGTTTTCTTGGCATTATATTGATGGATGATTTCAGGCTGCATGGCTTGGGCTAAGCTGATTTCTTCATTGAAGTGGGCAGCAAAGGTCGAATCGATCTCGTTGGCTACGCGTTTATGCATTTGCATGACCTTCTCGGGGCCTGATTTCATGAGAAACGGCATTAACAACCATCCGCCTACTCCCCAAAACATGCCGTAAGCACGATTGAGCACCGTGGGTTTGATGTCTAAACCACCGTAAATATAAACTTGCTTATGGTCTGGCGAGCCGTAAGTGTTCAAACCTTTTGCGTCTTTACTGCCAAAGCGCTCCATGGCCGTCAAAATATGGCTGGCAAGATCGCCACCGCCAGTTGCATCAAAGCCAAGCGTGGCATTAGTCGCTGCGATCGCTTGGTATAAGTCTTCTGCAAAAGACTCGTCCGAGCTGTTCACCACAATCTTAGCGCCTTGGCTTTTAAGCAAATCCACCTGCTCTTGCTTGCGCACTACGTTGACTAAGGGAATATCGTCTTGCAAACAAATTTTGCTAAGAATTTGTCCAAGGTTCGATGCCGCAGCTGTATGCACAATCGCCGAATGGCCCTCTGAGCGCATGGTCTCAACCATGCCCAGAGCCGTTAGTGGGTTCACGAACGACGAGGCGGCTTGGCGCGGTGTTGTGCCCTCATTGTGTGGTAAACACGAGGTAATAGGCACACAGGCGTACTCACTGTAGGTGGCGCCGGTTAACACGGCAACCACTTTGCCCATCAAGGCTTGCGCTTGCGGGCTGCTTCCGGCGGCAACAACCGTGCCTGCCCCTTCATTACCAATGGGCAGTGTTTGATCGAGCCTTGAGTGAATACGCGGCAAAAAACCCTTGTGCACGGGCGCGCTCAGCATGGGCGTTGCCGCATCGGCATCTAGCTCAGCTTCGGCCAAATTAGCCGGGCCGAACATAGGCCACATGTCAGAGGGGTTGATTGGCGCGGCTTCCATGCGCACAATTACTTGATCTTCTTGGGGTTCGGGCACATCAACTTCTTGCAGCGAAAACTGAAGCTGGCCGTCAGAGGTTATAGTAGAAAACAATTGCTTTGATTTTTGCATGGTCACTGGCCTATTCGTTAAAACTGGATGAAAACACATTTACTTCAATTTATTGTGGGTGCTGCACTCGCATTTATCAATCGCTTTACGGCTCTTAGTTTTGCGAGTCTCGTGATTTTGCTTCAACCTGCCTTATGAATGCCCGGCAACTTCTAATGCTCTTGAGTTTGGCGGCCATTTGGGGTGCGTCGTTTTTATTTATGGTGATCGCGACGCCGGAGTTCGGCGCGATCGCGTTGATCGAGGTTCGAGTTGTATTGGCTGCTTTGGTCTTGTTGCCGATTTGGTGGTGGCGCGAAGGCAAGCAGCAATGGCCCAACGTCAAGCGGCATGTTGGGCCGATTGTTTGGGTAGGTCTACTTAATTCGGCGATTCCGTTTGTGCTCTTTGCTTACTCGGTTTTGTTTGTCACCGGTGGTGTGGCCGCTGTGCTAAATTCCACTGCGCCCATTTACGGTGCCTTGGTTGCATGGATTTGGTTGCAACAGCGTTTGAGCCGATCAGCCGCCTTAGGCTTAGCTGTCGGTGTTGCAGGCGTTGCCATTTTGGTTTCCGGCGAATTACTTGGGTTAGGTGGCAGCGGTCATCAAGAGGCGAAACTCTTTGGTGTGCTTGCGGCGGCGTTTGCCCCCGTTCTTTACGGTATCGCGGCTAATATTACCGCGGTTAAGCTTAATAACGTTAGCGCTCTATCGATTACCACTTTCAGCCAAGTGGCGGCCGCTGTTCTTTTGGCTCCGTTAGCGTTGCTTTATCTGCCGAGTGAGATGCCCAGCAATACAGCGTGGTGGTGCGCCTTAGTGCTGGCGGTATTCTGCACTAGCCTGGCGTATTTGATCTACTTTCAATTGATTAGCGAGATCGGTTCAACCCGCGCCATTACGGTTACTTTTTTGATCCCGCTGTTTGGCACTCTTTGGGGCGCGTTGTTTATTGGCGAGCGACTCAGCCTAACGATGATGGTCGGCATGGGCGTTATTTTGCTCGGCACGGCATTGGTGACCGGCGTGCTGCGTCGCCAAACCGTCACATAATTGTGATCAGAAATTCACCTAATTTCTCGTTGACCTAAGCATAATCTCGCTCTGCAACAGCTTAGGCACACTTAACGTAGGCCTTGATCCATCTGAGTCAGTTTGCTTTTTTAGTTTTTATCTCACTTGTCAGCGGTGATTAAAATGACAGCGTCTAATCTTTATCGGTTTGAATCGGCCGATCAGAAACTAGCGAACAGCTATGGTGAAACGCCATTGCCATTTGCGCCACAAGTAACCATGCAAGATGGCCGCACCATCGTGCCTCAACAATACTTGGATGTAGAACGCACCTTAGAAAATTTAGAAAACGTGTTAGCGCAGATCAGCTTGCCCAAGCATCTGCAATTGTTTGCCGGGCAAGAAGGTTCCGTCGTATTTTTGATTGTCGGTATTGTGGGTAAAGAAAACTATCCCAACGCGTTAACCCGTGCCGAGCAAGACAAAATCGTATACGGCCGACGATGGTTGATTGAACCGACCACGCCAACCTCAGAAATCGTACAAACGGCGTTGTTAGCAGTCAAAAAAGTGCGCGAACACGAATTACGAGAAAAAGTCTGTCTGCATATAGACGGAACCGAATTTGGTATCGAGCGCAGGCTCTCGACCACGCCCTTTAATAATCATTTAGACCTACCGCTCTTGGTCGGCCAAAAGGCAGAATTACAAACGCCTAGTGAGCTTACGGTTGCTGAGCAATGTAAGCAGTTTAAAGTCGATGGCATGGAAGTAGGCTTGGTGCGCGACATGCAATTCGCCGGTCAGACGCTTGCCGAAATTAAACTCACTGGCAACAGTGAACAATTTCCAGAGTTGGCCGATCAAACCTTGGTTGTGAGCTTTCGTCGTGCAAGCGAATTTGCCCATGCGTTAATGCAAACTCTAATTAGCCAATGTGACCAGTACGCCGAGCAAATTGTTCGTTTTGAGGGCTGCGCAAGATTCAGTTACCGGTTTAACCCGTTCTCGCTCGCGAAGTTTTCTTTTCAAACACGCAATATTCAGTCAGGCGACGCGCGTTTTGATAAAGCCTTTAAAGACATGAGCTACCGCGTTGATGCGGCCAAGGCGCCCAAGCTAAGTAGCGGCGAGCTTGGTCAGCAACAACGACGTTTCTTAAGTTCTTATAACGATTTAGGTGGTTATACACCGCTGGAATCCGTCTAAGCCACGCCTTGCAAATACAGCGCCGAGCGATTAGCGTATCACCGAGACATTTAATGGTGATACGCCCATGCAAACTTATCCCTCGCGAGGCCTGACGAAGACAGTCTTGCCGTTGGTGCTCGGCCTTGTGCTGAGTGCCTGTGTAACCGTTGAAAAGACACCAGCCACCAGCCCGGCGGCTTATGCGATGCCAGATCGTTACTCGGCTGAAACCGTTGACGCGGTTTTGCGCGAGGGCGGTAATGCCGTAGACGCAGCGATCGCGGCCATGTTTGTGCTCGCAGTCACGTTGCCGGAAGCCGGCAATATTGGTGGCGGTGGATTTATGCTCGCGCGCATGGAAGGCGAGAGTCACTTTTTGGATTATCGAGAAAAAGCCCCCTTAACTGCCAGCCGCGACATGTATCTCGATGACGAAGGCAACGTAATCGACAAGGCGAGTTTGATCGGCATTCGAGCCGCCGGTGTACCTGGAAGCGTTGATGGCATGTGGCGTGCCCACCAAAAATTCGCGACTCTGTCTTGGCGACGCTTGCTCAAGCCAGCGATTGACTACGCCGAGAACGGTTTTCAAGTTCATCCCAAACAGGCCGCGGCGATCCCCGGTATTGTGGACTGGTTTGGCGAGCGCACCAACTTTGCTGCGTACTTCGGTGGCATGGCTGATGGCGGCGTGTTTAAGCAACCAGAACTCGCCAAGGTGCTCAAGCGCATTGCCAAAAATGGCGCGAAAGAGTTTTATCAAGGCGAAACAGCCAAACTCCTGTTAGCTCAGGCTAAGCGTGATAACGGCCTATTCAGTGCAGAGGACTTAGCATCTTATAAAAGTGTGTGGCGCGCACCGTTGATTGGCCAATGGAAAGACTATCAAGTGATTACCGCTCCGCCGCCCAGTTCCGGCGGGTTTGCCTTAATTCAATTACTTAAAATGAAACACCTGCTGGCCGATGAATTCGACGAGCACTCGGTTAACTCAGCCCAATATATTCACTTGGTCGCCGAAATGGAAAAACGCGTGTTTGCCGACAGGGCAGAATACTTTGGCGACCCAGACTTCATCGATGTGCCCATAGAGCAACTGATTAGCAACGACTACATCGCCAGACGCGCCAGCGAAGTTAATCCCAACGCGATTAGTGCGGTTGAGGCGGTACCGCCCGGGCTTGAATCCAAAGACACCACGCATTTCTCGATTGTCGACCAATGGGGCAATGCGGTCTCAAACACCACCACCATCAATTGGAATTACGGCAGCGGCGTTGTCGTAGAAGGAGCGGGTTTTATTCTCAATAACGAGATGGACGACTTCAGCACCAAGCCGGGCGCCGCTAACATTTATGGCGTTGTTGGTGGTACGGCAAATGAGATTCAACCCGGTAAACGGATGCTCTCGTCGATGACGCCCACGATTTTAGTGAAAGAAAACAAACCTCGGATGATCGTCGGCACACGAGGCGGTTCAACGATATTCACCTCAGTGTTTCAGGCCATTGTGAATGTTGACGATTTTGGTATGAACACGAATCAAGCGGTAAGCCAAACGCGTTTTCATCACCAGCTCTTACCGCCCGATTTGATTACCATGAGTGTGAACTACCCTTTGCCAACGTCAACGCAAGAAGAACTCAAGCAAAAGGGCTATCGAGTCGAACCCCATCCGTGGGAGTTTGGAGATTTACAAATGATTGACCTCAATCAATACGAGGCGCATCCCGCATCAGACCCGCGCGGAATTGGCGTATCAGGCGTGGTCGAATGAGCGATGTGTTAACCATCGCGATTGCTGGGGCATCGGCGTCGGGTAAAACCTTGCTGGCTTCGACCATTGTCGACGAGCTAACCAAAGAATGCCCCGGGCAATCGATTGCCGTTTTGCGCGAAGACATGTACTACCGCGACCAAACGCATTTATCGGTCGAGCAGCGCGAGCTAACAAACTACGATCATCCCGACGCGTTTGAACACACTTTATTATTAGAACAACTAAGGCGTTTAAAGGCGGGACTTGCCGTCGAGTCTCCGATTTACGATTTTACCGATCACAATCGCTCAAGCGATACGCGCGCGGTCAAGCCCGCTAAAGTCATTTTGGTTGAAGGCATATTAGTGTTGGGCGATCAAAGTTTGTTACCTGAATTTGATATTAAGGTGTTTGTCGACACCGCCTTGGATATTTGTTTACTGCGCCGCATTCAGCGCGATGTGAAAGACCGAGGGCGCAACATCGAATCGGTCGCCGAGCAATATCATGCCACCGTGCGCCCAATGTATTTTGAGTATATTGCACCGAGTCGAGCCTACGCTGATGTTGTGGTAACCAACGGTGGTATGAACCGCGTCGCCATCGACATGATAAAGAGCCGAATCAAACCGCTGCTAATGGAGCAAGCATCATGACAACCGTTATTAGTTTACTCGGGATTGTGGTTTTGCTTTGCCTTGCCATTGCACTCTCCAAACATCGAAGCTCAATCAACTGGCGAACCATTGGCGGCGCGTTTGCCTTGCAATTTTTGATTGGTGCCTTTGCCTTGTACTTGCCGTTTGGTCGTAGCGTGTTGGAAGCGATTTCAAACAGTGTCACGAGCATTTTGCAATACGGGCAAAGCGGCATTCAGTTTTTATTCGGAGACATCGCCACTGGCAAAATCGGCTTCGTGTTCGCTTTTAATGTTTTGCCTATCATCATTTTCTTTTCAAGTTTTGTCGCGGTGTTGTACTACCTTGGCATCATGGGCTGGATCATTCGAGTTATCGGTGGCGGTTTACAAAAAGCGCTGGGCACCAGCCGCCCAGAATCACTTTCGGCCACCGCCAATATTTTTGTTAGCCAAACCGAAGCGCCATTAGTAATCAAGCCTTATGTCGCGCGCATGAGCAATTCAGAATTGTTCGCCGTGATGGTCGGCGGCATGGCCACGGTAGCAGGCTCTGTATTAGCTGGCTATGTCGCGTTGGGCGTCGAGATGCGCTACCTCTTGGCCGCAAGTTTTATGGCCGCGCCTGGCGGGCTATTGATGGCCAAACTCATCATGCCCGAAACCCAAAGCCCGCGCCCAGATCAAACTGAACAGGAGTTCGAAGACGAACCCTATGTCAACGTGATCGACGCCGCCGCTGGAGGCGCTACTTCGGGTATGCATTTAGCCGTTAACGTTGGCGCCATGTTGATCGCCTTTGTGGCCTTAATCGCTTTGATCAACGGCTTACTCACTTGGGCCGGAGCCTATATTGGCTTCCCTGATTTATCCTTGCAGTTAATTCTAGGCACTTTATTCAAACCGCTGGCATGGCTGTTAGGCGTTCCTTGGGAGCAAAGCACTGTCGCAGGCAGTTTGATCGGCCAAAAATTAGTGCTCAATGAGTTCGTCGCTTTTGTTGACTTCTCAACGCAAAAAGAATTCTTAAGCCCATACTCGCAAGCCGTCGTGAGCTTCGCGCTTTGTGGCTTCGCCAACTTCTCATCCATCGCCATACTCCTCGGCGGCCTGGGTACTATCGCCCCAGAGAGAAGGCAAGACGTCGCAAAACTTGGCATGCGCGCGGTCGCTGCGGGCTTCCTAGCAAACATGATGAGCGCGGCGATTGCGGGGTTTTTTATTAGCCTCAGTGTGTTTTAAGGCAGAGTGGTTCTAAGGTTAGTATCAAAGTTTGCTCTAAATGGAAGATGTCGGCACGGCGCCTATGTCGATTCTTGTCGGTAAAGTTATTTCCAACCTTGGAGACTTAGGTCTAATCCTTTTTAAAGATATTGTCGAATATCCAGTTGCATAAGAATAAAAACGGTTCAGTGATAAAACCATAAAATTTGTCGCCAGTTACGAACACAAATACAAATACGGCAGCGATAAAAATTCCGAGATTATTGAAGAAAAAGACCAGAGCCTTAACAGAAACCCCTGAAGCTTCTGGCCCAAATTTTGATAAAACGAGAACGGGTACCCATGACCAACGCATACAAAAAATTGAGGCTTGGATCAATACTGCCCTTATCTCTCATTCGTATGAATGCCTCCACCGCACCTATTTCCCTAAGCTCTCTAGGCGAATGTATTCCGGCAGAAATAAGAGCGTCTTCAGATTTCACTCTCAGCCCTTTTAGGTCTCGTAATCTTGTTTCACTCATGCTTTTAGATATAACGCGGCCTTAAAATGCGAGTAGCGTGTCCGGACTGCGTAGCAGCATTGCTTTATTTATGCTTGTTATGTGATTGCTTCAATAGAAAGAACCTTTAGATCTTTCAAAGAAAGTTCGAAAAAATTGAAGGCATTCATCATGTTCATTCATTTTTTCTTTGAAGAGCAATACTTCTTTAAATGAACGCTGTTTAGCTACTTGAAATACCCACTCTAGAGCCAAATTGGGGTCATCGCCTTCTTCTTAAAATACGGATGAACCAAGCATATATTCTCTGTTTTTGAAGGTAACATCACAGTACCAACCCCAGTCTTCATAATCGACGGGACTGAACTGGTATACGTTTTTGACCTGCTCTTGCAACCACAAAAGCAAAGCGTTCGTTTTGAGACTTCTTATATTTCTTACTCACGATGCCACCAATAATCTGGCTTTCGATGCAGGTGCGAGATGGCAACAATAATAATCTCTTGCGTTTGTTCCCTGAATTCATAGATGATTCCGTAAGGAAATCTTAGAACAAGACATCTTCTAGAGCGTTTGCCAATTCGTTGATACGACTTTGGAAATGCTTTTATCCTCTCGATACTTTCTTGCATTTGAGATATGAACCTAAGACCTAGACCGGCCTGTTGGTTTTGATAGAATTCGAAGGCATCGTCTAATTCTCGCTCCGCAGGAGAGAGGAATCTAACTATCACGACTGATGAAACTTTGAGAGCACTTCCTCAGCGGTTTTAGCTTCGATATCGCCTTGATCGAAAGCGCTTAATCGGGCATCAGCCTCCTTTGCCCATATTTCATCAATGGTGCTATCCGGCATGTCTAAGCTAGCTATCATCGCTTCTGCAACAGCAGATCGATCTGAAGCAGCAAGCTCAAGCGCTTGGGAAATAACTTCTTTTGCTGAATTTGGCATTGTTTGAAAAGCTGTCAATCTTTGATCAGATATTACAACTAAGCGATGACTTAGTAAATACAACGCCCAGCACTTGGGCGCGCGGTTAGCGCGTCCAAATGCCGTTGCTCAATACGCGGTGGGCGGCATAAAGTACGAACTGTACTATTCGTCTCGATGTTTACCGCAATTCAACACCACCCGGTGCTTAAGCCAATGTATCAGCGATTACTTGCTCAGGGTAAACCGAAGAAAGTTGCTTTGATTGCTTGTGCGAGAAAGCAGCTAATTACGCTCAAC
Source organism: uncultured Arenicella sp. (assembly GCA_937922925.1). Lineage (GTDB taxonomy): Bacteria > Pseudomonadota > Gammaproteobacteria > Arenicellales > Arenicellaceae > Arenicella. The sequence continues at coordinate 548 of CALAKU010000017.1, read as the reverse complement.
GCGATGATGAAAAACAGAACTTATTGGAACGAATCGATGGCTTGATTCTTGACTTTGAACCATAGTCTCTTGTTAGCTGACCATCTTGTCATATTCTGCGTGGCTTCCTATCCAGAACCATATCAAATCATTTTCCGATTCTATTGCAAGGGCTCTAAATCTTAACCCAACCCTCACAGATCTAAACTGATTAATTTTCTTAAAATGAAGCGACGGATGCGAAGCATTTGTCTTCAACAATTCGAAATTTTTCTTAGCTTTGGTTTGTATTGGTGCAGGTAAGCGATCAAAAGCGTCCCAAAATTCAGACGTTGCGAAATGTTTCACATTTCTTTGGTTTTGTTTGATCTATGGGCAGAAAGAGCTGCTTGAGCGAGGGCATCGAGGCGGCCAGATTTAACATCAACTGATATTTGATCGTCCCAATTATCTGAATCGAATTTTTCGAACCATATTCGGAATTCTTTGAGCTCAGCGAGTGGCAACGATTCAATGGCCTTTTCTATGTCTTTAGCAGTATTCATCTGGATTTTACCTCTGAGCTTAGT
>CALAKU010000016.1 GCA_937922925.1 uncultured Arenicella sp. | reverse complement strand
ATCAACGGCTTCGCCGCCGTATGCTTCTGACAAACATTTTGTGATCGCAGCGGTCAATGTCGTTTTACCGTGGTCTACGTGACCAATGGTGCCTACATTGACGTGCGGCTTGGTTCTTTCAAATTTTTCCTTAGACATAGTCAATCACCTCTTAAACAGGTTCTGGTTAATGCCGGAGGCCTTTGCACGATGCCATTACTGACATATTTGCTTCGCTCAAAATCGGTATTGATTCCGTGCGAAGGCCTCTAGTTTCAAAAAGCTTACTTGTCTTTGCATTAACACGCGGTGCCAACACACGAACTCGTAAACCGAATTACGTTATCGCCAATTAAGACAACAACTAAAATCTTGAAATCACCGCATCAACAACATTTTGCGGTGCTTTCTGATACTTCTCGAATTGCATTGAGTATGACGCTCGACCCTGTGTTGCACTTCGCAACGAGGTCGCATACCCAAACATTTCAGCTAACGGCACTTCAGACTGTACTAACTTGCCCGCAGGCGTGTCTTCTATACCTAAGATAACGCCGCGTCGCGAATTAATATCGCCACTGACATTACCCATATACTCTTCTGGAGTCACAATCTCGACCGCCATAATCGGCTCGAGTAAATCAACTCCGGCTTCGCGACAACCTTCGCGAAACGCCTGACCGGCAGCCGCCTTGAACGCAAACTCAGAGGAATCTACGTCGTGAAAGCTGCCGTCAAATAAAGCGACTTTAACGTCGACCACCGGGTAACCCGCTAGCACGCCGCCTTCGAGGGCATCTTCCACGCCTTTTTGTACGGCTGGAATAAACTCTCGCGGCACAACACCGCCTTTAATCTCGTCAACAAATTCAAAACCTGCGCCTCGTGCTTGCGGCTCTATGCGCAAGACCACATGGCCGTATTGGCCACGCCCGCCGGATTGTTTGATGTACTTAGTTTCGTGTTCAATCGTTTTGCTGATTGCTTCGCGGTAAGCCACTTGCGGCTTGCCCACGTTGCATTCGACATCAAACTCGCGCTTCATACGATCGATAATGATGTCTAGGTGCAGCTCGCCCATACCAGAGATAATGGTTTGGCCAGACTCTTCGTCAGTGCGCACCTTAAACGATGGGTCTTCTTGTGCGAGCTTGCCCAAGGCAACACCCATCTTTTCTTGGTCGGATTGAGTTCTTGGTTCAACCGCCTGTGAAATAACCGGGTCTGGAAACTCCATCCGCTCTAGGGTTACAACACTTTTTACGTCACTCAGAGTATCCCCTGTAGTGACTTGCTTAAGCCCGACCGCTGCGGCAATGTCACCAGCGCGGACTTCTTTAATTTCTTCTCGATTGTTCGAATGCATTTGCAAAATTCGACCAATCCGCTCTTTCTTACCCTTAACCGGGTTGTAAATCGCATCACCTGTTTTTAGCACTCCCGAATAAACTCGAAAGAACACTAGCTGACCAACAAACGGGTCGGTCGCGATTTTAAATGCCAAAGCTGAAAAAGGCTCATCATCGCTTGACTCGCGCGACACTTCGTTTTCGCTGTCATCGATACCTTGAATCGCAGGCACATCGATCGGGGATGGCAGATATTCAACAATGCCATCTAACATTGCCTGAACGCCTTTATTTTTAAAGGCCGAACCACAGAGGACAGGCACGATTTCATTATCAATTGTCATTTGCCGTATGGCCGTTTTGACTTTCTCAATAGGCAAACTGCCTTTCTCTAGATAGTCATCCATCAATTCTTCAGAGCTCTCGGCGGCCGATTCAATCAATTTCTCATGATATTCGGCTGCCATGTCTTGAAGATCTGCTGGTATTTCTTTTTCTTCAAACTGCACACCCATGGAATCTTTATCCCAGTAGATGGCTTTCATTTTGATTAGATCAACAAGACCTTCGAACTCTTCTTCAGCACCAATTGGCAACTGCAAAGGCAATGGATTTGCACCCAACCGCGTTTTGATCTGCTCGACAACTCGTAAGAAATCCGCACCTGAGCGGTCCATCTTATTCACGAATGCCAATCTGGGCACACCATACTTATTGGCTTGTCGCCAAACTGTTTCCGACTGAGGCTCAACGCCACCAACTGCGCAAAACACGGCTACTGCTCCATCAAGCACTCGCAATGAGCGCTCAACTTCGATAGTGAAGTCAACGTGGCCTGGCGTATCGATGATATTGATTCGATGCTCATCAAACGACGCATCCATCCCACGCCAAAACGTGGTGGTTGCTGCCGACGTAATCGTAATGCCGCGTTCTTGCTCTTGCTCCATCCAGTCCATCGTCGCCGCACCATCGTGCACTTCGCCGATTTTATGACTGATACCCGTGTAGAACAAAATGCGCTCGGTCGTCGTGGTTTTACCCGCGTCGATGTGAGCCATGATGCCGACATTTCGGTATCGATTTATTGGAGTTGAACGTGCCACTTTACTTTTACTTAATGACTAATCAATTTCTCAAACTAAATTTACAAAGAGCGTTGCATTCGATTTAACGCCCCAAATACAAACGGCGTGCTGCTCAGATCTAATTTAAAATCTGAAATGCGAGAATGCTTTGTTGGCTTCGGCCATACGATGCACGTCTTCGACTTTACGAACCGCACCACCGCGCTTTTCAAAGGCATCGATCAACTCACCAGCCAACCGCTGCGTCATCGACTTTTCAGATCGACCGCGCGAATATTCAACAATCCAACGCATTGCCAAGGCAGTACGTCGGCTTGCGCGAACTTCAACCGGCACTTGATACGTCGCACCACCTACGCGGCGACTTTTCACCTCAACAACAGGCTTGACGTTCTCCAGTGCACCATCAAAGATCTCAAGTGGATCTTCGTCACGGCGCTCACCGATCAAATCAAGAGCACCGTAAATAATTTTTTCAGCGACGGACTTTTTACCGTCTTTCATCAATATGTTGACGAATTTTGCAAGTGTGACATTGCCGAACTTAGGATCAGGCAAAATCTCGCGTTTAGGAACTTCTCTTCTTCTAGGCATTACTAATACTCTTCTTCTCAGTTAATGCATGCTTTTGACAACACAAACGACTGCTGGGTCAAAAACTATGACTTGGGTTTCTTGGCACCGTACTTAGAACGGCCTTGACGACGCTCAGAAACACCAGAGGTATCCAGAGCACCACGAACTGTGTGATATCGCACACCCGGCAAATCCTTAACACGACCACCACGAATCAATACGACACTGTGCTCTTGCAGATTGTGGCCTTCACCACCAATATAAGAAGTCACTTCAAAGCCGTTGGTTAAACGTACACGCGCAACTTTACGCAATGCAGAGTTTGGCTTCTTGGGGGTAGTCGTATAAACACGAGTACACACACCGCGACGCTGAGGGCACGCCATCAATGCAGGCACATTAGATTTCTGAACCTGCTTCTTACGCGGGTTCCTTACTAATTGATTAATAGTAGGCATAATCGAATTTTAGTTTTTCAAAAAAATCGATGCTTCTTTTAATTAGGCGCGTGCCTTAGCACGCTTGGGCCGCGGGCGCTCTCGACAACCCGGACAACTCAAACGCGTGCCTTAGCACGCTTGGGTCGCAGGCGCTATAGTCATAACACCGGCTTCCGTTTCAGCCTAAGCGCCTGCTGCTCCAGAGAGCCAATGCGAGCGCTTCATAAAAAAACAGAGCGACAAAAATGCTTCTAAAGCCTTCAGTTACCGAATTTCTCAGCAGCTGGCGCTTTAAGGAGCGTCAAAGAGGTCGCGATTCTAGGGAGTTGACTCTTACGAGTCAAGCAAAAACCTCGGTAATATATAGCTTTAGGCATTACCACCTAAAACACGTAATTACGCGCTCGCGACTTCTGTATATGGATTCGTATAAAAGTGCTTGCAGATGTGTTGCCAAGCAATAACCGTCTTACTAAAGAGGCTGAACTTGCAGGTCTTTAGCAGTAACGGCGAATCAGTGCGGCGCATTCTATGCGTGCCGAGGCGCTCATGCAAGTGAAATGAGGATTAAATCCTTGGTTTTTAACAACTTATTGACAAGGTATGCTCAACACCCCGCAAACCATAGATTCAACGGTTTAAAGGCTGCCTACGAAACAAAATTCAGCCCACCAACCGATAAAACCATTCTTGAAGGACCGGGAATACGGACAGAATCAGCAATACGGCCATGGTGCGGTTAAATACCAGATGATACTTGGCATCGCTTAGCAGACGCTGCAATGCAGCTCCAAAGACAAGCCAAGCGCCGACAGCAGGAATAGTAAAGGCAAAAAACACCATCACAATGGCTATCACCTGCCAGACTGGCTCGGCCCCTACCACCGAATACGTCGCTAAAGCACTGGTGCCCATGATCCACGCCTTTGGATTCACCCATTGAAATAAAGCGGCTTGAAAGAAAGTCAACGGCGGCGCAGATTTGGCCGATATCGACGCCGGTCTGGTCTTGGCGATGAGAAAGGCTAGATAGACAAGATAGGTCACACCAGCAATCTGAATCGTTAAATGAAGCCACTCAAAGCGCTCAAAGAGATAGCCCAATCCAAAACCTATGGCCAGAAACAGAGCAGGCGCGCCAAATGAAATACCTAATAGATGAGGCACACTCGCTCGAACCCCATGATTCAGGCCAGACGCCATAATCATCAAGTTGTTTGGCCCCGGAGTAAACGACGCGACAAAAACGAAAAGTATTAGCTCAGGATGAAACGGCACGTGTTGAGTAAATATCTGCGGGTAAAAGCTAAGAATAACGTAATCTAGCCCACTTGAAACAGTAAGATTTCAGGGCAGCTAAGGCGTGCGATATACGCCTTTAACGCCCAGCCCATTTACTTAATCGAGATTTTGCAGACTGCTAGCTGATTTATTTCGTTTTTTCTTATATAAGTAAGGCCGAAGTGCGATTCAGCACTCATCAACTTAATACGACTCAAAATGGAGATAACAGGCATGTTAATCGAAAAGGCTATCAACAAAGCTTGCCATAAAGCCTTCTACAACACTTTCCACAACGTTTTCTGCAACGGCTTCTGCAACGGCTTCAACTTTTCAGAACCAAGACTATGGCGCCGTTGCTCGATGCTATTATTGGTCTCGAGCTTGGCTCTGTTCTCTGCACAGGCTCAATCGGCACCTAGCATTTCCGACAATCCAGCGATTGCGGATTTCTCTGTCATTAAGCAGGCGGCTGCATCTAAAGCGTCAAAACCCAAATCGTCTAATAAACTGTCTAGTCGTTTGGCAACCCTGTCACTCAGAACGAAAGGCTCAACCGATTCTCCAAACAACTCTTTTTTCTTGCGAACGCGCGCTAACGCCGTTCAAGCTTACATCGAGCTGGATAACACAGACCAAACAACGCTAGCGCGACTTGAATCGTATGTCGATGAGATCGAGCTCGTGAGCAAGGAGATGAGTACCGCTCAAGTATGGATTGATATCGATCGACTCGCTGGCCTCGCCCAACAAACCTGGGTTACGTCGATTCGAGAACCAAGCTATGCCACGACTAACCGCGGCAGTCGCACAACTCAAGGCGACGCTATTCTGCGCTCAAATATTTTACGGGAACAGGGCATCACCGGCCGAGGCATAAAAGTCGGGATCATTTCGGATGGCGCATTAAATTGGCGCGACGCCCTGGCAAGCGGAGACTTGCCGGCCAATTTCAGAGAATTCGGTCAGTGCACATCAGCCACTGATGGCACTCGAGGCTGCGGCGGAACCGGCGGTTCTGGCAGTTGCAATGAAGGTACCGCCATGGCCGAAATTATTCACGACATCGCGCCCGAAGCCGAATTGGCTGTTGCGGCTGTTAACACGTCTCTAGAATTTGTGTCGCAGGCCAATGTTTTAGCCAACACCTTTGGGGCCGACATTATTGTCGACGACCTTGGGTTCTTTGGCGAACCCTATTTTGAAGATGGAGACATTGCTCGCGGCATGAATGCCCTACCGGATGATGTTCTGCTGGTCTCAGCTGCTGGCAATAGTGGCGGATCTCATCATGAAGAAAATTTTCGCCTATTCTTCGATAGCCAAAATGGGCTCAGCTTCCATAATTTCACCTCTGGTGCGGTCGAAGATATAACTCATGGCTTCGCCGTTGCACCCAATGGTTCAACCGTTATTTTGACTCAATGGAACGAAAATTTTACTGCGCCAAACAGCGATTTCGATATGTTTGTGCTAAACCAAAACAACGAAGTCGTTGCGTCCAGCCAGACTGAATTTGGCCCTGCTATAGAAGGCGTCTGTGTTGAAAACGATAGCAGCGATTTCGGCATTTTCTTTCTAGTTTTAGTTCGCTTTTCAGGCCCTGGAGCAAGACTGGAGACTTTCTTCCTAGGTGATGCTGGAATAGAGTACCCCATCGAACGAGATGCCATTTTTGGCCATGCAGGTTTGGCGCGCACACTCAGTGTCGCTACTATTAATGCTTCAGAGCCGGGTAATGATGAAACCGCTTTTTACAGCTCACAAGGCCCAAGTACCGTATTTAGACCCCGCTTTGAAGTCAGAGACAAGCCAGATTTTGCTGCTATAGATGGCGTCAATGTCACCGGTGCCGGCGGATTTCCTACAACCTTTTTTGGCACCTCTGCGGCGGCTCCACATGCGGCGGGCATTGCCGCACTTTTAATGAGTGCCGGCCCCGCTGTTAACGCCGACAAGGTAAGAGAAGCAATGCGCAGCACTGCGGTGGGCGGACCGAACATTCGGATTGGCCAAGGTCGTTTGGACGCAAAAGCAGCGTTTGACGCTTTGGCTTTAGGCAATGTAGCCCCGATTCTGTTTCTTTTGCTCGACGAAGAGTAAGGGCAGGATTGACGCTTAGGCTGCACCTTTTCTAATTCTCGGATTCAAGACCTCTCAACAACAAGCCCCGCCATTGTTATCTGCGATGGCGGTTGTATCATCCTGCGTTGAGAAGGGCATGCTGGTGCCACAACCCTCAAAAATACCGAAGTGGTTGGACCAATCACCAATGAAATCAAAATGCTCGGCGAAACGTGTATCCGCCAGCATGCGCCAAGTGTTACCACAAACAGGGAAGACTTTTCCCGTCTCGATGACATGATGTTCATCCAATACGAATTTATCTGCGTGATGCGCAACCGTGCCTTTGTAAATCACAGCTTGACCGTAGTCTTCGCAAGCCGGCTCTAAGTCGTCTAGCTTAAACAGTCTATAGGTCGCCGAGAAATAACGGCGATCGCCGAGTTTTTCCTGTAAGGCTGCATTCTCAATGGCAAGTGGGCGGCTTTTGACTAAGCGCGGGTCTTTAAAGCCACACTCTTTGGATAAGTTGACAAAATCGTTCCAATACAGCGCACCAGAAATGCACTCACCCCAAAGCACTTCGTCATCAATCAAATGCTGCGGTGTACGCCGTTCAGAATACACATCAGAAAAGTAAATTTCGCCGCCCGGCTTGAGCAAATCGTAACATTGCTCTAATACCGCGCGCTTATCAGGAGACAAATTTATCACGCAATTAGACACAATAATGTCAAAAGAGTTGGGCTCTAGTTCAAGCTGATCTAATTGCTCGATAAACCCTTTCTTAAATGAAACATTCGCTTTATCAAAACCGAATACCTCAGCGTGATAGTCTCGATACTGATCCGCAACCGCCAATTGTTCTTCAGTCATATCCACTCCGACAACTTCGCCAGTGGCACCAACCAAAGCAGATAAAGCATAAACATCGCGACCAGCGCCACTGCCTAAATCTAAAATACGGGCGCCTTCGAGTTGCTCTGGTAACACTAGCCCGCAACCGTAATAGCGCATAAGCACTTCATCATGAACTTTAGAAAGAATCGGTTTTAAGTACGATGGCAAACCTTCGTCGGTGCAACACGCGTCGGTTTTAAGGTCGTCACTGCTTTTCAAGACTTTGCCATAATAGTCTTGCACTTGAGAGTAGGTAAGTTTGCTGTTCATTTCGCGGTAAATTGATATCGAATTCTGTGAGATAGTTTATAGTAAAAGGCATCAATGTAGACCCTTCATGACTCACAAACCTAGCACAATTCGAGAATTTCTATGCAACGAATATTAATGGTAACGGCCGCCGTAATTATCGGCGTTGTTTTATCACAAGTTTTTTTTAATGAAAAAGCACCTGAGACTGTCAATCAAACCGCAAGCGACTCTGCGACTTTAGAGACAAGCCCTGCGGCAACTCAACAACCGGAGATAGCGAGCGAATTAGTCTCAAGCGCACCTGCCAACGCCCGTGTCTTTTTTATCCAGCCGACCGACGGCGCCATTGTCGAGCCGCCCGTTTCTATCGAATTTGGTATCGAAAATATGGTGGTCGCTAAAGCGGGAGAAAATGTCGAAAATTCAGGTCATCATCACTTGCTAATTAATATGGAGACCCTGCCAAATTTGAATGCTCCACTGCCTGCCACCGACCAGTTAATTCATTTTGGAGGCGGGCAAACGCAGACCAGCATTGATCTTCCACCAGGTGAACACAGCCTGCAATTGCTCCTTGGAAACTACTTACACATCCCGCACGATAAACCGGTAATCTCAGAAAAAATCACCATCACCGTTGTCGATAGTAAGGCCAGCCAATAGCCAGTACAGCGCTATCGCCTCGCCTTTCTCGATTGACTTTATAACGCTCTCTAGAATGACATTCTCCAGACGACATCTCTTAGCTTTGGGGTTGGCCGGTGCAGGCGCCGCTTATGTTTGGCATCGAGGCATTCGCTACCCTCGTTTGAGCTTTGAGCCTGAACCATTAACAACACAACAGCACAACGCATCGCACCATTTGCAATGGTCTGACCTGATCGCAACCGACGAATGGTCCACGTCGTTTAGAGCCTTTGCGCCCGAGCCCACGCTCGAAGTTATTCGTGCTCGCTCGCCATTACAAATCTCTGTTAACAATGTATCTCCAAAAGCTCGGCTTTTGGTGAGTAACAAATCCTTTGTCGATATTCATGAAACGGTGGACGGCATCAAGCGATTCGTCAATTTGCCAGCAAGTAATGAGCGCATCACTCTGGCTTGGCAATTGAACGACCAAGAGCCTATTCGATTTGCGGTGATTGGCGATACGGGCGCCAACCAAGAACTAAACGCTTGCCTAGATCGAGCAGTAGAACTCGGAGCCGATTACCTATTGCACCTAGGCGATTTTAATTACGCAGACGGCGAATTTGATACGGCCATCCGTCTCTTCCAAAACGCGCCCCTACCTTGTTTTGTGAGCATTGGAAATCATGACTTTCGTGACAACGGCCTGATCTACGAGCAATTTCGCCGTCAGATTGGCCCCATGAACAACGCCTTTAACTTGTTCGGCAAGCGCTTCGTTAACTTAGATACGGCGGCTGATTTTTTCCCGGCCGGCAGAGGCAATCGAGGCGCTCTAATGCGCCAGCTATACAACAAGACAGTGCCAACGCAGAATCAAGTGTTCTTTAGCCATCGGCCGTTGAAAGATCCAAGACCGCATGATGATCACGAAGTCGGTGGGATCAATGAGGTAGCCTGGCTCAGCAAAGCAATCCAAAAAAGTGGTGGCGGCATTTACCTAAATGGCCACGTTCATCACAGCGCAGAATTCGATTTTGAAGGAGTTCGTCAATACACCATTGGAGAGGGCTTAGGCCACGAAGATTTAATTCTGCAACGTCAGGTCGCCCAGCTTTTGACCATCGATGTTGGCAAAGATGAACCTTTGGCGATAAATTGGCAAGACCTGAACTTACCTTGGGCCGCCCACCAAAGCCCCACTCATGCTTATAAGTTAAAACGCGATGGCCGCAGCCAACAACTTGAATGGTATCAATCTCTTATGGCGAGAGCCTCATGAGTCAGCCACAAACCATCAATTACGCCTTAGTCCACGGCACCTTTGGCGCTAAATCCGATTGGTTAAACCACGACGCAGCCGAAGACCCAAAGGGATTTAGAGCACTACTCGGCTCTGCGAGCGTCAAAACCGTTAATTACTTAGTGCCAAAACCGTGGGGCGGTACCAGCGCAATTGGCAAACTTAATGACCTCACAAACAAGGCCAGACTAGACGGAGCACAAACGCTTGCTCAAGAATTGGCCACACTGCCAGGCCAAGACGCAAATTTTGTGATAGCGCATAGCCATGGCGGAAACGTCGCCATGTATGCATTGCAAGATGAAATCGCCCGCCGAAAAGTCGATGGCTTGATTTGTTTGGCAACTCCGTTTCTTTACCCTCGCCAACGCCCGTTGAGCATATCAACATTGGTGCTTTCACTGATTATTATGATCGTCGGGTATTTCCAATTTGCATGGCGATTCGATCTCACGAACAGCAGTCTTTTAGCCTGGTGCGGGGCGGTAGCGCTGTTTGTCGTCTCGGTTGCCATTCCCTCTGTATTAGTGGCGTTAGTCGTGCGCCAGCGTTTTGCGTCAAAAGAAGCGTTAGACGCCCACATTAAACGCCTCAGTTTTATTGATCCCAAAATACCAGTCTTACTCATTAGAGCCAGTGGCGACGAAGCTTCTGGGCTATTGCGAGCCGGTCAGTTTTTAAATTGGTTAGCCGGCATGGTGATGAGAATCGGCGGGCGACAGCTCTATGTTTTACTCTGTTTAGGCTTACTACTGTTTGCTTGGTCGGCCTATAAAAACTTTACCTGGGTTCCCAATGTAAGCCTTTCATTATTAACTACGCTGTTAATCAGTTTGGCTGGGCTCATGGTCGTTATGCTTATGGCTCTAACTCTATCTCGAATTTTTGTCGGCTGGGACGCGTGGCGTTGGGTTGGCGAAATTGAAACCATGATCGAGGACGGGCCGCCCGGCGTGCCCGCCGAACTGACGGTGCTGACGCCACGACTCCCTGAGCGAGGCTTGTCGCATACCGGGATTTTTACCCAAGTTGAAACCATTAATGTGATACACCAGTGGTGCCAACAACAGATCGCGGCCGGCAACCCAAACTAGTTACCGTTGACGGCGCTTTATAAAACAGGGCACTAAAGCGTCACCGCGCAGGCTGGTTTTAATGCTGAACTTCCATCATTAAAAAACCGGTAAAGGCGGCATTACTGGTCGACAAACTGGTCTCGACCTTGGTTTTTAGCTCATTAATGATAGCTCGGTAGTCTTGATAAAATTCCCAGCTCGGCCTTGGCTTATACACCACTGTCTCGATCTCCAAAAAACTAAGAATGCCTTTGGTTGTGGTGGGCTTGATAAAGACTTCTTTAGAAGGAGCGTAATAGGCCAAGATGATCGTCATGATAGGCCAACGCGCAATCTTTTCCTGCAATAGTAAATCCTTGAACCCATCAAACCCAGCTTGTTGATTGCCGTGCAAAAGTTCTATAACACTGTCCACTAAAAACCCTTTTTGGGCCAAATCCAAGCGTTGACAAAAATCGCGAAACTTTGGTTTATCAAACATCGACATCATTGAAGAGCGGCTCACGCATTTGATCAAATTTGCGATGGTTTGCTCGACATGCGAGCCGCATTCAGGCCCGAAATGTGTTTGCGCGAACTCAGTGAGGTTCGCCTTGTTGTGCGTTTTAACTATTTGCGCCAAACCAATGTCATAGAAACCATCGGGGTACTTACTTAGAAATTGCGCTTCGGCGCGCTTTAATTTTTCAATGTTCACTTAACTTGTGATCTAAACATCAACACGAGAAAAGGTAAGGCCCGCTTTGTCTTGTAGACGCGCCAGTAAGGCATCGCCCATGGCGCTGGATGGGGTCCAAAAACCGCCTTTGGTAGGAATTTTATCTTGCGCTAAACAAATTGCTGACTCGGCTAGCATTTTAGAGGTCGAACCGTAACCCGGGTCGGCATCACCATGAAGATGAGTTTTGATGATATCGCCAGCCGCGGTTTTACCGACAAACAATATGTTATAGAAACCCGGGTCTTGTGGATCAACCTTGGGCCCCTCTCCTTGTGCAGGCAAAAACAAGCCTAAAAATTTTCGCCCTACTCCGGTGATACTGGTGACCATCATTGATTTAATGGCTCCTGAAATACTCTTTGCAGAAAGATAACCCTTAGAACCCGCGCCAGTCACCATGGTTTCGGAATAAGAAAAGTCATCACCATAGCGAAAGCCCATTAAAGCGTTTGAACGCCTGACGATTCGCGTATTGATCCCTGCCATTACAAACGGCGCCGTCCATTTCTTTAAGTCTTCACTGTATTCGACCTTGGCTTGATCGCGAGCATCCGGACCTTTAAAGCTTGGATCGGGATTCAAAGAGTAAGCGTTGGCCAACAATCGACGAATGTTTTTATCTTTAACGGCGAGCTCAATAATATTCATCATCGATGCGATCGTGCCACCGCTCGCGCCGCCTTTGGTTTTTAACAAATGATACTTCACCGTTTGAGCGGCTTGGCTCAACTCCTTAAACGCTTGCTGTTGCAAGTAATAACACCCCATATCAGAGGGAATCGAATCGAAACCACAACTGTGCACAATGCGAGCACCACTCGATTGAGCTTTGGCCTGATACGCGTCAATCATCTCGCGCATCCACGGCACCTCACCAGTTAGATCAACGTAGTCAGTACCCTCTTCTGCGCAGAGTTGCACCAGCAGTGAGCCATAGTAGGCATAAGGCCCAACCGTCGAAATGATAACCTTGGTTTGTTTGACCAATTCTCGCAGGCTGCTTTCATTGTTTGAATCGGCTAATAGTTGTGCAGGTGGCTTTGCCTCGCCTAAATCTAAAAACGCCAGCGTGTCGGCGAGTTTACTCTGATTTCGGCCTGCAATGGCCCACGCCAATTCAGGTTGCGGATAGTGATCGGCTAAATGCTTGGCAACCCACTTACCGGTAAACCCGGTGGCTCCCCAAACAACAACCTCATAGTTTCGTGCCATAACTAACTTAACTCATTTGATTGAATAAACTTTACAAGCACATTAGCGAGTTCTTCGCCTTTGTCTTCTTGCAGAAAGTGCCCACCGCCCTCAATGGTTACATGGGCCTGCCCTTTGGCGCCAGCGATCATTTTTTGAAACGCTAAATCGCCACCTTTGGTAATCGGGTCTTGATCACTAAAGGCAGTTAAGAAAGGTTTATCATAGTGCTTAAGCACCTGCCATGCCTCTCGGTTGGCCTGTGAGGCGGGATTATCAGGCGTCGTCGGCACCAGCATTGGAAATTGCCTTGCGCCCTCTTTAAAGCTTTCGTCTGGATAAGGCGCATTGTAGGCAGTGATCACGTCGGCACTTAACTCGCTTACTGTTGCGCCCTTGATGATATTGCCCGCCGGGAATTCAGGCACAGACTGCGAGAAACTTTGCCAATCCATAAACTCTTGGCTGGCTTCTTGGTCACCTGTGGGTAAAAAGGTATTCGCAGCAACCACGCCGGCAAATCGCTCCGGCTCGCTTGCGACCAATCGTAGGCCAATCAAACCGCCCCAATCTTGGCAGAACAAGACTAGGTTGTTTGCTCCAACCCCGTGCAACCATTTTGTCATCCAATCAATGTGTCGTTGGTATGTGTAGTCATCGCGGCGAGCAGGTTTATCCGATCGCCCGAAGCCGACTAAGTCTGGAGCTAAGACTCGATATCCGGCATCGACTAGACCGGGAATCATTTTCCGGTACAGGTATGACCAGGAAGGCTCTCCGTGCATCAACAACACCGCTAAGCCGTTGTTTGGGCCTTCGTCTAGATAGTGCACCCGAAGTTCTCCGCCATCGCCGTCGTCGATGTTTAGATAATTGGGCGCAAAAGAATAACCGGGTAGATTTTCAAAACGGTGGTCAGGTGTGCGTAGTGAGTCCATCTCAATTCTCTTTAACTATGATGTTAACTGACTGGGCTAACATGCTAACAGACGTTTGCAAAATATCATGAACATCTAATTTTGTTGGCCCAACGGCCCATTATTAGCAAAATGAATGTTCGGATATCTGGATACATTGCCAAGTAAAAGGTAAATTAGGGGCAATAGAACAAGAAGCCCAATTGAATTGGGTAACGACTGAGGAGCATCACCATTTTTATCACAGATAAAACCGTCATGCCGATGCAGGCCATGGCGCAACAAGTTCAGGAACGCGCAAATCGCGTTTACCTTCGTCAACCGGTTAATGGCGAGTATCACGAGTACACCTGGGCCGAAGTTTACGACCAAACCTTGCGGCTCGCTCAAGCTCTGCTCTCAAACGGCCTGAGCAAAGGTGATCGAGTCGCCATTCTCGCAGGCAATTGCGCTGAATGGTTTGTAGCCGATTTTGCCCTAGTCGCAGCCGGCTTAGTGCCAACCCCGATTTATGCAACGGCCGGCAAAAGCACGATTAATTACGTGGTAGAACACAGTGGATCAAAAGCAATCTTTATAGGCAAAATTGCCGACCCACAAATGGCCATTGAGGCTTTGCCAGACGGCGTGACCACAATCGGCATGAGTCAAGGGCCTGAGAATGTTGATCACACCATGAGTGACTTGATCAGCCAGCATCAACCTCTTGCAGAGATAAACCAGCCTGACATCGAGGATGTGTTCTCAATCGTTTATACCTCAGGCTCGACCGGCGCACCAAAGGGCGTTGTTTTGAACTACCGAAATGTGGCTTATACCGGCGCTGCAACGTGTAAGCTCTCACTGGATCATCGAGGTGGCGAAGAACGTTATATTTCTTATCTACCGTTGGCCCACGTAACCGAGCGTGGCTTAATCGAATACAACAGTCTCTATTCAGGCGCGACGATTACCTTTAACGAATCCTTAGAGACGTTTATTAATGATTTGCGCAGCGCGCGCACTACGTTCTTTCTGTCAGTACCTCGCCTATGGGTTAAGTTTCAGTCGCAGGTATTGGCAAGCATTCCTGAGCGCAAGCTCAACTTGATGTTAAAGATTCCTGTGTTAAACAATATCGTGCGCAACAAAATTAAGGCTCAACTTGGGTTCTCAGATACCCTTTCTTTTGGCAGCGGATCAGCGCCGATATCACCATCTGTTTTAGAGTGGTACGCCAAACTTAAAATCGACATTACCGAGGGCTGGGGGATGTCTGAGACAATCGGCCTCGCGACCACTAACTATCCGTATCGCCGCGACAAAATCGGGTCTATCGGCGTCCCGCTTGATGGTTTTGACGTTCGCATATCTGAGCAAGGCGAAATCCAAATTAAAGGCGATGGTGTCTTTGTCGAATACTATCGAAACCCTGAGGTCACCGCCGCCGCGTTTTCTGACGACGGCTATCTTTGCACTGGCGATAAAGGCGAGATAGACAAAGACGGTTATCTGCGCATCACCGGGCGAGTTAAAGATTTGTTTAAATCAGGTAAAGGAAAATACGTAGCACCAGTGCCGATTGAATCAAAGATGGGCGTCAATACACTGATCGAGCAAATTTGCATAATGGGCAGCGGCCTGCCAACGGCGATGGCCGTAATAGTGCTATCGAAAGAAGTCGCTGAAGGAATGGACAGAGAAGAAATCGAAGAAAGCTTATTAGCTACTCTCAAAGAAGTTAACGCTCAAATCGAGAAACACGAAGTCGTTGGCGGAATTCGTATCGCTGCGGATGAGTGGTCTATCGATAACGGTTTGCTAACACCGACCATGAAAGTAAAACGGGCAGAACTGGAAGAAAAGTACTTACCTCTATTAGAAGGTCAAAAAGACGCGGTTGTTTGGGAGTAAATACCAAACTGCCGTGAAGTAAAGATCCACGTTCTTAGAACGTGGTCTTGCCTTAAGCCCCCTAAAAGGGGGCGTGAATGGAGTGCCCTCCTAGAAGGCACTCCCGAGTTAATTCCGCGTTTGTTTAACTACTTCAAATCTAAAGAGCCTTGCAGCTCGTCCTGCTTCTGTTAGTATTTTACGTACTTACGTACCATTTCCGCATCAATGCCTACTGTGTCAACACAATAACCTTTCGCCCAGAAATGATTACCCCAAAATGGCTTCTTTCTTAGATGCGGAAACTTATTAAAAACTCTAATCGCTGAACGCCCTTTTAGAACACCAACCAATTTCGATACTGATATCTTCGGCGGCACCAACACCAACAAATGCACATGATCAACCTGTACATTTAACTCCACTACTTCACAGCCCTGCTGCTCACAAAAGATCATTATCGAACCGTAAACTGCTCGACCAAGATTGCCTTTTAATATCCTATGTCTATATTTTGGCGTCCAGACTATGTGATACTGGCAGTGCCAGAGCACATGCGACGCTCGGGTAAATCTGCTCATATTTTCCTCTTGTAAAGTTATGCGGATAACTCAACAAAAAGTGTATATGCGTAGACTTGAATCTGGCAGGCAAAGCCGACCAGTAGATGACCACGTCCTCAGGACGTGGTTTTCTTTTACCTAATAAAAAAGACAAGCCATCGGCTTGTCTTTTTTTTACCCTTAATTTTTAACTCTAAGCTGTTTAGTGCTGAATAAAATAGGCGGTCTACCGCGCTTGCTGCGATTAAGGTGATGGCGTTGTGGTCGGTACCGGCGCTACAGTGGTTGGTGGCGGAGGCGGCACTGTTGTCAGCAATGGTGGTGTAGTGGTTGGCATCGGCGCAGGCGTAGTTGGCGGTGGAGTGGGTTCAGGCTGCGGCGTGGGTTCTGGCGCAGGTGTTGGCTCTGGCGCAGGAGTCGGTTCTGGCGCAGGAGTCGGTTCTGGCGCGGGTGTTGGCTCTGGAGCAGGAGTCGGTTCTGGAGCCACAGTGGTCGCGGTTGGCGCCGCAGTGGTGGTTGCGTCTAACGGTGGTGTTGTTAACGCTGGTGTCGTGGTAGGCGCGGGTGGTTGATCAGTCGTACCAGAACCATCCCCTCCGTCGTTATCAGTATCCGAAGATTGCCCGTGCGCCGGCAAGGACACCGCCAGAATACTAGGCGTTGTCCACGCTGCAACTTTTAAGGTGGTCCGGCGAAGCGTATTTAAATTCTTAGAATTATCTAAATCTTGATTTTTGTCTGACATATCTGACACCAATGTCTTGTATCTATCGTAATGATAATTATTTATGGCCCGCCAAGCCAGACTTATAAGTGGGTTATTGGCATTTTTTAAAGCGACTCTGCTGCGCGGAGGTATCTATTCGCCCGCTTGAAGTCATGCCAAGGACCAATTCGAGAGCATCTTTGAGCATTCCCTGAATTAATTGTTTAGCTATCGAGTCTTGGCGTTCCAAATTAGGGTATGCGTTGATTTCAATTAACCAAGGCCGATAATTTTGATCAAAAATAAAATCATAACCATATAAGTGGTACTCACTCGACACCCTTGAATCTTGCAATTCACCTTTCAAACATTGTTGGGTTTGATTAACGATATCCGCCACGGTATCAAAGCATTGATTCAACGTTGGCAGAGCCGAACTCGGTAATACAGAGGTGCCCTCGTTCGGAGAAACATGATGCTTGGTTTCATCGCTCTCGGGCAAGTAAGTTTTCGAGTAAAGCACAACCAGCCAATCTTCAAAGAGAAAGGTTTGGCAGTGCCCATCGGTCAGAACAAACGCTCTTACTTTGAATTGGCGACCGTGAATCAAAGCAGGATCCTTCACGGCTTCTTGCAACACCATGTGATTCGACGTGTCTGGCAGCGCTTCCAGTTTTTTGATTAGCTTTTTTAGGCTATTAAAATAGTAAACACCCTGCCCGCCGGCACCTAATGCGTCTTTCAGGAAACATCGAATATTATTTGCTTGCCCTCGCTTATCGAGTAGAAAGTCGTTAAGAGACTCCCACGTTGGCGGCATTAAATCGAGGCAGGCATACTTTTTGAGCAAACGATACAGCTTGAGTTTGTCATCTAAGTGAACCGTGGCTGCGTGAGGCAAGTTAGCGACCAAGCCTTTTTCAGCTTGCGCCCCATAGGGGCACCACATAGCGAAATCTGATAGTTCCCCGCTGGCCGCTGGCCGCCAATCTTTTTGATCAAGGTATGCCGCGAGAAACCGCGAGCGATTGATGTGATAGGTGGGCATATAAAGCGAATCAACAAGTAATGATCGGACAAAAAAAAGCCCCTCACAATGGAGGGGCTTTGAGACTTTCGACCTTATTCAGCTGCTGAGGCTGCGTCATCTGAGTCTTCGTAAGCGTCAAAAGCCGCCTCGGCGTCGGCGGTCTCTTGCGTTAACAAGGCCGCCAACTCGGCTTCTTTTTCTTCCGCTTCGCGACGACGACGAACACGATCTTCATGATAGGCCAAGCCGGTTCCCGCTGGAATGAGACGCCCTACCACGACGTTCTCTTTCAAGCCGCGCAGATGATCCACTTTGCCAGCGATCGACGCTTCGGTTAATACCCGGGTTGTCTCCTGGAACGATGCGGCCGAAATAAACGATTCGGTGGTCAGAGACGCTTTAGTGATACCGAGTAATACCGGCACGGCCTCTGCGCCAACAATGCCATCTACTTCGGCTTTCTCGTTAGTCTCTAACCAACGTGTGCGCTCGATTTGCTCACCTGGCAAGAGCTTGGTCTCGCCAGGATTGGTGATGCGAACCTTGCGCAGCATTTGGCGAATGATCACTTCAATATGCTTATCGTTGATGGTCACACCTTGCAAGCGATAAACGTCTTGAACTTCATCGACAATGTAATCGGTTAACGATTCTTTGCCTTTGAGTGCCAAGATATCTTCCGCAACCGGTGCACCGTCTACCACGATTTCGCCACGTTCAACCGTCTCACCTTCGAATACATTGATAGTGCGGCCTTTAAGAATCAGTGTCTCGTGAGTTTCACCATTCGGATCGGTAATTACCAAGCGTTGCTTGCCTTTGGTTTCTTTACCAAAGCTCACCACACCTGATGCCGTAGACATAATCGCAGCATCTTTTGGCTTACGAGCTTCAAACAGCTCAGCTACACGTGGCAGACCACCTGTGATATCGCGAGTCTTAGAAGATTCTTGTGGAATACGCGCCAAGACGTCACCACCACCGACTTTTTGACCATCGTCTACCGTAACAATTGCTCCAGCTTGCAAAGTGTAACGCGCAGGCACATCAGTACCGGCAATCGTTAACTGCTTACCTCGGCCGTCAACAAGCTCAATGGTAGGTTTCAAGTCACGAGCAGAACCACGTCGCTCAGCTGGGTCAATCACTTCGTACGAAGTCACACCAGTGAGTTCATCGGTCTGCTTATTAACCGTCATGCCTTCAGTCATTTCTGAGAACTTAACTTTACCGGCAACCTCAGTAATGATTGGATGCGTATGCGGATCCCACTTAGCGACGATTTGGCCTGCTTCAATCGCGTCGCCATCATTGATCTCAAGTACCGCACCGTAAGGCAGCTTATAACGCTCACGATCGGAACCATTTTGATCTTGTACGATCAACTCTCCAGAGCGCGCAACCACCACTTGTTTTTTATCAGAGTTCGTTACCGAGCGGATATTCTCTAGTTTTACCGAACCATTGTTTTTAACTTCAATGTTCGAAACCGACGCGCCCGCTGTTGCAGCACCACCAATATGGAAGGTACGCATGGTCAGCTGAGTACCCGGCTCACCAATCGATTGAGCCGCGATAACACCAACCGCTTCACCGCGGTTAACGATGTGCGCGCGGGCCAAATCGCGGCCATAACACTTAGAGCAAATACCGTAGCGCGTATCACAAGTTACCGCAGAACGAACGGTGACTTCATCAATGTTGTTGGCTTCAATCGCATCGAAATATTTTTCGTCGATCATTTCGCCTTCAGGCACCACCACACTTTCATCGATGTTAGAGATCACGTCACCAACGGCTACCCGACCGAGAATTCGATCGCGCAGTGGAATAACCACGTCGCCGCCTTGCACTAAGGCCTTACGAACAACACCGTTTTTAGTACCACAATCTTCTTCAGTTACCACCAAGTCTTGACATACATCAACTAAGCGGCGAGTTAGATAACCTGAGTTAGCCGTTTTCAATGCCGTGTCGGCCAAGCCTTTACGCGCACCGTGAGTCGAAATAAAGTAGTGGGATACGTTCAAGCCTTCACGGAAGTTGGCCGTAATCGGTGTTTCGATAATCGAACCATCCGGTTTGGCCATTAGCCCGCGCATACCTGATAACTGACGGATCTGAGCGTGCGATCCACGTGCACCAGAGTCGGCCATCATGTAAATCGAGTTAAACGATTCTTGCTCTTGGGTCTCACCTTCGGAATCCACCACTTCGTCAGAACCCAGATTGTCCATCATTTTGTTGGCAATGTTTTCTGAGGTGCGCGTCCAAATGTCGACCACTTTGTTGTAGCGCTCACCGTCGGTCAAAAGACCCGACGAATACTGCTCTTGTATGTGCTTAACTTCGGCTTCAGCTTCATCCACAATGTCGTGCTTGTCGGCAGGCACAACCATGTCGTCTACACCGATTGAGATGCCCGCCATCGCTGCATTGGAGAAACCGGTATACATGAGTTGGTCAGCAAAAATAACGGTCTCTTTCATGCCCACCGATCGGTAGCACAAATTAATCGTCTCAGAGATGGTTTTCTTTTTCATCTTCTGATTGATCGACGAGAACGGCATACCTTTAGGTAGAATCTCAGACAACAAGGCACGACCCGTAGTTGTGTCATGCAGGCTAGTTAGCTCTGTTGACTCGCCAGTATCTGGGTCGTTAATAACTTCATGAATCCGAACTTTGATTTTAGCGTGTAAGGCAATGCTA
Source organism: uncultured Arenicella sp. (assembly GCA_937922925.1). Classification (GTDB taxonomy): domain Bacteria; phylum Pseudomonadota; class Gammaproteobacteria; order Arenicellales; family Arenicellaceae; genus Arenicella. Next base: position 10,335 of record CALAKU010000016.1, on the reverse strand, counting down.
CCTGCATCATAAGCGCGGCGAACTTCATCAACGCTAGCAAAGGACTTACCTTCACCTGCGACATTGATCATCTCACGAGTCATGTAGTACAAGCCTAAAACGATGTCCTGCGAGGGCACAATAATCGGCTCACCGTTAGCGGGCGATAAGATATTGTTGGTCGACATCATCAAAGTACGGGCTTCAAGCTGAGCTTCGATTGATAATGGTACGTGTACCGCCATTTGGTCGCCGTCAAAGTCAGCGTTGTAGGGGGTACAAACCAATGGATGCAATTGAATAGCTTTACCTTCGACCAATACCGGCTCAAACGCCTGAATGCCAAGCCTGTGCAATGTAGGCGCTCGGTTAAGCATGATCGGATGCTCGCGTATCACTTCATCGAGAATATCCCATACGTCTGGCGTTTCAGCTTCGACCAATTTTTTGGCCTGCTTAATCGTGGTTGCTAAACCACGTAACTCGAGCTTATTGAAAATAAATGGCTTGAATAATTCCAAGGCCATTTTCTTAGGCAAACCACATTGATGTAGTTTCAAAGTTGGGCCGACCACGATGACCGAACGGCCAGAGTAGTCCACTCGTTTACCCAACAAGTTTTGACGGAAACGGCCCTGCTTACCTTTGATCATATCGGCCAACGATTTCAGCTGTCGCTTGTTGGCACCAGTGATCGCCTTGCCGCGCCGACCATTATCGAGCAGTGCGTCAACCGACTCTTGCAGCATACGCTTTTCGTTGCGAACAATGATGTCGGGCGCGTTCAAATCCAGCAAACGACGCAGACGATTGTTTCGGTTGATGACGCGACGATACAAGTCATTCAAGTCAGATGTCGCGAAACGCCCTCCGTCCAACGCCACCAATGGTCGCAAATCGGGCGGCAGTACTGGCAACACTTCCATGATCATCCAGCGCGGGTCGTTACCTGACGACATAAACGCTTCAAGCACTTTTAAACGCTTGGTGATGTTCTTAATCTTGGTTTCAGACGACGTTGCCGCCATGTCTTCGCGCAAGCGGTCTATTTCATTTTGGATATTAACGTCGCCTAGCAACACTTTGATCGCTTCAGCGCCCATGCCTGCTTTAAACTCGTCGCCGTATTGTTCTACGGCATCAAGATACGCTTCTTCGGTCATCAAGGTTTTGGGTTCAAGCGGTGTCATGCCTGGGTCCATTATGATGTAGGCTTCAAAGTACAATACGCGTTCGATTTCACGTACTGTCATATCCAGCATCAAACCCAATCGAGATGGCAATGATTTTAAGAACCAGATGTGCGCAACAGGGCAAGCCAAATCTATGTGGCCCATGCGTTCACGACGAACCTTCGCTAGCGTGACTTCAACACCACATTTCTCGCAGATAACACCACGATGCTTAAGGCGTTTGTACTTGCCACACAAGCATTCATAGTCGGAGATTGGGCCAAATAGTTTGGCGCAAAATAAGCCGTCGCGCTCGGGCTTGAAAGTACGATAGTTGATGGTTTCAGGCTTTTTAACCTCACCGAATGACCATGAGCGAATTTTCTCAGGTGATGCGATGCTGACTCGAATTGAATCAAAGTCGTCACTAATGCCACCGGGTTGTTTAAATAAACTCAATAAATCTTGCATTGTTTTTTCCTCTGTTTAGGAACCCATTGGGTAAATGGGATAACGTAACGATTAGTAAACGACTTAGTTGATCGACTCTTCTTGTAACTCGATGTTCAGACCCAAAGATCGGATCTCCTTCACAAGTACATTAAAAGACTCGGGCATGTTCGCTTCTACCTGATAGTTACCCTTAACAATGTTTTCGTACATTTTCGTACGACCACTCACATCATCGGATTTAACCGTCAACATCTCTTGCAAGGTGTAGGCGGCGCCGTAAGCCTCTAGGGCCCACACCTCCATCTCACCAAAGCGCTGGCCACCAAACTGGGCTTTACCGCCCAATGGTTGCTGCGTGATCAAGCTGTATGGCCCAGTTGAACGTGCGTGCATTTTGTCATCAATCAAGTGATTGAGTTTCAGCACATACATATAACCAACCGTGACCGGACGATCAAACTGCTCGCCGGTACGGCCATCGAATAAGGTAGTTTGGCCAGAGGTTGGCAAATCGGCCAACTCGAGCATACCTTTGATCTCCGCTTCAGCGGCACCATCGAACACCGGCGTTGCCATTGGCACACCGTCCGTTAGGTTGCCGGCCATTTCAATGACTTCGTCATCGCTCAACTGCTTTAAGTCTTCCGACTTGCCGCTTGAGTTGTAGACCTTGCCGAGAAAATCGCGCATTTGCTTGGGCGACTTTTGCTCACGTAACATCGTATCGATTTTCTTACCCAAACCAGCCGCAGCCCAGCCCAAATGAACTTCAAGCACCTGACCTACATTCATTCGCGATGGCACACCTAATGGATTGAGTACGATGTCGACCGGGGTGCCGTCTTCCATAAAAGGCATGTCTTCAACCGGTACGATTTTAGAGATAACCCCTTTGTTACCATGGCGGCCAGCCATTTTGTCACCTGGTTGTAAGCGACGTTTTACCGCCACAAACACTTTAACCATTTTCAAAACACCGGGAGCCAAGTCATCGCCGGCTTCAAGCTTGCGGCGCTTCTCATCAAATAGGTCGTCAAAATAAGTGCGCTGCTGCGTAAGAGCTTCGCGCAATTGCTCAAGCTTATCCGCCGCTTCACTATTGGTTAGGCTGATCTCAAACCATTTGGTGCGGTCAGTCTCTTCAAGATAAGAAGCGGTTACTTTTTGGCCTTTCTTTAAGTCTGGCGCTTTAACTACCTCTTTGTTCTTGAGTAATTTTTCGATTCGCGCATAGGTGTCTTCTTCAACGATGCGATACTGCTCGTTCAAGTCTTTGCGAATGCTAGCCAATTCTGATTCTTCATTCGCGAGAGCACGTGTGTCTTTTTCAACGCCGTCTCGAGTGAACACCTGCACGTCGATAACCGTGCCTTTCATAGAGGAAGGCACGCGCAAAGACGTATCTTTAACGTCGGAGGCCTTCTCACCAAAAATAGCGCGCAAGAGCTTTTCTTCAGGAGTTAGCTGAGTCTCGCCCTTAGGCGTGACTTTACCAACTAGAATATCGCCGCCCTTGACTTCAGCACCAACGTAAACGATGCCGGCTTCGTCTAAACGACCCAGAGCATGTTCACCGACATTTGGAATATCACGAGTCACTTCTTCCGAACCAAGCTTGGTATCGCGCGCGATACAAGTGAGTTCTTCAATATGAATGGTGGTGTATACATCTTCTTTGACCAGATTCTCAGAAATCAAAATCGAGTCTTCGAAGTTGTAGCCATTCCAAGGCATGAACGCTAATAGCACATTGCGGCCTAACGCTAACTCACCCATATCGGTTGAGGGGCCATCGGCCAACACATCACCGCGCTCAATGGTATCGCCGTTGCGAACCAGCGGGCGTTGGTTGATGTTTGTATTTTGGTTTGAACGCGTGTACTTAGTCAGATTGTAAATATCAACACCAGAGTCTCCGTCGCTGACTTCGTTTTCGTGCACGCGCACAACAATGCGAGCGGCATCGACCGATTCAACCAGACCACCACGTTTAGCGGTTAAGGCAACACCTGAGTCAACTGCGACAGTGCGTTCCATACCTGTGCCGACCAGTGGTTTCTCACTGCGGATGGTAGGAACGGCTTGACGTTGCATGTTTGAGCCCATCAATGCGCGGTTAGCGTCATCGTGCTCGAGAAAAGGAATCAAGGAAGCGGCTACCGACACAATTTGCGACGGCGCAACATCGATGTATTCAACTTGATCAGGCGTGGCCAAAGAGAACTCGTTTTGATGACGACAGTTCACCAATTCATCCGTTAATTTGTTCTTGCCATCGACCGAAGCGTTGGCCTGTGCAATAACAAACTTACGCTCTTCAATCGCTGAAAGATAAACCACGTCATCAGTGACTTTGCCTTTCGCTACTTTTAGATACGGCGTTTCTAGAAAGCCATAATCGTTGGTTCGCGCAAACACCGCCAATGAGTTGATCAGGCCAATATTTGGCCCCTCTGGCGTTTCAATCGGGCAAACACGACCATAGTGGGTTGGATGTACGTCGCGCACTTCAAAACCAGCGCGCTCACGCGTCAAACCACCAGGGCCTAATGCCGACACACGACGTTTGTGCGTGACTTCAGAAAGCGGGTTGGTTTGATCCATAAACTGCGATAACTGCGACGAGCCAAAAAACTCTTTTACTACCGCAGAAACCGGCTTGGCATTAATGAGGTCTTGCGGAGTAAGGCCTTCGGCTTCGGCAAGCGTTAACCGCTCGCGTACAGCGCGCTCGACTCGAACCAGACCAACGCGGAATTGGTTTTCTACCAATTCGCCAACTGAACGAACACGACGATTACCTAAGTTATCAATGTCGTCGATGTCTCCACGGCCATTCTTAAGATCGATCAATGTTTTCATAACATCGATGATGTCTTGCTTGCTGAGAATGCCTTCGCCTTCGTCCGACTCGCGGTTCAAACGGCGATTGAACTTCATTCGACCAACCGTAGATAAATCATAACGATCGGCATTGAAGAACATATTTGCAAACAAACCTTGAGCAGCTTCTTTTGTTGGCGGCTCACCAGGACGCATCATGCGATAAATTTCGACTTGGGCTTCTAGCTCGCTGTTGGTTGGGTCTGAGCGAAGCGTTTCAGAAACATAAGCGCCTTCGTCAATATCGTTGGTGTAAATAACCTCAACAGTTTTAACCCCTTTCTCGATAAAAGCGGCCACCAATTCTTCGGTAACGACTTGATTAGCTTCGGCCAACAATTCGCCAGTTTCAGTATCGGCAATGTCTTTAGCCAAAGTGCGCCCGAAGAAGTATTCATTCGGAACCACGATGGAGGTGAGCTTGGCTTCCTCCATCTGGCGGATGTGCCGAGCAGTGATGCGACGACCGGCCTCAACAATCACGCCACCGCGTTTCTTGCTGATATCAAAAGCCAACTGCTCACCGCGTAGTCGCGATGGCACAAGCTCCATAGAGACTTCTTTTTCAGACACGTTAAAGGTGTCGTTTTGAAAGAACATCTCAAGAATTTCTTGGGTTGTATAACCCAGTGCTCGCAACAAGATGGTTGCGGCTAACTTCCGGCGACGATCGATTCGGATAAACAGTAGGTCTTTAGGATCGAATTCGAAATCCAACCATGAACCACGATAGGGAATGATACGGGCCGAGAATAATAATTTACCAGACGAGTGGGTTTTGCCTCGATCGTGGTCAAAGAAGACGCCAGGCGACCGGTGTAGCTGAGCAACAACAACGCGCTCAGTACCGTTAACAACAAAGGTGCCGTTGTCGGTCATCAATGGCATATCGCCAAGATAGACTTCTTGCTCTTTTACTTCCTTGACAGATTTAGCGCCAGTGGACTTACCCTCTTCTTTGTTGTAAATGACGAGGCGCATCTTGACGCGCAAAGGCGCAGCATAGATTAAGCCACGCTGTTGGCATTCGCGAACATCAAATGGCGGAATGCCAAGGCGATAGCTTACGAACTCGAGAGAGGCACTGCCGTTAAAGCTCTCGATAGGGAATACGGACTGGAACGCCGCTTGCAAACCCTTACGCAACCGACCATCTGGATCTGTATCGGCCTGTAAAAACTTTCTATACGACTCTAATTGAGTCTGTAGCAAGTAAGGGATTGGTAATACGCCCTCAGGACGCTTTGAAAAGCTCTTACGAAGACGCTTCTTTTCGGTAAACGAGTAACCCATGGATAACCTCTGTTTTGCAAACCGCGTTTGTACAAACCGTGGAGCATTCACTAATTTTAGGCAGCGCAATGCTCATTAATTTCACTGTACTTAACTCTAAAAAACCAAAAAAACAGGCATTTTAGAAGCCCTTTTCAAAACGGGACAAGGCTGACCGGTTTTCACCAGTCAGCCTCAGTACGAATCCCGTTAGGGCGTGGCACAAACTGAGTTTATGCCAATGAAAGAAAGATCGGTTTCAAGCACACATCAGCGTGCTTGAATTGCCGTCTCATTTCTTACTTCAACTCAACCGACGCACCAGCTTCTTCGAGTTGTTTTTTCAGCTCTTCAGCTTCGCCTTTAGCAACACCTTCTTTCAGAGTTGCTGGAGCGCTTTCGACCATTTCTTTGGCTTCTTTCAAACCAAGGCCTGTCGCACCGCGAACAGCTTTAATAACAGCAACTTTGTTATCACCGAAACCAGCCAATACCACGTCGAACTCGTCTTTTTCTTCTGCGGCACCGCCAGCGTCACCGCCAGCACCTGGAGCTGCAACTGCAACGGCTGCTGCCGCTGCTGAAACGCCGAATTTTTCTTCCATTTCTGAGATCAACTCAGAAAGTTCTAACACTGACATTGAAGCAATCGCTTCTAAGATATCTTCTTTACTCATTTGTAAAACCTCAGTGAGCTTCTAAGCCCACGTTAAAAATGTAAAACTGGTTGAAACGAATCGTAGAAAAACAGCTGATTAAGCCGCTTCTTTTTGATCGCGCACCGCAGCCAGACCACGGACAAATTTTGAAGGCACTTCGTTGAGTGTTTGCACAAACTTGGAAACCGGCGCTTGCATGGTTCCCATTAACTTGGCTAACAACTCTTCACGACTTGGCAATGCTGCCAAGGCCTTAACATCGTCTTCGTTTAATAACGCGCCCTGCATCGAGCCGGCTTTGATATTAAACGCGTCATACTCTTTGGCATATTTATTGATGACTTTAGCAACTGCAACAGGGTCTTCCGACGCTGCAAACGCTAAAGGACCAACCAAAATGTCGTCCAAGCATGCGTGATCCGTGTCTTGTACCGCACGTCTTAAAAGTGTGTTTTTCACCACTTTCAAAAAGACATTGTTCTCGTGAGCTTCGCGGCGCAGAACTTTCATTTGTTCTACGGTTAAACCGCGATACTCAGCAACAACAGTTGCCTGTGCGTTTTCGACAACGGCGGAGACGTCTTCTACAACCTGCTTCTTTTGACTAAGATTTAGGCTCATATTAGAGCAACCTCCAGTTTTGGCACCCTTAGGGTTTTACAAATGCAAAACACGCTGTAGGTAACCATCTACGTAGGATATTAAGTTAGGAGCTCGCGCCCCTCACACCTACGGTCTTTGACACACTTCTCTCAAACAACAAGAGAAGCACCCATAACAAACACCTAGTTAGTTTTTGTTTTCTGGCGAGTGGATTTTTGCTTCAATCAAGGCATCTGAGCGCGCAGAATGTGAGCGTGCTGTAGCACGTGACCATTCGAGCACTCAGATAACAAAGAGTGAAGCTAAAAGCCGCCGCCAAAAACTAAAACTGGGGTAGGGTTTGTCTATCTACCCGAATCCCTGGCCCCATAGAAGTAGAGACAGAAACTCGTTTAAAGTACTGACCTTTAGCTGACGAAGGCTTGCCTTTATGCAAAGCCGTCAACAAGGCCATAAAATTTTCATGTAGGGCTTCGGCAGAAAAAGATGCCTTGCCAATCGTGCAATGAATAATGCCAGCTTTATCGATACGGTATTGAACCTGACCTGCTTTGGCATTTTTAACAGCCGTTTCTACGTCGGCTGAAACCGTCCCCGTTTTAGGGTTTGGCATCAAGCCTTTGGGGCCTAGTATTTGCCCTAACTGACCAACAACACGCATGGCGTCGGGGCTTGCGATAACGAGATCGAAATCTATCTCGCCTTTTTTAACCTGCTCAGCCAAATCGTCCATACCAACGATGTCTGCACCAGCCGCTTTAGCTTTTTCGACATTATCGCCGTCGGTGAAAACAGCAACTCGCACTGTTTTTCCGGTGCCATTCGGTAGCACAGTCGCGCCGCGTACCGCTTGATCAGATTTACGCGCATCTACCCCTAAATTGATGGCGACATCAACGCCCTCATCAAATTTGGTGGATGCTGTTTCTTTGGCTAAACCAAACACTTCATCTAGAGAATAGAAGTGATCGGGATTTACTTTTTCAGCAATAGCCTTAAATCGTTTACTCAACTTTGCCATGATTACACCTCGTCCGTCTCTATGCCCATGCTTCGGGCAGAACCAGCAATAATTTTGACCGCGGCGTCAATGTCATACGCGTTTAAGTCCGCCATTTTGGCTTGCGCGATCTCTTCTAATTGAGCGCGCGTCACCTTGCCTACTTTATCGGTGTGTGGAACACCTGAGCCTTTTTGAATACCCGCTGCTTTTTTCAGTAGCACTGACGCAGGCGGCGTTTTCATGATGTAAGTGAAGCTCTTGTCGCTGTACACCGTGATAACCACAGGAACTGGAAGATTTTTCTCCATTTCCTGGGTTGCGGCATTAAACGCTTTACAGAATTCCATAATGTTCACACCGTGCTGACCCAATGCAGGACCAACCGGTGGACTGGGGTTAGCGCCGCCAGCGGGCACTTGAAGCTTAATCAAAGCATCAACTTTCTTAGCCATTTTATTCTCCAGAGCCTGCTAACAGCTCTTGTTTGGGTACAAGCGTCTTACTCATTTCAGACTCCCCTGTTGTTCAAAGTTTACAATTTGGTTTAATGAGCGATAAGCGCCACTTATCGCTTACTAAACTAGCCTTTCTCTACTTGACCAAAATCCAATTCCACCGGAGTGGATCGGCCGAAAATCGAAACCGCAACACGCAACTTCGATTTTTCATAATTAACGTCTTCGACCGTGCCATTGAAATCGGCAAACGGCCCTTCGGTAACACGCACCAATTCGCCTGGCTCAAACGAGAATTTGTGTCTCGGAGCGTCAGCACCATCTTGCACTTGTTGCAAAATACCCATTGCTTCGTCGTCGGTGAGCGGCGTAGGATCTGACGCTTTACCGCCAATAAAACCAGACACACGAGGAGTGCTTTTAACCAAATGCCAAGTTTCATCATTCATGATCATTTGGACCAGCACGTATCCAGGGAAGAACTTGCGTTCACTGGTTCTTTTTTGACCGGCCTTCATTTCAACGACGTCTTCAGTCGGCACTAAAATCTCACCAAACATCTCTTGCATGCCAGTGCGTTCAATACGCTCTTCTAGCGACAACTTGACGCGCTTTTCATAATTTGAAAAAGCTTGCACCACGAACCAACGCATGCCCGAATCAGCGGATTCGGCTTGCGGCTCATTGGGTTCAATGGATTCGTTGTTAACTATATCGGTCATGAGTCGTTACCTGTTTGTTTAATCATCAACGCCCAGCAGCCAGTCGTAAATGATTTCAAATACGATGCTGTCAATTAACCATAAGAAAAGCGCAACAATAACAACCGCGACCAACACAACCAATGTGGTTTGGCGGGTTTCTGCGCCAGACGGCCAGACCATTTTGCGTAATTCAGTTCTAGAACCTTTGGAAAACTCGATAAACGAAGCACCTTGAGCCGAGGTGGCCGCAATCGCTACCGCCACCACTACCGCAAGAGCGAGCACAGCAAAACGAATCAGCACAGAAACATCCTGCCCGACTAACTCAGGTAGCTGATAATAGGCGTATCCGCCTCCAAACAAGATCGCAACCGCGATAGCAAGCTTGATTTTATCGATCATTTATCTCTCTCTTGTGTTTTACTTTAAGTTAACTTGAGCTTAAAAATAGACTTCCGTCGACTTTAAGCAAACACCTATTAAACCGTTCAACGAACCAACGCGACTGAGCAAAGTAACTAAGCAATGCAACTAAAAAAGCCACGCATTTTTCAACACACTTGGCAATGCATTTTGTGTTGATTCGATATTTAGTGGCAGGCCAGGAGGGAATCGAACCCCCAACCTACGGTTTTGGAGACCGTCGCTCTGCCAATTGAGCTACTGGCCTTAACTAAATATTCTTTAAAATCAGCCTTTTAGCTAGCATTATTAGACGCAAATACGCAAAAAGGTGCGCTAATATACATTAGCACACCAACTTAATCCAGCTATTTTAGAAGGATTGCGATGCAGCGCGTTTCGCGAAGCTTGGCCCTCTTTGAAGGCTCCATTTCGGAGCCGACGAAACCAAAATAATTGTAGACTTTTTACGCGTTTTAAAAATGGAATTATTGGAAATAATCCCTACACTAAAGCCCTATAAAGCAAGGCAAACAAGAAGTTTGAAAAGCGGTTCGAAACGGCGACTTCACTCTCAAACTTCTTGGCTCAGCCTTGGCTAAATCTTGACTTAAGCGTTGATTTTAGCGACAACGCCCGCACCAACGGTACGGCCACCTTCACGAATCGCGAAACGAAGACCTTCTTCCATCGCAATCGGCGCAATCAACTCAACTTGCATCTTGATGTTGTCACCCGGCATCACCATCT
>CALAKU010000015.1 GCA_937922925.1 uncultured Arenicella sp. | reverse complement strand
TTGCGTTTGCGCGGTAAAGGTAAAGTTGTCTCTCGACAATTGATATTGAACTGCACGTTCCGCACGGCCTGTACCAAATGCACCACCATCAGTACCTGTCGCATAAATTCCTGATGCTGCACCACCGAATACTGGGAACTGGTCGGTAAAGTTAGCGACATTGGCGTAGGCACCCCATTGTTTGCCAAATGTTAGCCTGCCGTTTTCACCAAAATCGAGGCCGATATAGCCTAGACGAGTTGCGAATGCATCTGCCCCTGCAACACTGGTGATGTCTGAGTTGGTATTGTCGTCTGGGGCGAACACAGTGTTGTCGTCAGTTAAATTGATTTGCCACTCAAGCTGGCCTATGGCGCTAACACTATTATTGAGTGATCTGCGAATTTTGAATCCACCGCGTGATGCGCTGTTTTGCAGTACAGTATCGTCATTCGAATTGACTGCCCTAACCCTTGCACTTAGATACGGCGTTACTGCGTTGGCCATTGACGGCAGCCATGCTGGTAGCGACTCTGTCGGTTTCTTAGTTTCAAACTCAGGCACAGTCGGTGCCGCTGCTACCGACTCCGAGCTGGTTGGGGCAGCTTGTGTGGAGGCCATCGTTTCAATGACACCTAAGGCGGCTTCGAGGCGGCGCTCTAAATCCGAGACGCGAGTCTCTAGTTGTGAAATACGTGCCTTCTCGGAGTCAGTTTCAGCATGGGCTAGTTGACTCCATAAAATAAAGACTAAGCTAAACGTTATAGTCTTTAATCTAATTTTAATCGTTCTCATTTTGTCACCTATTTCTTCGCGTCTTTGGCGTTCTTGCGAAGGAAGTCTAAAATCAAGGTTCGCTCGTCCTGAGTGGCGCCTGCATTGATAAACATACTCTTGGTAATGCTTTCCCATTCGCGAATAGTGTGGCCAGCGGGGTCACGAGGAACATGGCACAGTGAACACTTTTGATAGAACAGCTTGGCACCCGGTTCGAGCGATTCCAATTTGCTTTCAACTACGCCATTTTGCCTATCGAGATTAAAATCCCGATCGGTTAACTTCACGCTTGATTTGACGATTTCAGGTGGCTCATACGCTCTGTTTATCTCTTCAAAGGAACTCGCTTTTGCCAAATAAGCAACACAGGTGTTAGCTGTGGTCGCTTGGCTTAAACCGCTTGAGGCGCGGCTGGAGGTCAACACATTGACCGAGCCGGAGTTGCACCAACCGCGAGAATCCCAAGACAGCCAAGCTCCTTCATAGATTGAGACTACTCCTGGCATGATATCGTTGCTAACCTTTGCGCCACCTAATAGGTGACCGCGCTTATTGTAGAGCTCGACTACGTCACCATCTTTTATACCTCTTTGCTTGGCATCTTCGGTGTTGATATGCACAAATTCTCGACCTTTTACATTCATCTCGTGGCGCAAATCAGCCTGAGCGAACTGCGAATGAATACGATTATATGGATGCGGGCTAACCACGTGAACTTGCCCTTTATCGGCATTACCTAAGTATTCCGCGGGTTCAATCCAGGTTGCCATTGGCGGGCAGTCTGGCACGTTCATGTCGGCGATATCTTGGCAATACAATTCGACTTTGCCCGATGACGTGGCTAATGGATTCTTAATAGGGTCTGTTCGAAAATCACCGTGGCGTACCCAGTTGTATTCTTCGATAGGTGTTGGAACTTTAGCCATACCATCGCGCCAAAAATCGTCAAACGATTTGATCGTCGATGCAGTAGATTTAGCGTACGAAGTCTTGATGATGTCCATGCGCTCTTGGCCGCCTGTGTAGTCTTCTTCAACGTCAAACAGCTTGGCGAGGCCTCTGAAGATTTCAAAGTCGTCTCGCGACTCTCCTAATGCCTCAATCGCTTTACGCATGGCAAATACCTTATCTTTGGAATAAGTTCCGCCTGAGCTGATTTCGTCACGCTCAAGGGTCGATGTTGCTGGTAATACGATATCGGCAAACCTAGCCGATGCGGTCCACCACGGGTCTTGGCAGACTACCGTGTGAACTTTTCTCAATGCTTTTTGTAAGCGGTTTGTATCTTGTTGATGCGATGCAAAGTTGTTGCCAGCGTTATAGACCATATGCACATCTGGGTAAGTGTGTATGGTGCCATTGTGCGTGAATTTCTCGCCTGGGTTCTCCAACATTTCGATAATTCGAGACGCTGGGCAGATGCCCTTAGCTGGATTGCGCCCCTGTGAAAGACCTCCGGGTACGATTGCGTGTGAGAATATTGCTCCGCCCTGCCCCCAATGCCAACTGAAACCGACACCTCCGCCAGGCAAGCCGAATTGGCCTGTGACGCACGAGAAAGAGATAATCGCCCAGTATGCCATTTCACCGTGGTGCGCGCGCTGTATTGCCCAGGAGCCCGCGAGTTGAGTGCGTTTAGTATTGCACTCTTCGGCTAAGGCTTTAATCTCTTCAGCGTCGATACCGGTAATTTTAGCCGCCCATTCTGGGGTTTTAGCTTGGCCGTCATCCTTACCCATTATGTAGTTGATGAACTTATCCGCGCCGACCGTGTATTTATCTAAAAACGCCTGGTCATGTTTGCCTTGTGCGACTAGGTATTGACTCATCGCCAAAAACAAAGCGGTATCAGTATTTGGAATGATTTTCAGCCATTCGCTGCGTAGCCACTCGTCAGTGGTGGTTTTTTGCGGGTTGATCGAAATAAATTTTACGCCGGCATCACGAATCATTTCCCAACGAGGGTACATAGAGTGCTCAGTTGTTCGGCCCTCGGCTCGGCCATTCTTATGCGGATCAACGCCAATTAGAACAAACAACTCGGTATTTTGGAGTATTTGGTACCAAGATGTTTGTCTTGAATAAACCTCCATATCGCCAAGTATATGTGGCATAGCAACTTGTGCTGCACCACCAGAATAATCACCAACAGTTACCGACATTCCACCGACTAAGTTAAAAAAACGGCCCTGCAAAACGTTGGGTGTTAAAACACCGCCATGCGCCCAAGCCCCGTACGAGCTTGAGAATATCGCTTCGTTTGAGTGCTCTTCGATAGTGTCTAAAATTGCTTTAGCGGTGAGCTTAAGAGCGGTGTCCCAATCGACTCGCACAAACTCCTCTCGACTGCGTAGATCTGTTCGGCGATTACCATTCAAATTTTCTAAATAAGATTTGCGAACGTGCGGATACAAAACTCTGGTCTTATGATAAGTGCGGCTTACAGCACCCTCGGTGACCATTTTTGTTGGTGCTGGGTCTACCTCTGAACGCGGAATGGCTTTAATAAATTTACCGTCTTTAATCATGGCCCAGAACGCCCCGTATTGGCCAGCATGAGGGATAAAGGTGATCCCTCGCGTTGTATTAGCAACAAGTGGCGATGGGGTGAACGAAAGAGCGCCTACTGTAGCGAAGGCACTTAATGCAGAAAGTTTTAAAAAACCACGTCGATCAGTCATTTATCTATAGCCTCTTTAGGTTCGATACTTTGTAGTCAACCTCGCTTTAAATAAATCCCTGAAGGCATTCCGTGCTATAAATCTTGCTGAGCCACTTTCAAGTAAGACGCTTAAATTGTAGGGATTCAGTTAAGCAATTATTCATACCTTAACATTAAAATAGAATGACCAAACTCGTTAATCGTGGAGCGCCAAACTCTATTCTGTTTGGGTCATTGCAAAAACTTGGTACATTCTAGCTCGTTCAAGACGGCGTTATCGGTACACATCAATACCTTAGAAAGCCAAATTAATAGGTAAGCTGAGAAGGATCGGTTTGCTTAAATTAGCCCGCTAGGCGGCTAACAACCGTGACAAAGTGAACTGTAAACATGATCACTAAAGCCAGGCCTGCGGCGGCCAGGGAGCGTACAAACCGCACACGTTTGCGATCTCGTAAATTCGAAGATTGGTACA
>CALAKU010000014.1 GCA_937922925.1 uncultured Arenicella sp. | reverse complement strand
ATCAACGGCTTCGCCGCCGTATGCTTCTGACAAACATTTTGTGATCGCAGCGGTCAATGTCGTTTTACCGTGGTCTACGTGACCAATGGTGCCTACATTGACGTGCGGCTTGGTTCTTTCAAATTTTTCCTTAGACATAGTGTTACCTATTTATCTTTTTATGGATTAAATAATTACCAACTTTATTTGATACCGATCAATGCAAACCATTACCGGCAATCATTTGAGCCGAGTCAATAGACCCAGCTCTGTATCAGTTTTGAATGACAAGTAAACAACAATCAAAACCGCAGGTCATGGCGAGCAATCACCACGACTAAAAATGGTGCCTACAACCGGAATTGAACCGGTGACCTCTTCCTTACCAAGAAAGTGCTCTACCGACTGAGCTATGTAGGCGTGGCTTTTTACCAGACGCTTTTTACCAGACGCTCGCCTTGGCTCGCTTGGGCCGCGGGCGCTTTTACTGTGCGTTCCGACCGACCATCACAAATGGAGCGGGTGATGGGAATCGAACCCACATCATTAGCTTGGAAGGCTAAGGTTCTACCGTTGAACTACACCCGCTTGGCTTTTTACCAGGCGCTCGCCTTGGCTCGCTTGAGCTCAAGGCTGTTTACCAGGCGCTCGCTTTGGCTCGCTTGAGCTGCGTTATTAGTCTCTACTTTTATAGAGAGGTCCTGACTTTCGTCAGGATGACGTTTTGCTTTTCTGATTTGCTCAGTTTTTTTCTGAGTTGCTCAGTTTTTCTTTTCGTAACTTATTTGATTTTTCTGAGTTACCTTACTGATCGAAGACGGGCTTGTCTTAAATGGTGGTGGGGGCTGGATTCGAACCAGCGTACTCAGAGAGAACGGATTTACAGTCCGTCGCCTTTAACCACTCGGCCACCCCACCATGCTTTAAAACTAGCTAATTGTCACAACTCACTTTCTATATTAAACGAAAGCGACGACACCAGAAAAAACTTAAAACACTAGCTCTTAAAAACGTTCTTAATGCCAATTGGCAAGGAACAACAAAAGCAGCTATGGAGCCTGCAGTCGGAATCGAACCAACGACCTACTGATTACAAGTCAGTTGCTCTACCTACTGAGCTATGCAGGCTTGCCAAAGCTAGGTCGCGCATTTTAGGGGCAGACGACACCAAATACAACGATTCGGCAAAAAAAATTGAATATATTTTCAGCTAAATTCAGCGCTTATTTTTGGTTCGCCGCTAGCTCTTTAAACAATCAAATAAGCCCATCTTAGCCGACGGTTCGCCCCAATCAATCGTACTGAGTTGGCGGCGCATAGACTGATCGCTGTCTAATTTAAAATGCAGCCAATGACTTTCGGGTAATACAACCTTCTCTTGGCGGCGTTTTACCTTCTTCAGCTTGTCCTCAAAAAGGCGCATCGCGGTATTCGATGATTGCTCTGAACTGTAAATACCCAGAGAAATAATGTAAGCCTCATCTTGTTTGCGCACGAAGTGATCTAGCACTCCTGCGCGACGCAGCTTAACTCTCATGTCTTCAACTTTGGCTTTGCGTTTAAACGGTCCCAGATATAAGCGGGTTACGGTGGATTCTTTGCTTGACCGGCGCGATTTTTGATACTCGATATTGGCATTAAACAAAACGGCTTGAGCAAGTTCGTAATTCGGCTTGTGAGTGAACGGCCCGACTCGATAACATACCCCAGCTTGCTTTGCGGATGCCGAGGTCTTGGACTGCGGCGTTGGAGCTATATTCCTGACTGTCTTCGGGGCTATCGCCGGAACTGACGATTGCGCTCCTATCTCGATGTTTGAATCTTGATCATCAGCACCAGCATCGACTTCACTGTCAATCGGCAGAGTTATCTCGCTGTAAAATCGCGTTTCGATTTCTTTATTGAGGCGGATAAAGTGCGGGTTTACTTCCGCTTGAATAGTAGACAAATGAGGCGCGGCATCCTTTTTTTGTGGCCAAACCAAGAGAGCAATATTACCCAAAATCAAAAAGCCTATCAGAAATGACATTAACCGCATTAGCCTCTCCCCCGACAAGCCGCATCAGCAAACTGCATTAAACCAAGGAATAGCAAGTCCGGCTGGTGCTCAATGACCATCTCAGTTTGCGTCAATAACCATTCGGCATCGCCACCACAAACCAACACTTTAACTGTTTCACCTGGATACTTTTCTTGCATTGCCTTCACGATGCGTTCAAGGCCACCAACGACCGCATTACTCACACCAGAGTTTACACACTCTTGCGTGTTTCGCCCAATCAGCGGAGCCTTGCCAGACCAAGCCGATTTAACCTGCGCGGTATTGCCAGTTAAACTTTCGAGCATCAATCTTAGGCCGGGCACGATAACGCCGCCCTGAAATTCAGAATCGGCTGAGACCAAATCAGCAGTGATAGCGGTTCCTGCATCGACAATGATCAAATTTTTTTGCGGGTAAAGTGCGCGCGCACCGATCGCTGCAACCCAGCGATCTACGCCAAGTGAATCGACGCTTTGATAGCGGTTTTGCAACCCCTCAAATTGCCGACTCACTCTAACTTGGTTCACAGTGCAACCAAACCCGGATTTAATGGCATGAATGTGCTTTTGAGTTAATTGCTCGCTAGCCACACTACACAGCACAGCACTTGAAACATCAAAAGGCACTAAGCTTTTGTCTAATAAACCACTATTAGCTTGAGAGCCACCGTTCATCAGTGCACCATCGCTATCCAACAAGGCCCACTTGACTCGAGTATTGCCGAGGTCAATCAGAAGCTGCATGATCTGTTACCAATCTCAGATGGCATTTACTGTCGCTCACCCTTTGATGTTGTCCATTATCGTCCAGCAGCAATAAAGCTCCATCGGAGTCCACGCCAAGAAAAACACCCTGAAGCTCATGCTCACCACCGATAACCGCAACGCGGCGCTGGTGAAAGGCCGACAAAGTATTCCAAGCCTCAATCATCGGGCCAAAACCATGCCGCTCAAACGCTTCGAGCACCAGCAATAAGGCCCTAACAATTTTAGCCACCAACTGGTTACGGTCGACATCGATTCCCAATGATGCAAGATCGACCCAAGGATAAGGTAAGTCGTCTCCCCAATCGGGTTGGCATACGTTCAAACCGAGGCCAATCACCAACTGGCAATCCGAATCTTGGTGGCCAGCAATATCAATCAAGATACCTGCCAATTTGGCATCATCAACTAAGATATCGTTGGGCCACTTGATCTTGGCATTGACCTCGAAGTCTTCAATCAACACCGTGGCAACAGCCAGCCCCACCGCTAAGCTAAGAGCACTTAGGTTTTGCGGCCAACCGTTGAAACCCCAACTCAGAGAGAGCATGACATTTTGATTCGGCGCCGAAACCCAAGTATTGCCATGCCGCCCGCGGCCAGCGGATTGAGCCTCGGCAAGACAAAGCCGAGCCACGTGCCGGTGTATCGGCTGCGCCAAAAGATATGAATTAGTCGAATCAACCTCAGAGAATACCTCAACAAAGCCGAGTTCAGGCGCGTCGATCAATGACTTCAAACGCACGCTGTCAAGCGGGGCGCTGAGCACCGATCTTCCTTCGCTTTTGGTTTTATTCGCACAAACGGACATGCGCGAAGTTTAGCACCGCTTGGCTAGACGAATCAGCCGGTTTGCATCATTAGCCCACACTCTCGATGCTCTTCGCCTTTGGTTGGATCAAAATAGTCTTGATTGTCTGGCAGCTCGTTATCGAAAATATATTCTTCAACATCCAATTCTTGCAGATGAAACATCGGCGCTACTCGCACCGTTGAATGACTCCCAAAGGTAAATACATCTAAGTTTTTACGATGCGCGTTTTGATCATGGCGAATTCCATTCAGCCATACATCTGGTTGCCATTCGCTCATAGCCCGAGCAAATGGTTCCAATTTCACTATCTCAGAAAAACGATCATGCTCTGGTGTATCCAAAGGCGGGATCGGCCCATGCACTGCTGTGTAATGCGCTGCCGACATTCTAGGTGAATAAACTTGTAAGTTCAGATTGAGATGATCAACGACCGTCTCAATATGCCGATAGGTCGCGGGAGTGTTAAAACCATGATCAACCCAAATAACCGGTATGTTGGGCGCGGCCCGAGTCACCAAATGCAAAAACGCAACAGCCAACGGGCGAAAATTGGTGAACACAACCGGGGTACGAGCGTGCTCAACCGTAAACCGCATTATCTCGCTCGGCTTCTTTGCTTTGAAACGTTGGTTTAGAGACACAAGATCAGCCGCACTGGTGAAAACCAAGCCTGCCTCATCTTTCGTTATTGCCTTTACCTTTACTGCACTCGTCATGCCCCGCCCTCACAGCGCTACATTAATCTCCAAGACGAGTATAAAGACTTGGGCAAACTCGTAAAAATAACGGTTTTGACTTTGCTTATAGCTCTTATGTATAGCAAGCAGCTCCTTCTGTACAAGCGCGCTTGACGAACAATAAAACTGGGCAGATCGAAAACTTAAAACTAGTCGAGGTCTTGTGCGGCGTCCATCGCTTGACAGACAAAAGCGGTGGGAATACTCAAACTATCAGCCACTTTATCTAACACCGCTCTCTCAGCAGGTTTCATTCCACCGTCGGCTTGAGCCATGACACACATATCGTGCAGCACTTGCATGCGCTGAGTTTCGGAGGCTTTTTCGAGCACTTCTTTGGCACGATCTTCGACTGTGGCTTTGGTTTTATCAATATCTAACTTGTCGGTGAATGCGTATTTACCAAAAAATTTAGCAAACACATCAAGCTCTTCTTTTGAGATAGCTTCGTCGGCATCGGCAATCGCAATCAAACCAGCAAACAGCAAGCGCCGCATGGCAACCGCGGTTTCGGTTTTTGCTTGCAGATAGCTGGGTTCCATCAAGCTCAATACCGATTGAACTCCCAGTTCTAGATTCTCTTTTGACAAATCGCCGCTCGCACCGTCATAAAGCTCCGAGCGCTCGAACAATTTTAGTGCCTTTACTCTCAAGGGGCTAAACGGATGAGTTGAAAACCAATCACTCTGAGGTGCGCCCTGCCCGGGCTCTTGGTCGGCTAACTGCATGTCATCCACTTGCTTTACAAAGTCGTCTAAACTGAATTCGACGATTTTGCTGGTTAAACCAGACGAAAGTTTGAACAAAGCTCTGGCGACCGCATCCATGTCTTGCGCACAGTGTGCCCCCGCCCGGTCAGCGGATATCTCAGCATAACGCGACCAAGCAAATAGTTCTAAGGCCAATTGAGGGTCAGGCCGTTGTTTGCCTCTAAGTAAATAGCCAATTGGTATCGCATGATGATCGTACACGTGATGACCGAGCTCGTGACCCATCACAAACTTAAGTTCTTGAGACGTAAAACCTTCGAGTAGGCTGCTAGAGAACATCACGTAAAGCCGATCGTCCTCTGGCTTGAAGCAGGCGGCATTGAACTGTGGGCTGGAATATACAAAGAGTTCCAGTGGCAGCTCGACTCCGAGCTTTTCGACGCATTCATCGGCCATCGAGGCAATCTCAGGCGACATCCCTTTGGTTAGCCGCACCGAGGTTGCCAGTAAATTACGCCGAATGCCCGCGGGGCCCTCGGCTTCGTGGCGCTCGATTTGCTGGTTTACACGTTTGACATCGCGCTGTTCTTTGAGTTTCTCAAATAAAGCCAAATCATTGGCGCAACGGATTTTTTCAGCTTGCATAGTGTTCTCTTTAAAATTGATGGGCTAGGCAGGTACCCTAGCGACCGACTCTGGCTCCGCGCTTACTATAACTTATCGGATATAAATCTCACCATCTGTCTTCGAGCGACCACGGCCTCTCGACTAGTGCCGTCAATACAATTGTGCCGCAACTGCTTAAATAATTTTAGAGTGATGTGCGGTTTGAGTTTTTCTGGCTTGGGCGCCAAGGCAATGTCGTCGTCTTTTGAATGCACCAATAATACCGATGCGTGCAATTGATTCACACGCTTTGCGGCGACTAAACCGGCTTTATAAACTTGTGCAGAGGTGTTTAAAGGAATTCGCCCTTTGTAAACCAGCTCGTCTTCTTCAATGGATTTTTGTACGGCGGGCTCTGCTGAGATAAGCGAAATATTCATCTCTCGAATGGTGACAAAGCGGCTCCAATCGGGAATATACTTATACAAAAATCGGGAGACTGGCGCAATTGCACCGACCAAGGCAACTTGCCAACGCGCAACATTGTGCGCCACGTCAAAAGCGGTGCTAATACCAACTACCCCAGCGACTTTGGGTTTGAACTGTACATCTTGCTCAAGCGCATGGGCCGCAAGAGTCATTAAAGCCCCTCCGAAAGAGTAGCCCATCAACATCACTTGCTCAGCCCCCATGGATCGACGTTTCATTTCGCCGACCATATCAGCCACCAAGTTACGAAACTTTGGCACCATGCAGTGCTCGGCTTTAGCATCGGCACCATGACCTGGCAGCTCGAGAGAAATAATACTAACGCCAAGGTTACGCAGCATATGCCGCAAGGAGGATTCTTGCGCAAAAGCATGGCCGCGTAAGCCGTGTAAGTAAAACAGGATGGTCTTTTTGTTGTCTATTTCAAATGCTTTCATTTGCCGTGCTTATTCTAATTTTATTGCTCTTTTTTATTGCTCTTTGTAAGCGAACGGGTTTTACGCTAGTGGTGGAAATAGTCAACTCTACCTCAGAATTAACTCTGCACGCATAGAAAACTTGGTCACTTTATAAACCCAAATTATCTAAGAACTCATAGAGGGCGATTTTCTTCCTTCAATCATAGTCGAAAAACGCAAAGTAGTCGGTTTTCAATCGCGCGCAGAATATGGTCAATTAAACTTTGCGGGGTTAGCCCCAGGCTCCATTCGCCACTGAGTCTAATGCGAATGCAATGTTTCGAAGGTTTGACCTTTTCACAGCTCATTTTTTGAGCTGTGTTACGTTCTTTTTTTGCTATTTCAATGAGCGACTGGTTTTTGTTTCTCCTACGTTCAAATTTGGCTCTAAAAAACAATTAACATAAGATCGAACCATGCAAAGATGCTCTCTTTTCCTTCTGGCGCTTATCGTAGGCCTAGGCACTAACTCACTAAGCTTTGCCCAAAATACCGGTGGCGTTTTTCCACCAACAGTTAATGAAGGGCACCGCTCCTTTCAATATCGAATTACCGTCGACCCGGATAACGCAGCTGGCGAAACCAGGGTTGCGCAACGACTGCACTATCAACAGGCGATTAACGACGATTTTATGTGGCGCATTCTAGGCCAAGGCCGACGCACCGCAAATTCAGATTTCGACTTTGATTTTTTGCAAGCCGAGTTGTTTTGGCAAACAGCACAACGCGAAAATTATCAAGGCGGCGTCCGCTTCGACGCGCGACTAAGCGACGCGGGTCGCCCAGGGCAATTGGGCTTTAACTGGATCAATCAGTTTAAATGGAATCAAAGCTGGAACGCTCGCTTCTTGACCTTACTGTCGGCCCAAGTTGGCAGCGGCGCGGCCGATGGCGTCGTATTTCAAACTCGGGCTAATATCTGGAAAACCACGCAAGTCGGTAACTTTGGCGTCGAACTTTTTAACAACTACGGCAATACCCAAGATAGCCTAAGCTTCGACGAACAAAACCATTCAGTCGGCCCTTTTTATGTTAGAAAATTTGGTAAGAAAAGCGGTTGGTCAGTTTTTGCTGGTACGTTGTTCGGTATCAGTGATGCCGCGGCCGATACCGAATTGCGCTTTTGGGTAACCAAAACCTTTTCTGGCGGCATAAAAAAATAGACCGCGATCTTTGGCTGCTTGAAACTAACTCCACGCAGATCAGACGGCAGCGTAATTAAGCCGCTTGGGCATCTTTGAACCTCAGATAGTCTTCATAACCACCAACAAACCTTTCTATCGACGCGCCTTCGATTTCAAAAATCTGTGTCGCCAAACTGCTCACAAACTCTCGATCGTGGCTTACGAACAACAAGGTGCCCTCGTAATTCGCAAGGGCCAAATTTAGTGATTCAATAGACTCCATATCTAAGTGATTAGTCGGCTCGTCCATAATGATTATATTAGGGCGTTGCATCATTATTTTGCCAAACAGCATGCGCCCTTTTTCGCCGCCAGAGAGTACCTTAACCGGCTTTTTGATGTCGTCTTTTGAGAACAGTAATTTGCCCAAAATCCCTCGCACGAATTGTTCGTCTTCGTCGTTTTTACGCCATTGATACATCCAATCATAAACAGTCATATCCACCTCAAAATCGCTGGCGTGATCTTGCGCGTAATAGCCTATCTCTGCATTCTCCGACCATTTTGAGCCGCCAGCACTGGGCGCCACTTCATCGAGTAAATTACGCAGCAAGGTGGTTTTACCCACACCATTTTGGCCGATGATCCCGACGCGCTCGCCCACTTCGATATTAAAGGTTTGGCTTTGATACAAAGGCTCTTCGTAGTTCATTGAAAGCCCTTCGACTTCTAATGCATTCCTGAATAACTTTTTATCTTGTTGAAAACGAATAAACGGATTTACTCGACTCGAGGGCTTTATTTGCTCTAGCTGAATTTTATCGAGTTGCTTTTGTCTTGAGGTCGCCTGCTTGGCCTTAGACGCGTTGGCCGAGAATCGGCTGACAAAGGTTTGCAGCTCGGCGATTTGAGCTTTCTTTTTGGCATTCTCGGCATGCATGCGCTCGCGCGCCATTTCCGCCGCCGTCATGTACTCATCATAGTTTCCTGGAAACAATTTTATGTCGCCATAATCTAAATCGGCCATGTGCGTACAAACACTGTTTAAGAAGTGTCTGTCGTGGGAGATGATCACCATTGTGCTACGCCGCTCTTGCAGCATCTTTTCTAACCAACGAATAGTATGAATATCTAGGTTATTGGTTGGTTCGTCGAGCAACAAAATGTCTGGATCAGAAAACAAGGCCTGCGCGAGCAGTACACGCAACTTCCAGCCAGGCGCAACTTTGCTCATTAGGCCAAAATGCTGATCAACAGGTATGCCCACGCCCATCAGTAATTCACCTGCACGTGCTTCGGCGGTATAGCCGTCCATCTCGGCAAACTCGATTTCAAGCTCGGCAACCTTGATGCCATCTTCTTCGGTCATATCTGCCAAACCATAGATACGATCTCGCTCCTTTTTGACCTCCCATAGCTCGGGGTATCCCATGATCACAGTGTCTACCACGCTGAATTCTTCATAGGCAAATTGATCTTGATTTAACTTGCCGATGCGTTCATTCGGCGTAACCGAAACCGAACCATTGCTTGGTTCGAGGGAGCCTTCTAATATGCGCATGAAGGTTGATTTACCGCTGCCATTTGCACCGATCAAACCATAACGATTGCCATCGCCAAAGTTGATTGAAATATCCTCAAAGAGCGGTTTATCACCAAATTGCATGGTGACGTTAGAAGTAGAAATCATAGTGGTAAAGCCTTTGGAAACGTCGGCCAATTAAAGTGGCGCTAGTGTACTGAACCGCGCCCGATCTCGAAAGGCCGATTGGCCAAATTCACCGACTCATAAATAGCTAGACCAACAAATCAATAGGCCAACAAAAAGCAGACAATAAAAAGCCGGAACCAATAATTCGGCTCCGGCTTTTTAAATAGTTGAGATTTTCAACTAAAAAGCGACTTGGAATCTCACTCGAAATTCACTGCCATCATCGTCGTTTAGGTTGCTCTCGCCTGCTTGATAGCTAGCGTTAATGCGCACCGCGTGAGTTGCGTAATAGTTAACACCTAAGGCATAGGAAGTCGCATCGGTATTACCTAATTCGATATCGCCGAAGCCACCATCACCGTCTTCATAGCGAGCCACAACCTCCCAGGCACCGCGCTTACTATTTGGCTTTGGACGCTTGAAGGTGCCATTTTTATATGGGCGCTTTTCACCCGTTATGAAATAGCCCGCTTGCACGTAGTAACCATCGATGTCGTCTTCGCCGCCATCGCCGTTAACTTCATCGGCGCTGAAATATTCACTTTGTAGGTGGAATGGCCCAGAAACCGCACCAAATTCTACGCCAAAGCCATCTTGTTCTTCGGTATCTTTGTATGAAAATCCTAGGTGAATGGTGTTTTGATCATTTTTGATCGGCGCATAGGCAACCCGACCAGCAAAACCATTTGAATCGTCCGAGTCTTCTTCAGTGAATAAGCCGACTGCGTAGTGCAATTTGTCGAAATCACCATGCAACTGTACGCTTTCGCGCCGACCAATCAAGTATCGCTCTACAATGCCCGGTCGCTCTGAAATTCCGACGTCTTTTGATGAAATCAATTGGGATAAAGTAAACGCCTGATGCTGATTACCGACGGTGACAATGGCGCCTTTACCGAACCCATTGTAGCGCAAGTACAAATCTTCAAAACCGTCACCATCAACATTCCAGTTAACTTTGTAGCCCCAGTCTTGACCAACTTTACCGCTAACAAACAAGCGCGCTCGACGAGCATCAAACTCGTCCTCGTCGGTTTCGCCATTAAGCTCAGAGCGATTGTAGTCGTATTGAATACGACCACCAATTTTGATTTCGTGCTCGCCACTGGTCACTTTTAAACCACCTTTGGTGGACACTTTTACTTCAGCGTTGGCTGTATTTGAGGCCAAGGCACTTGCAGCAATCAACGCCGCGACTAATTTCATTTTCATTTAACTCAAGCCTCTTTGATGAAGGAGGTTGCTTAGTTTTTGCTCGAACAAATGAGCGTTCTCTTACTTTGTCCCCGCGCAGTTGCGGTTCGAGAGCTATTCTGTGTTGGTTTCGTTACAAAACGATGACAAAGAATTAAGGAATGAAAAGGAAATGAGTAAAGAGATGTGAACTGTCTGTATTTGGCGAATTGTGGCATTCCATGCGGGCCGTCACAGGGCCATCGACACTAGGTTAACAGCAGGATTTCGAGCCAACCCAGCAACAGCGACT
>CALAKU010000013.1 GCA_937922925.1 uncultured Arenicella sp. | reverse complement strand
TGTTTATTTACTTCGCAAAATATACCAAATGCCACGAACCATGCAAATTGAGTGCAACTAACGCCTTTCAAATGGGCGCCGCGCCTTAGCGGCGTCCATGCGGGCCGCAGGCGCGCAGACATTGTGGGACTTGTTATGTAGATTTAGTGCCGAGAGATACATTAAACAAACCAGACCTGATACATGCCTTTGAGAAATTCTTTTGACAATTCTATACCTGAGTCGTCACCAATGACTGAGTCAATCCCACAACGCGGGCACAATGCCGTTTGACCAATCTCATTATCATCTTCATCAACCCACTCGTTGATCGAAGATGGTTTGAATGTTTCACAACAATAGAAACAGCCACACAAATCGCTAGCAAGTATTTGCTTGCGATGAATAGAAGAATACTGATGAGCAGTATGGTATTCGTTTCGTTTGAGCATGGTCTAGATTATTTCTACATAACAGCTTAATATACGACTGAATGTCGCGATATTTAAATATGTGGACATTCGATTCCGTATATTTATTGTTCGTGCAATCAATATAATTAACTTAACCGCTTGAATCAAATGGCTTGGTTGATTGTCTTCAGCGCTTACGGCCTGGTTTTGCCTATCGCTTACTCAGGTACTCCGATTTTGTTTAGCAATGATCCTTTCAGCAATGGCGTGCTGTTTGTGGCTTTGCGAAAGCGATCTTTATACTCTGCATGTTCGGTTCCCATTGCTCGATCCCAAAAGGTGAAGTAGAAACCGAAATTGCCGTTGCCTTTTTCGTGATGTAGGTCGTGGTGTGTGACGGTTGTGAACAAGTCTAAAAAGCGGTTATCTACCCAACCCCGTGGGAATATCTCGTAGCCACAATGACCAATTCCATTGCGAATAATTTGAGTGAGCATGGCGGCGGTAAACGCGAGTTCGTGCATAGGGATAAAGAAAAAGAACGCTGGAACAAATAGGTAAACCAGGATGGCTTCGGGGGGTGCAAACGAGTAGGCGGTAAACGGTGTTGGATTGTGCGATTTATGATGCTCTAGATGAAAGAACTTATAGGTCTTGCGCAGGTGCATAAAACGATGCGACCAATAAAAGTAAGTGTCTAAACCGATTGTCCATAAGACCACTGAGAAGATGAGGTATGGCCAACCATATTCGGCGATGTCCGAGTAGATTTTAAATACGGGGCCTCCAAACATCGCTTCTAGGGCGGAATTGGTAATACTGAAGGCAATGGCAAACACCAAAATGCTGAGGCCGGAGTTGCGCAATTCTCTGAGTATTTGTTTGTTCCGCAGTTTTGCTGGTAGGGGCTTGCGGATGCGCCGCGAGGCTAACAGGCCGCCAAGCAAAACCCACACAATGAGAAATGTGCCGCCTGCGCCGATTAGATAACGCATGCCGTCGACCATGATGAAACCGCCAAGGTTGTTGATAAAGGTGTTAATTACTTGAGAGATAAATTCCACATTAGGCTCCAGCCCCATCGGGGCGATCTTTGATGACGAACTTACTGTAGAAAAATGGAGCCTAAAAAGCTGCGCAAAAACAGAAACCTGTGTGCATTTTCAAAATTGCACAGCTTTTTTTTAAATCGAACAGAGTTTAACGGCCTTGTTCTAGCGCTTGCTTGCGAAACTCAGTGGGCGTAAGGCCCTCGGCTTCTTTAAATGCGCGATTAAACGGCGCGAGTGAGGAGAACCCGGCGTCTAATGCGATGGTTAAGATAGGTGTTTTGATCTGTTGAGGGTCGGCCAAGGCCTGTTTTATGTCTTGTAATCGAAAGTGATTTAAAAAGGCCGTGTAATTTCGATAACCCAAACCTTGATTGATTAACTGGCGCAATTGGTGCGGTGGTAAATCGATGGCTTCAGCTAATTTGCCAATACTGAGGTTATTGTCGCGATAGCCTTTTTCGATTTCTAAAAAGTGTATGAGCCGTTGATAGTCGCTCGATTCGGTAATGCTTGGTGCTGGCGATTTTTCATGTGCGGCGAGAAAGTCTAAAGACTCGGCTTGTAGGCGCGTTAACCAAAGTATCGCCCACAGCCCTAGAAGCAATGAGACAGCATAAATAACGAGCATCGACAAAAACGGCGAGTAGCCCAATGGCTTTGCGAGGCGCTCCATCATCGAGGTAACAATAATCAACAACCCCAAACTGATTGCAAAACGAACTCGCATTCGCCGACGCGCTTCAACAAGGTCGTCTTGTCGCCCAACTAAGGCTACCCAGCCTATTTGCAGCATCATAAGCACTGCAATGGCGGTTGAGAGATAGGCCATGTTGGGTAGCCAACCATCGTGGAATCCATAATAGGCAGTGCGATCGAAGGCAAGTATTAGGCCGTAGCAGATCGCGCCCAAATAATGAATCCACCGCAGCTTGAAGCCATCCTCAAAAAGTGCCAGGGCAAACCACCACACAAACACAATACTGAATATATCGAACAGTCGAAGCGGAATTGCCCATGGCGGATTGATCGCGATGGAGGTGTGGCCAGTAGTAAGTAATAAACAGCTTAGGGCTAGCAATAATAGTACTGCGTAGGGAAACACAGATAGCCGCCGCCCATCTCGTATCAGCAGCACAAGTAATGCCATCGTTACGCCGAAGGCAGAAAATTTTAAGAACGCTTGAGCAAAAATCATTAGATGATTGTTCCGGCTCGCCGTTTGTCGCCCCATCAGAATAGCAGTTCGATCATAAGCAGACTATTTCTTGATTATGATTTGTAGCAGAATGATCGTTCTGTTAAGGTAAGTCTATGCCGAAAATTAAATCGCATAGTAAAGACTCATTGGCTGTATCGGCAATGCTGGTATTTTGGAGCAGGGGCTATTCAAACACCTCTATGGACCATTTGGTGCAGGCCACTGGGGTCAGTCGGCATGGAATCTATGGCGATTTTGGCAATAAAAAAGCATTGTTTCTCGCCAGTTTAAACGCGTATCAACAAACCGTTGTCTCGCCCGCCTTCGAACAAGTGGAGCAAGAAAACGCCACAATCGAGGCTATTTATCGCTACTTTGAGCATCAGATTTCACTCGCTGAACAAACGGGCTTGCCCGGCCCAGGCTGTTTGATAGCAAATACCATGACGGAAATAGCCGACGGTGATCGCGAAATTCTCAATCAAGTGGAGTTTCATAACCGGCGTTTAGACCAAGGGTTTCTGAGTGTTCTAAAACGGCAAACCAGTAGTCTTACAGACAGCGATCTTAGTGTGCTTGCGCAAACGCTGACGGTGTTCGCCCAAGGTCTCTGGTCTGCTTCTCGAGTTAGCTCTGACGCGTCTAGCCTGCGGGCGACCGTCTTTTCATTTATGTCACTAATACAGATGAGGTTGGCCCAATGAATAATTCAACCGTAAACCCTCATTTCAAAAAAGCACTTTGGCTGGCGTTACTGTGTAATGCAATATGGATCAATGCCTCTGAGGTTTTTCGATACTTTGTGTTCGTGATGCCAATGATGCGAGAAAGCTTAGCGGGCGTCGCCGATGTGGCGCCCATGAGTTTGCCAGTATTTTTGATTTGGGGCGTTTGGGACACTATCTTAGTCTGTGTCGTTACTGGTTTTATTTGGATAGCGTTGGATTACTTTGGGAACAAACAGAAAATCGCTTTGCTAGCAGGCAGCGGCGTTTGGTTAGCGATCTTTGGCATCCTTTGGCTAGGCCTATTTAATATGAATCTCGCCACAATCGAAATACTCATCATTGCCTTGCCACTAAGTTGGCTAGAAATGATCGTGGCGGCATTGATCGTTTATCACTGGCGTTCGAAATACGGTTTACATTGATGCAGTCATCAACGGAGTTGGGCCAATAATACTCTAGACCACCTCAGGCAAGTGACCAACCTGTTGCAATCAAACACATCGCATTGGTGATAGACTCAAGCCATGAAAATAATAAAGAACGTCATTAAATGGGCGCTGGCAGCTCTCTTGCTTGTTGTTGGTGTGTTGGGGATTTTGTGGGCTCTTAATGCGCCCTCTCAATTTGCACAAGATTCCGAGTCGCTTGCTCAACTCGAGCGCGCTGAGTTCGAATTGGGTTCCATGAAACTCAAGTTCGAAGATACCTCGCGGGCGACTCCCGCTTTAGGAAAATTTGAGGGCGCAAGCTCACGAACTTTGAAGGGCACCATTTGGTTTCCTCAAGGCGAATCAACCGAGCATCCATTGCTTGTATTCAGCCATGGTTTTGGCAGTTATCACAAAGGCTCAAGGCATATCGCGCAATACCTTGCACGCAATGGCTATGTGGTTGCCGCCGTAAACTTTCCATTAAGCAACATGCGTTCACCGGCGGGTTCACCTCAGCTTTTAGACATAGCCAATCAGCCCGGCGATGTGAGCGCCGTGATCGACAAGCTCACTGAATTCAATAGTGATGCGAACCATCCTCTGTATCAACGTATAGATACCCAACAAGTGGGTGCCTACGGTTTGTCGTTGGGAGGGCTCACCACGGCCCTAGTCTCGTTTCATCCTGATTTTCAAGACAAACGCATCAAAGCCGCAGTGATGTTGGCTCCACCTTTGGAGGCGTTTAGCGACAACTTCTACGCAAGCAATAACGAGGTCGCGTCATTAATTTTTACAGGCACGCTCGACCGAGTTGTGCCAGAGGCTGCAAATGCCACCGAGGTTCAAGCACGCCATCCAAAAGGTTGGTTTCTAAGCCTCGACAAAGGTTCACATCTCGGTTTTGCAAATGTCGGTAATCCAATTCGCTGGATGAACAATCCCGACGATTTAGGCTGCGCTTTAATGGATCGAATGCTAACCCAGCTCGATCTACCAGACCGCTGGAGCAAGGTTTTACCCAATACTCAAAACGTGATTCAAGACATCGTCGTACCGCCACCGTGCCCAGATCTGCCAGGTGAAGCCATGAACGGCTTAAAGCAACAATGGTTTACAAGAATTGCCACAGGGGCCTTTTTTGATATGCATTTACGCAAAGCAGATCGAGCAGAAAAAGCCAGCACTTTTTTTGTTAGGACGCTCTCACAAGAAAATTCAGAAGTGGTTATACAGGCCCCGCAATAGTTCTTCTGCCCTAGCTAGGCAAGCGTGCATCGATCAGACAGTTTTTTGAAGTTGACGGCGATAGAGAAATTATCTAAGTCACTTTTTGTCGATGTTTAAACCTTGGTTTTAGATAGCTCTTAGAGTTTAAAATTTGGCCCAATATTTTTCCGGCCTGCCAACAATCTGAAAAGCGTAAATACAACGGTGCAAAACCCACTCTTAAGATGTTAGGTGCTCTGAAGTCAACAACGACATTATCACTAATCAAATTCTGCGCGATGGCATAAGCCTCTTCGTGTGCAAAGCTGAGTTGACTTCCGTGGGCTTGAGTGAGCGAGGTAATAAGTTGCAGTTGCGAAAGAGGCTCGCCCAGCCCATCAAGAAACGCTTTTTGTAGCCCCAGTGATTTTTGTTCCACCTGTTGTAAATCAATGCCGTCAAAGAGATCTAATGCGCCATTCAATGTTGCCATTGCTAAGATAGACGGCGTGCCACTTAAGAACGAAGCGACGCCTTCATTGGCTTGGTAGTTGTTAGTAAACGCAAATGGGTTTTTATGCCCCATCCAACCGCTTAAGGGTTGCTGAACTTGACCGTGATGCCGTTTTGCCACGTAAACAAACGCAGGCGCGCCGGGGCCACCGTTTAGGTATTTGTAGCCACAGCCAACAGCGAAATCGGCTCCACTACTATCGAGCTCTACTGCAAATGCGCCAGCGCTGTGCGCGAGATCCCATAGGCTTAGAGCGCCGTGTTGTCTAGCGATCGAGTTTATTTTGGCCATGTCGTGTTTGGCGCCTGTTTTAAAATTGACCTGAGTCAACATCACAATGGCTACGGTCTCATCAATGGCCGATTCTAGGTCATTGGTGTCAACCAATTTAATGCGTAAACGATCATGTCCGAGCAACGACTGTAAGCCTTCAAGCATATACAGGTCAGTGGGGAAGTTGCCTGTCTCAGAGACAATTGTGGTGCGCCCGCCTTGCATTTTTAATGCGCCGGCAACCAATTTAAATAGATTCACAGAAATGGAATCGCAACAAATAACTTGCCCCGTTTGAGCACCAATTAAGGGTGCGATTTTTTCACCAACAATGCTGGGTAGATCAATCCAGCTGTGTTGGTTCCAACTGCCGATAAGGTCTTGCTGCCACTGCTGTTGCGCTTTTTGAAGTGCGCGTTTTGCTGGCAAGCAAACCGGGCCTAGAGAATTGCCATCCAGATATACGACTCCGTCTGGTATCTCGAATTTGGAGCGAGCGCCACCGATCGGATCGTTGTCGTCTGATTCAATTATCGAAATCGGTGGGTTCATTTTGGTTTAAAGGGTTAGCGCGAGCACCTTTAATAACTCACTAAAGGCAAGAGTGTGTGGATGAATCATATCGAAATGCCCTGCGCCATCGATCAGTGTCACTTGTGCGCTATTGACAGCCTTTGCTTGAGCTGGGTCGACAATCGAGTCGGCGGTTCCATGGATGATTATTGATTTGGGATGCACGGTTTTAGCCACGAGGGTTGCCGCGTCGTAGTCGCGGGCTTTTTCACTCGCCGTGCCGCCCATAAATTTGGGTGTCGCGATTTCACAACTGTTCTCGCCTTGGCTGTAGATTTTAATATCGAGAATCGGAGCGAGGCCAATCACGGCCTTAAGGTTTGTTTTTGCTCTTGGCAAAGAGCCGTAAAGCATGCTCAAGTGCCCACCGGCGGAGTGGCCTACCAGAGCGACTCTATTGGTATCAAGGTTGTACTTTTCTAGAAGGTCTAGCTTATCAAGCGCCAGACTGATGTCGTCGAAGCTGCCGGGCCAGCCTCCGCCATCATCGCCTACTCGACGATACTCCAATGCCCATACGGCATAACCGGAGCTGGCTAAGGCCGTTGCTAAGCCGCGGATGTGGTTCACATCAAATGCATTGAGCCAGCATCCGCCATGAACCAACACGACCAATGGGGGTGCAGATTCTAGCCCTGATTTTGGTAGCCACAATTCGCCAAATTGAAGTGGGTCTGGTCCATAAAAAACCGTGTTGTCGGCGGCCACCGTGGGAAGATCTAACACTGATTGATAGCTCACATCTACTTGTGTGGGGCTATAGCAAAACGCAATTTCTTGATCTTTGGTCTCTGCCTGAGCATAAACCAGAGGCTGCAAGGTCAGAAAAAGTAGGCAATATAGGAAGGGTCTGAGCATATAAAACGGCGTTGATAACGGCGGAACGTTGCAGTGCTTGGCCACTTAAGAAGTACACACTATAACGCGAGCGGTTTTATTGCCAGAGCTTGAGCTTATAAGCTTCCAAAGTCTGTTCTAGCTGGTCTCGTTGCGCATCGTTCTCGCGCGTGGAGTTAAACAAATGCGTGGTGTGCGGTACGCGATCCAACCAAAATAAACCCGTTGCGTCGTCAACCTCGTTGGCACACGCCAGCCAGGTGATGGTGTCGGCGCCTTCTTCAGAAGAGCGCAAACTGTACTTCATTATTCGATTGAAGGTTGGCAGAGACGATTCAACGCCCGGCGTTGCCGCCCAACCCGGATGCATGCAATGCACGCTGATGTTGTCGCTGGCCCATTTTTCCGCCCAGCGTTCCGACATAATGACCAAACCGCGTTTGCACATGGCGTAAGCTCCAGTGCCGCGATAGCCTTCTTCTTTGGTTTGTAGATTGTTGATCGAAATGCGCTTTGCATACATGCCGCCCGAAGACACATTGATCACTCTTGCATTGCCGGCCTTTACCAACATAGGGTGCAGTGCTTCGGTTAGCAAATATGGGCTGAGCAACAATAGGGCAAAGCTTTTTTCGAATCCTTCAGATGTGACCTGGTACTCATTAAATAAAGCACCAGCGTTATTGACGAGAACATCAATGGCGTCGCCTTTTTCTAATAAGCGTTGGCTCAGTGCTTTTACGTTCGCCATCAGGCTTAGATCGGCAATTTCGAGCGCGATGTGAGTGTTGCCGGTTTGACGTTTTATTTGATCGACCACGCCTTGCCCTTTACTTTCGTCACGTGCCACCAGTGTTAGATGCGCTCCGCGCGCAGCGAGATCTAAGGCCGTAGCCAAGCCCAAACCAGAGGTCGCCCCGCTAACAATTATATGTTTGCCTTTGACCGAACGCGTCACTGGTTGCCAGCGTTTTTTGGCCTGGCGATAACCAAATTTGGTAAAGCCAGCCATACCGGGGATCACTAATTTGTCGGCCAGTTTTTGTAAGCCTGAGGGCTTTGGCAAAGCAAAGTTATCATCCAAAGCAAATGCCAGGTCTTGAATCGTCTTTCGGCCCGCTTGTTCTACTTTGTTTTTCATTAAGGGCAAGAGTTTGGCCGCAGCACCACGGAACTCAATGTGCGCATCCCACGTAACCTGGCATCCTTGTGCGTCGGGGTCATCTTTGGGTTGGATCGTAACCGTGTCGATGGCGGTAAAGTTATCACTTTCACCTACCAGTACGGCCTTGCTATGTGGCTCATACTCGCTGACCTTATATTGAATGGGTACCTTACGCAGCCCCATTTTATAGGTAACATCGAAAATCGTGCCAACACCAATTAGCCCATCGGAAATCTTCTTAGCATCAACAATGCTGTGATCCCACTCATCGATTCGCGAAAAATCTACGATGTAATCAAACACATCCTCGGCGCGGCGATGCGTTTGAAACTGCTCTTGCATATGCAGTGAATAGCTCATAGTTTTCTCAGGCATCAACTGCCCATTTTTAAATTTGGGATCGTGAGTATGAGTCGATTGCAGTGGCAATGGAGTGAAAATCCGGTATGGTATTTACCATTGAATTAGCGAGTCATACCTCTTCTTAAAACATGATCCGACCTTCAAATACGCTTGATACGCCAAGTATTTTGCAATTGCACAGAGCAGCCTTTGGCGAGGCAGAAGGAGACTCGGTGGCAAACCTTGTGCGATTACTTTACCAAGACTCTAGTGCAAAGCCTTGGGTCTCTTTGGTTAAAGAAATCGAATCAAAATTAATAGGGCATATTTTGTTCACGCCGGTCAGTGTGAAAACCCAGAGCCAACCATATCGTGGCTTTATGTTAAGCCCCTTGGCCATTGTTCCGGATTTTCAAAAGCAAGGGTTCGGCAGTGAACTCATTGAGTGCGGTTTAAACGAAGTGCAACAAGCTCAAGCTGACTTTGCCGTGGTTTATGGCAACCCAGATTATTATGGGCGAGCCGGTTTCGTTCGAGAACACCGAATTGAAGCACCACAAAAATTGGCGCGCCCATATGGTTGGCAAGCTATGGAGTTTAAAGAGGGTTTGCTTGAAAAATTATACGGTAAGTTACTTTGCCCAAGGTCGTTTGATGCGCCAGAGTATTGGTAGAAAAGACTATGCATACTTGAACGGAGCATCAAAAACTCAAGACGATGCATTACCTAACAATCAAAAACGTAAAACCCATTCTGCTGTCATTTTGACGAAAGTCGGAATCCATTTTGAGTGTGTCTGTAAAAAAAGGTCTATGTGGTTTTTTGAGTGGAACTTTAGGGAAAGATCCTGAATCAAGTTCAGGATGACTAAGTGTTTTGGGTCACGAGGAGTTTGGGGTCACGAGGAGTTTGGGATGACTAGGAGTTTTGGGTGACTAGGAGAGAAACTCGAGCACCAAGCCAGCCTCCCGTCATTCTGACGAAAGTCAGAATCTATCTCGGGTAAGTTTCTAAAAATCAACCTTTGTGGTTTTTCAGCGGAACTTCAGGGAAGGATCCTGAATCAAGTTCAGGATGACTAAGTGTTTTGGGTCACGAGGAGTTTGGGGTGACTAGGAGTTTGGGATGACTAGGAGAGAAACTCGAGCACCAAGCCAGCCTCCCGTCATTCTGACGAAAGTCAGAATCTATCTCGGGTAAGTCTCTCAAAATCAATCAGTGTGGTTTTGAGTCAAATTTCGGGTAAGGGTCCTGAATCAGCTCAGGATGACTGGGGATTTTTATTTGCTATCAATCCTAAAGGGCGTTATTACTGATCTGCATTACGAAATAGCAAAAATCAGGCATGACAAAAAACCAAATCAGTTTATTACTCTTGGCGTTATTCGCGGGCTTAGTCTGGTGGCTGCGCCCTGCGGATGTGGTGAACCATTACGGGGCTTGGTCATTATTGCCAGCCTTTGTCACCATTGCTGTTTGTTTTATCACGCGCAATGTCTTGCTTGCTTTGCTAATCGGGATTTTTACCGGCGGCTTAATTACGTCGCAAGTGAACATCCTCACTGCTTTTTTGATCCCGAGCCTTGGCAGCGAAAAGTATGCACAAATTTTGTTGGTTTATCTTTGGGCGTTGGGAGCACTGCTTGGCTTGTGGAACCGTAATGGCGGCGCACGCCATTTTGCTAAATCAATCGCCCAACGATTTGTGAACTCCAGAACGTCGGCTAAAGTGTTTACCTGGGTCGTAGGCATTATCTTTCATCAAGGCGGTACGATCTCGACCGTTTTGGCGGGCACGACCGTTAAGCCAGTCACTGATCAACATAAGGTAGCTCACGAAGAGTTGGCTTACATTGTTGATTCCACCGCGTCGCCGGTCGCCACGGTAATCCCGTTCAATGTATGGCCTGTGTATATTGCGGGCTTAATCACCATAGAGCCTTTAAGTGCCCTAGTTGCTGATCAAGAGGCGGCGATCAAACTTTTCTTTATGGCGATACCGTTTAATTTTTATGGTTGGATTGCCGTTACGATGACCTTGCTGTTTGCCTTGGGCAAACTGCCCTTATTCGGCACGCCAATGGCTCGCGTTGTTAATCGCGTCGAAGCGACCGGCGAGCTTGATCGACCCGGCGCTCAGCCAATGGCAGCGTCACAGCTTACAGAGGGTGACGTACCTGACGGATATACGCCATCTGTATGGGATTTCTTGTTGCCCATTTTAACCTTGATGGGTTTTTGTATTTTGCCGTGGGTCGCTGGCGGTAGCCCTTGGGTATTTGAAGGCTTTGGTATGGCTGTCATCGTTGCCCTAATTTGGTCGGTGATGCGCGGGATGAAAATAGACGACGCGTTTAACGCCATGGTAGGTGGGATTAAAGGCGTTACCATTGGTGCTTTGGTGCTGGGTTTGGCGGTGACTTTGGCAACGGTTTCTCAGGAGTTGGGCACCGCAGAATTTGTCATCAGTGCCACGTCTGAAACCTTACGAGCCTTCCCTTATATATTGCCGAGCTTGCTGCTGTTGATTTGCATGCTGATTGCTTTTTCAATCGGCTCGTCGTGGGGCACTTACGCGGTTATGTTCCCTGTCGCACTGCCGTTGGCTTTGGCGATTTCCAGTGACCCAACTTATATATTGCTGTGTTTCGGTGCGATCTTGGGCGGCTCGGTGTTTGGCGATCAGTGCTCGCCAATTTCAGATACCACTATTTTGTCATCCCTAGCCTGTGGTTCCGATTTGATGGATCACGTGAATACTCAGTTGCCGCTCGCCATCATTGCAGCGTCCATATCAGCCGTGTTGTATTTACTGATTAGTCTGTGGATTTTATAAATTCAGTTTGTGCCTCTACTTACTCATGCTTAGGTGGCAGGACTTTTGCGCGCGATGCATCGGCCATCGCCTCTGAATATTCAGCGAGTTTACTTTGCAAGCCTGAATCGGCGACCCCTAAGATGCGTAAAGCAAGCAGAGCGGCATTGGTTGAGTTGTTGATCGCAACGGTCGCAACCGGAATGCCGCGCGGCATTTGCACGATGGATAAGAGAGAATCCATGCCTTCTAAATTGCTACCGCGAACGGGTACGCCGATCACCGGTAATGTGGTGCACGACGCCACCATGCCAGGTAAGTGCGCTGCGCCACCAGCGCCAGCAATGATTACATTGAAGCCGTTGTCGACGGCGTCTTGCGCAAAACCAACCATGTCTTGGGGCGTGCGATGGGCCGACACAACCTTAGCCTCGTGCTCGATGTTGAACTCAGTGAGAACATCGACTGCGTTTTTCATAACAGGCCAGTCTGAATCTGACCCCATGATAATGGCAACTTTCATTTGAAACTCTTCATTTGAAATTTTAAGTCATTGCGTTTTGAGACACTGTTTGTGAAATCACTGTTTTTACTAACACTGTTTTTACGAGCGCTGTTTTCAAGAACATTAGTCGGTCGAGAAAAATGTGAATTTACAAACGGCTAAACTTCTAGCCGTTCCACTAGCTTCTCGGCGCGTTCACGATGTTGATCGCCCCAAACATTAATGTGGCCCATCTTGCGTTTGACGCGCGATTGTAGCTTGCGATAAAGGGTAATGCCACTTTCAGGATCATTCACTTGGTCGATCAGAGTTTGTTCTTCAAAAGCGCCATCGCGAGTTCCTAACAAATTCAGCATCGTCATCGAGCTGTATAAAGGCTTAGGTGTAAGCATGGTCATACCTGCTACCGAGCGCATGTGGTTTTCAAACTGCGAGCAATCCATCAAATCCATTGTGATGTGCCCCGAGTTATGCGGCCGTGGTGCCGATTCGTTTAAAATGAGTTGCTCGTCTTGAGTCAGAAATAATTCAAAGGCAAATAAGCCGCGAGTATTTAAGCCTTTCATAATGGCAGTTACTTGTTCTCGCGCGTCTTTTTCAATGTCTGCCGAGACTCCCGCCGGATAACTTACGTAGCGACACGTGCCGTCTTCTTGATGCGTTTCAACTAAGGGGTAAACCACAACTTCTTGCTCATTAGCCACCGCAATCAAAGACAGCTCCTTTTTAAAGTCGACCGCGTGCTCAAACAAAATGGCGCCCGCCGATTCTATCTTTTTATAGACGGCTAGCGCTGCGTCTTTATTTTTGACCTTATAAGTACCAATTCCATCGTAGCCGCCTTTGGCAAGCTTTAGATAGCCCGGTGCATCGACCAAATCGTCTTCGCTAAGTACTTCAAAGAAGTCGGCCACGTTAACGCCTTGATTTTCAAAAAACCGTTTTTCAGAAAGTTTGTCTTCGATCAAGCCAAAACGATTTGGATCAGGATAAACCGGAGTCTCACTCTCTACTGACGCCTGGCTCAATAAACGGCTGTCGTAGAACTCATTCTCAAGAGTGACTATGTCGACCTCGCGGTAAAAGTCGATTAAGTCCTTTAGCTTACTAGGGTCGCCAACAATTAGGCGATCTGCTACATGGCTCGCTGGGCCATCTGCCGTTTCGCCTAACACATACACTCGCCCGCCCAGCTCATGGTAGGCATCGACCATCATCATCGATAATTGGCCATCACCTAAAATACCAATAACTGGCAGATCGGTGCCCGAATGGGGAGTATTGTTGTCACTCATAGGTCATACGGCTTGGTGTGGATGCGGTGCCAAGCAGAGAAATTTTCTAGGAAAGCGAGGTTACCATTTTTCGTGCATTTGGGTCGATTGAATCGTATGCCATGGCTATGCACAGTCAGTAAATGTCGTGATGCTCCAAAGCTCGGGCCACTTGGGAGGGAGAGATCAAGAAAATTCAAACCAAGCGGTTTGTATTAGTAAAGGCGGCTTCGTATTTAAGCTATTGAAATTAAAAGCCATGTTTTGGTGAATTTGAAGGTTTTTCGCAGCAAACACAAAGTTGTGAATACTTGCCAAATTGTCTATTTCTCGATTGACTTTAGGGCTTGCAGTCTTTATCTTTGCGCACAGCTAGGAAGACCATCTCCAGTTTACAATCTCCATTTCGTTGCAATACCTAAGTTCATCAAACCTAAGTTCTTCGTCCTGTAGTTTTTAAATTTCGAACTGTTCTCCCTCAATACCGCTCAATTTTGAGCACTTTAATTTATCTACAGGATACAAATTACTATGTCTGATACTGTTACTGGAACCGTTAAGTGGTTCAACGAAACTAAAGGCTTCGGCTTTATTGAACAACAAGGCGGCCCTGATGTGTTTGCACACTACAGCGCTATTGCCAGCTCAGGTTTTAAAACCTTAGTTGAAGGCCAGCAAGTTGAGTTCACTATTACTCAAGGTCAAAAAGGCCCTCAAGCTGAAAACATCGTTGTTGTATAAAACGGTTGTTTAAGCTGTACTAAGTTAGCCAACAAAGCTAACTCAGTTTTCAAAAAGCGAGCCAATCGGCTCGCTTTTTTTATGCCTACCTAGTTTGTGCCTGCTTTTCATCTCGACTTTTTTACATCTATATCGATTCGTAATTTCCAGAATACCAGTCGCAATATCAAAATAATCCACTCTAGTAATAAAGTTGCAATGCAGCAGTGATATTCTTTTCCGAAGGTGTGGACTGCCAAAAACTTGTTTTTTAGTAGTTCATTAAAGAACATTTGTTTTCTTTGAGAGAGATTAAGATGAAGATTAGCCCTAAACTGGCTGTGTGCTATGGCTTGTTAACGCCAGTTGCCCTTGGATGTTTGTTGGCAACAACTCCAATCGCACATGCGCAAGAAATCACCGCTGAAATTCGTGGCATCGTAACAGATGCCGATGGCAACCCGCTGGCCAATGCGAGTGTACGCGTTACCGACGAACGCACTGCGAGATCGCGTACCGCGACAACAAATAATCAAGGCGTTTTTAGCGCTCGTAATTTGCAAGCAGGCGGGCCTTACACTGTCGAGGTAAGCGCACCGGGCTATGGGTCGCAACGCCTTGAAGACACAAGCGTTTCCATTGCTGGCGACACCGCACTTACTTTTACCCTAGCTGCAGCCGTGTCAGACAGCATTGAAGAAGTGGTGGTCGTGAGTAAGCAAGAAGTGCTACAACAAAAAGCGATTGGGCCGAGCTCGTCTTTTGGTTTGGATACGCTTGAATCGTTTCCATCCATTGCGCGCGATGTTCGCGACATTATTCGAATCGATCCGCGCGCACGCATCGACGCCTCTAACGGCAATGCCGTTAGTTGCTTAGGCGTGAATCCACGCTTGAACGCTTTCACTGTCGACGGCGTGCGCTTAGCCGACCCGTTTGGTTTAAACAGCAATGGTTTCCCTACCGAAGAATTCCCAATTCCGTTCGATTCAATTCGTGAGACATCGATCGAGTTTGCGCCCTATAGCGTTGAGTACGGCCAGTTCGCAGGTTGCCAAATCAATGTTGTGACTAAGTCTGGGCAAAACAATTTTCAAGGGTCTGCGTTTGCTGTCGTGAATACGGATGGCCTAAGCGGCGATCAAGCAGATGACGAAACATTCCCATTAGACGACTTTGAAAACTATAACTATGGTTTTGAGTTCAGTGGGCCAATCATTAAAGATAAATTGTTCTTCTATGTCGGCTATGAAGAAACCGATGATGGCGAAGTGGCCAACTTTGGTCTGGGCGATGGTTCGGGCAATACGATTGGGGGTATCTCCGCTGCCGAAATTTCAGAAGTACAGCGCATAGCCACACAAGTTTATGGCTTAGACCCGGCATTGGTTGCATTGCCATCGAGTACGCCGTTAAGCGAAAGCACGCGCCGCATCACCGGCCGTTTGGATTGGAATATCTCAGACCAACACCGTTTCGCTTTCAACTACAACCGCACCGAAGAAGAGTTCATTATCACCGACGATGGTTTGAGTTTTGGCGGTGAAGATTTTCCGTTGGCCTCCAACCTACGTGACAATGGCAGCGATATTGAGTTTTTCTCAGCGCGTTTGTTCTCGCAGTGGACAGATAACTTTTCAACCGAAGTCTTATTGTCACGCGTCACCAACGACAATCTGCAAGACCCGATTACCGGCGGTGAGTTAACCGACGCTAACCCGCTTCCACAATTTAGGATTGATGTAGATTCGCCGGACGACCCAGCCAATCTTTCTGGCACACCGACCATTGTGTTTGGCCCGGGGAATGCGCGCAGTGCGAATGCCCTGAATACCGAAATTAACCAAGCCAAGCTCACCGCTGATTGGGTTGTTGGTAATCACAATCTAACCTTTGGGTATGAGCTGGACTCTTTGGACGTGTTCAACCTCTTTATCTTTTTCGCGACAGGCGAGTTGAATTTTGGTTCGATTGCCGACTTTGAAGCGGGCGATGCCTTCTTTCTAGGTAATCGCCCACTCGATGGCAACGTCGATAACGCGGCGGCGGTTTTCTCGCGCGATATTCACACGCTCTACGTTCAAGACGAATGGGAAGTTACCTCAAACTTTACGCTACTTGCTGGCTTGAGATACGACTTCTACGACAGCAGCGATAATCCACAAGAAAACCCCAACTTTGTCGCGCGCTATGGTTTTTCAAACGCGCAAGCCTACGACGACTTAGATTTATTCTTGCCGCGCTTAGGCTTTGATTGGGATTTGCCAGACGGGAATACAACCTTGCGTGGTGGCATTGGCATCTTCGGTGGTGGTGATCCAACAGTTTGGTTTGGTAACGCCTTTCAAAACGATGGCCAGTCAATCGGCTTTGGTATTGGTGGCGTAAACGTCTTAGGAACGAATGGCTTTCCGCCACCGCAAAATATCATTGATGCGCAGCAAGACAACGCTGCCGCTGGCCAAGCAGATCTAGCGGCCATTGATCCAAACTTTGAAGCGCCGTCGATCACTCGTGCCAGCATTGGTGTGACGCATTTAACCGATTTCGCCGGCGATGGCTTTTTTGATAATTGGACAATCAATGCTGACTTAATCTACTCCGAAAACAACGACGCGGTTAACTTCGTTGATATCACGCAAGCACAGGTCGGCACCTTGCCAGATGGTCGAGGTTTGTTTGCCGGCGTGGATTTAGCCTCTGAAGGTTGTGCAGCGAATTTCGTTCAAGGTGTTGGCATTGTCGGTGATGTGTCAGGCTGTGGTCGCAGAGACGATGAAATCCTTCTAACGAACACGCAAGAAGGCGACTCACTTAACTTGTCGTTTTCGGCCTCTAAGTCGTTCAGCATTGGCAGTGGTGGTTTAGACGTTGGGCTTGGCTTTTCGTTTTCTGATGTTGATGAAGTGCATCCAGCCACCAGCTCCATCGCCACATCAAATTTCGGCAACGTCGCAACGTCAACGTTCAACTTTTTTAACTTGCCTGCCGCAGTAGGCAACAATGAAACGCGTAATAACATCACGCTGAACACGTCTTTTTATCAGGAGTTCTTCACTGGATTAGAAACGCGTTTATCGGTGTTTACTCAATGGCGTACAGGGCGCAATTTTAGTTTTGCCTTTAATAGTGATGTGGGCAATGACCCAGACGGTGGCGAGATTCGTCAGTTGTTGTACGTGCCAACGGGGCCAAACGACCCCTTGGTGCAATTCGCTCCGGGTTTTGATACCAATGCATTTTTTAATTTCGTTGATGCCAATGGCTTAGGCCGAGGCGGCATTACTCAGCGTAACGCATTTCGCAGTAAAGACTTTTTTGATATCGACCTGCGCTTTAGTCAAGAAATTCTCAATAGTGATCGAACCGGCAAACTGGATTTCTTCTTCGATATTGAGAATGTACTTAACTTGCTGAGTGATTCGGGGAATGTCTTAGAGCAGATTCCTTTTGGCGATTCAGGCTTTAATGCCGCGATTGTCGATGCGGATGTTGATCTAGAAGCCAATCAATTTGTGTTCAACGAGTTTCAAGAAAGTGGCGCAGAGCAACAAATCATTACCGATGGTTCGCTTTGGCGAATTCAATTGGGTTTGCGTTATAGCTTTTAGTTAGCTAACGATGGTTGTAGTAAAAAGGGCACCAGTTTTGGTGCCCTTTTTTATTGTTTTGGTTTTTGCACTTACTTGCTTGCACGTACTTGCTTGCAGTTGCGCGGTTACGGTTACTGGAAAGGTGCAAACCCAAATAGGGTCTTGGGGTGTTTGTCAGTGACCATTAAAAAACCACGATTCTCGAACCGCACTAAGCCTTCCCAGTTTCGACCTTCAACATCATCCATTTTTAATTGAATGGGCGCTTGCTCGACGAGTTCTATGCCTGCGCTGGTAATCTCAACTTCAAGTAAACGCTCTAAGTTGTAATAGCGTTTGTGGCTCTCGCCAAGGCCGTAAAGGTTGGCAATCTCATCGGGCGCGTTGCGACTAAAATCGTCTCCGCTGTATTTGTAGTTCATTACCCAAAACCGGTTTTGTTCGTCAACGCTGGTTGCGTCCGTGATGCGAAAGGCAATAGACGGGAAGTCGAGTTCGATAATATTGTTGGTTTTGGTATCTAAGAGTTTGCCGCTGATTTTTTTAACCAAGCGTGAGTCGTTCACCTCATGCAAAGCCAATGGCTGGCTCTTATAAATCGTCAACGCTTCTTCGCTTTTGTTTACCATGCCACTTTGCGATTCGATGGCCACCAAAGTTTCGCTATCGATGCTTGCTGTTTTTTCAGCCCAATCTATTGTGGCTTTGGCAAGAACGGTTTCGTAGCCCTCAAATAGGTTGATCACTTCGCTGGCTATCCACAGTTCTTGCCTATGACATGCGATGGCTTCGAAACCATCAAAGTGCGTCATGGATTCACGCAAGCCATTTTCTTCAAGCAGCAGGGTTTGTGGTTCAATCGCGGCTGGCGAATCACTCTGCAAATAGTCCCGTATTTGCTTTTTACTTATAAAGGGCAGCCGACTCTCTTTACTCTCATTAAGCCGCTTTGGGTATTGTGGCAATAGGACCAATTTGTCGTCGCACCAAGTAAGGCCAGAATACTCGGCGATAGCCGCATTCCAAGGTGCTGTTAAGGCGATCATTTTCACCGTCGTCTCCTCAGGCGTGTGCGCTAGCGCTGTGCCAAAGACCAAAGCACTCGTGGCAAAACATAGGGTTGAAAATGGTGGTAACCGTGTTCGCATGATAATTGAGATGCTGATCGTAAAGATCACTTTCATACAAATAAGTCTCGAGTGTATTTGCTGTTCTTTTGCTCTGGCATAAACCATAATTTGGCGATGACGGTTTTAGATGCTCGATTATTTAGGCTCGGCAAGGTAAATAGTGTGTGAAAAATCTACCTGACGTTCTACTTGTATACGACCAAGATTGCCCAGTATGCCATCGTTACAGCACAATGGTTCGTATTCGTGAGTCGGTCGGCCAGTTGGTTCTGGTAAACGCGCGTGAGCCATCAGAGCTTGTTGACCAGCTTACGCAGCTGGGCTTTGATATTGATCAAGGAATCGTCTTGAAACTCGGCGATCAGCTTTATTACGGAGCCGAGGCCATGCAAGCATTAGCGCTTATATCCTCTTCTCAGAATTGGTTTAATCGTTTGAATTATTGGCTATTCAAAAATAAGGCCGTCGCCAAATTCATGTATCCGATTTTACGATGCGGCCGCAACTTACTACTTAAGGTGTTGGGTAAAACCAAAATCAATAATCTTGATTTACCTGATAACCATCGCTTCTAATTCAGCTGCATTCTGATAACGCAAAAAAAGAAAAGCCAGCAATCGCCAGCTTTCAAAGAAAATCGAATTAAGGAGTAAGAGAAATGCTCTGTACAAGAAGATCATAGATCTTGATTGTGACCAAAGCATGACAGCGGTTCGCTTTTTCGAGACTTGCTTCAGGATTTAGAATCTATTGTGATTCGCCCCTATTCCAAGTACAGTGCAAGCAAGTAAAAATGATCGGCAACGACATGGAATTTCTCCCTAATTTGCAAAGTGCATTGGGCTTAATTGCCTTCCCACTTATCGCACTGCTTTTTTGTAAAGGCCGCAAGCGCCTTAACCTTAAATTACTTGCCGCAGCAATTGCTATGCAGTTTGTGTTGGCTTTGGCCTTCCTTAAGGTGCCTGCTTTTCAATCCATGTTTGCCTTACTAAACGACGGCTTACTGGCATTGCAAGCTGCGACTACCGCAGGAACTTCATTAGTGTTTGGCTATTTAGGTGGCGCAGACTTGCCATTTA
Organism: uncultured Arenicella sp.; assembly: GCA_937922925.1. Lineage (GTDB taxonomy): Bacteria > Pseudomonadota > Gammaproteobacteria > Arenicellales > Arenicellaceae > Arenicella. The sequence continues at coordinate 652 of CALAKU010000013.1, read as the reverse complement.
ACGAACTAAGCCCGGGCAGTAGTGTGGTGCTGGCATTTCAAATCTTGCCACTGATTATCGTCATAAGCGCTCTCACCGCCGTGCTGTCCTATTGGAAGGTATTGCCATTTATCATTAAAGTACTCGGGCGCGTGTTCGAGCGCAGCCTGAATATCGGAGGCGCGGTTGCCTTATCGGGCGCGGCCAATATTTTTATTGGCATGATCGAAGCGCCCTTGTTTATTCGCAATAGCATTAAAAAACTCAGCCACTCCGAATTGTTTATGGTGATGACCTTAGGCATGTCGACAGTCGCGGGTACGGTGTTGGTGCTCTACACCACGTTTTTAAATCAAGTGATCGATAACGCGATTGGCCATGTATTAACCGCGTCAATAATGAGCGTGCCAGCAGCGGTTGTGATTGCGCTGACCATGATTCCTCAAACTCAAGCGCCTACAACGTCTGATGCCGAAGTGGCCTTTGACTACAGCGGCTCAATGGATGCCGTAACTCAAGGTGCCATCGGCGGTATGCAAATGCTGTTAAGCATTATGGCCTTGATCATTACCTGTATCGCTCTGGTGAGTTTGAGCAATTCGGTCCTAGGTTTATTGCCCGATGTCGCCGGAGCCGCGCTGTCAATCGAGCGCATGTTGGGTTGGGTCATGGC
>CALAKU010000012.1 GCA_937922925.1 uncultured Arenicella sp. | reverse complement strand
CCCACCTGATTGTTATCAGAATCGTCAGTGATCTCATTACCAGTACCCGACACGGTATTTTGATCGCTGTCGGCGAACACATCGTTGGCCATTCCTGCCACCTGATTCGCATCGGAAGTTCCTTCAACTTCATTGGTGTTGCCAATAACAATATTGTCGTCGGAATTGACAACGTCATTGGCAATACCGCCCACCTGATTGTTGTCGGAGTCGTCCAACACTTCATTGCCGGTGCCCGACACGGTGTTTTGATCGCTGTCGGCGAACACATCGTTGGCCATACCGGCTACCTGATTCGAATCAGATGTCCCTTCAACTTCGTTAGTATCCCCGATCACGATATTGTTATCTGAATTGTCAACGTCATTGGCAATACCGCCAACCTGATTATTATCAGAATCGTTGAGTATCTCGTTGCCGTTTCCTGAGACCGTATTTTGGTCGCTGTCGGCAAACACATCATTGGCTAAACCAGCCACCTGATTCGCGTCGGAAGTGCCTTCAACTTCGTTGGTGTTACCAATAACAATATTGTTGTCTGAGTTGTCTACTTCATTGGTCGTGCCGCCAACCGTATTGAAGTCGGCACCGTTATCGACCGTGTTCGTTGTGCCGCTAACTGAATTGGCATTCACCGCCGCTGTCTCACCGAGATCATTGTCGATGCCGCTGGCAAGGTTGCCACTACTGCCATTACTAATGCTGTTTTGGCTACCAGCGGCAATAAAATTGTCTTGGGTTCCTGCTCCATTAATCGTGTTATTTGCTCCCGCAATAATCCCATTTCGATTGCTTGCATCCGCCAGTGTATTGCCCGCGCCGCCAATCGACACATTACTCACGCCGGTACTGGTGACCGCAACCGTATCGCCGATGGCGATATTTCCATCGCCCGCGGTGACACTTGCGCCAGTGCCAATGGCAACACCATCAGCGGCGGCTCCAGCAACCGAGGCACCATCACCTATGGCCGTGCCTGCTGTACCAGCCGCGGAAGCGCCTTCACCGATAGCGGTGGCCGTGCTGCCCGCTGCCGTGGCGCCATCACCAAGAGCGGTTGAACTTAAACCGGAGGCCGCGGCACCTTCACCGATAGCGGTGGCTTGTGCGTTACTTGCGTTGGCATTGGTACCAACGGCAATCCCGTTGGTCGCCGCCGCGGTGGCACCGGCGTTATCGCCAAGCGCTATCGACGAAGCGGCCAGCGCATCAGAATCATTACCAGCGGCTAAGGCCCCCTGACCCATCGCAGTATTCCCTTGGCCGATGGCCGAAGCACCCTCGCCGTTGGCTGTATTACCATCACCAATGGCAACCGCACCCAAGCCAGTCGCCGAGTTGCCGTCACCGGATGTAACCGCGCCTTCGCCATTTGAGGTATTGCCATTGCCCGAAGCAACCGCACCTTGGCCCATAGAGGTGTTTTCATCGCCGATCGCAACCGCGCCTTCGCCATCAGCGGTGTTGTTATTACCGGTCGCCACTGCGCCTAAGCCCATGGCCATGTTTTCGTCGCCAGACGCCACGGCACCTTCACCGTCGGCCGTATTATTATTGCCGGTGGCAACCGCGCCTTGGCCATCAGCAACATTGGTGTCACCAATGGCGACTGCGCCTTCTCCGGTCGCCATATTGTCGTTCCCGATTGCCACAGCGCCCTGACCATCGGCCATGTTGTTGTCGCCAATGGCAACCGCGCCTTCACCCATGGCTGTATTGTTATTGCCTGAGGCAACCGCACCTTGGCCGGTGGCTTCGTTGGAATTGCCAGTCGCTACGGCACCCGTGCCATCGGCTACATTGGTGTCGCCTAGCGCCAAGGAACCATCGCCTGTAGCTTGGTTTGCGTCACCAATAGATACCGCCCCATCACCACTATTAACGGTCGACGTACCACCCGCAAAAGAACCAGCGCCTGTTCCAGCTATGATCGTGGCTCCGGTGCCAATCGCCGTGGTGTTCGCATCCGGCGCTGTAGCACCGTTACCAATGGCGATAGAGGTTGATACACCTGTAGACGCATCGGTATTGACACTGCCCCCAAGCCCTGAAATCACACCGCCCCCGATTGTAATTCCGGGAGCCGGGGCACCGTTATCATTGCCAATAACAAGCTCGTTGTCTTCCGCCGACAGCGTGTCGAAAGCCGATATATCACCCTGCAAGGTATCGATATTCCCTTCGGTAACCACGACATTACCGCCGCCCGAATTATCGGTGCCCGAGGTGCGTGTCTCAGGTACGACCTCAAGGTCTCCTTGCACCGTGGTTGAACACAAGGGCAAGTTACTTTGCACAATCTCGAGTTGACGAGCCTCCTCATTAGTGACAATGCCACCCACAGTTGTGGCAATGCTGACCACCTGCGCGGCGATTCCTACAGCTGACGCAGCACTGCCGCCAAATGGAATAACAGACGCCGCGCCCTCCGCCACCAAACCCGCGACATCGGCGGCTGCGCCACCAATTTCTAATGCGAGAGCAGTGTCTCCTAGAGAATTTATCTCGCCATCAAGATCGTCTTGACAACTTCCACTTGGTGTACCCGGTGGAGTTGACGGCATCGGTAAAACCGGGGCCATGGGCACTGGGTCATTGGGGTCAGGGCCAGCGGCTTCTTGATCATCAATAAACTGCTGAATTGCGGTATCAAGCCCAGTCACATCATCGGCAGCGACCGTGTGCGAATGTGCAGGGCAGTTCACGTCTGTTGAGCCAGTTACCGTTCCGTTTTCGGCATGAGTATGCCCCCCACAATTAAGGGATGTCTCACCAGTTTGAGCTAGTGAATACTCCGCATTTGTGAATAGAGCAGCCAGCAATACTAGGCTTGTTGTTAATTTGAAATGTTGCGAACGCGGCTGATCGCCAAAACACCAATTACACTTAGTAATCATTTGAAACCCCAATTATTTTTATTATTTCCCAACCTAACAATAGAACGTAGCTACTTCATGCCTTTAGTAGGCCTATCTTCAATTAGTAGGCCTATCTTCAATGCCTTCTGTCTGTTGGTGCATTTCATTAAGTTGTTCTTTCAAACTCTCTAGCCTTTGGTTCAATGGATTAATTACATCATTTTGGATCAAGTGATCAGTCAGTAATTTAATTTCCATCGCGGCGAGGCGCTGAGCTTGCATAAAATTTTTGCCCGAGTCCGACCTCAAAAACTCAAGGCCTCTTTGTAGATCCTCGGGAGAAAGTTTGTTCTTGTAAGCTGAGATATAAGAGCCTTTTAAAGCGGCCCAGCTTATGGTTTGCTCGATAGACTTTTTTAGATCTGAATTAAATGCATCCAATATTGGCCGCAGATCGTCATTAACCACAGTCTGCCCTAACTGCTTTTTTACGGTTTCGTTAATGATTTTGGCGTTTTGATCCAGCTGCTCTGGAACGCCCATCAATTCCAACAGCTGGCGCACGTCGTTGTCTTGGGTTACGCGAGTCTGAACTGAAGCGCTCTTGTCCTGATTGCTCCTTTCTTCATTACTCCCTTCTAGACTGCTTCCTTCTTGATTGCTCCCTTCGTGGATATGCAACTCGCTATATTCATGCGCACTCAACGATGTGGATGACAATACGAACGCAACCAAGATCATTAAGGAACCACGCACAGAAAATGCGCTCAGAATCACGGCTGCGCCCGCCGCTTTCTTGAAAAAACTACCCATTTTTACCCAACATTATTAATCGCAGCCTTCGAGCAAGCAGATAAGATTCAAAACCTTAAACGCGTGGCCTTTATTTTTTATTCTACCCGCGGGGGAGGCTAAAGCAATTGAGCAGAGGCTGCAACAATTATTATTCTGGCCAGCAGATCATTGACACTTCATCAATTTTTGCCTAGTTTCATTTCTTGAAGTATCAACGCTTCCAATGAAGGGTATAGGGTTTCAAAGTTAAGACCTATTAATTGCTGATGCGCGGTTACCGCATTAATGGCGTCTAGCGTTTTCTTTCCCAGCACGCCATCAACGGCACCCACATCGAACCCAAGAATGGTTAGGATGCGTTGAACGCCGGCCACTTGGGTAGCGAATTCATCTTTGTATTTGCGCTTTGAATGATCAATCGCAATGGTATGAGAATTGCGCCAATTTTTTTCTATTTTTGTAAAACCAACAGCAACTTCATTGGCTTGGCACTGCGTTGAATCTGGATTTCTAAAATCGGCGGCCTGCACGCACAGCACGCTCCCTTCGCCCATAGAAAAGCGATCAACGGGAATCGTAGTAATCGGGCTAGACTCTGCGTGAAAATAATAGTTACCCGATAGCATCGGCAGGTTCACTGTCTCCTGGCAAAACCCTGGATAAATCTTCCACCACCCTTCGGTCGCTATTCTGGACTCATCCGTGTCGTAAGCCGCAGACACCATCATAACCAAGTCTGAATTATTGCATACGGTTAGCCTTGCCACGGCAGAGGAACTGTATAAGCTAATGATTATGAAAACTAAACAGCAAAGATGTCTCATGGTATTTTAATTATCGGTCAAACAAAAACGGTCACACCTTACACTGGTGACTTTGTACATGTTATTAAATCACCAACCAGACCCCTAGCGCCATAAATTAGCGCCATAAATTAACGAGATAAAGAGCTGCGGCCTATTTGCCTTTTTATCATCGGCGTCTGCGGTCGATTGTTTGGGAGTGAACAGTTGAGCCCACTTTTCGGCCCATCCTCTTAGCGAGATCATATTACATGCTAGAAAAATGGATCATAGAACTTCAGGCCATAGCGCAAAGTGGCTTAACCTATTCTCGTGATGAGTTTGATCGCGAGCGTTTTGCAAGGCTTATAGACATTGCAGCTGAGTTGAGCCACCTCGAATTTAAAGAACCTTTGGGCGAGACCAAAGCTCGGTTTATCAGTGAGTCTAAAAGCGGTTATGCCACGCCTAAGTTAGATGTACGCAGCGTCGTTCTTCGAGAAGATAGAGTATTGATGGTACGCGAACGCAGCGATGGCAAGTGGACATTGCCGGGCGGTTGGATTGATGTCAACGAACCACCTTCGTTAGCGGCAGAACGCGAAACATTTGAAGAAAGCGGATTTGAAGTTAAGGCGACTCGACTTCTTGCCTTGTGGGACAAACAAAAACACGACCATCCACAACAGTGGCCCCATGCTTACAAATGCTTTTTCCTATGCGATTTGATTGGCGGCGAGCCGAAGTTAAATAAAGAAGTTTCGGCCATCGACTTTTTTGCGATTAACGACTTACCCGAACTCTCGACACAGCGAATCACTCAACAACAAATAGTTCGCTTAATGACCTTGGTACCCGAGAACGCACCCTGCGATTTTGATTGACGCGTTGGCAGGCTCGGCCGCCTGCAAGCACGAAAAACCGCTAGCGACCTAGTACTACCTTGGTCGTATTACTCGCGCTGTCAACAATCACGCGCACATCTTGGCCGATGTGCGCACGCATGTTACCAACCACTTCGCCTTGATCAATTTGCGGCAAGAGCAAGGGCTTAAACCAGATCGTAATAAGTGGCTCGGAATAATGAAATCCAATTCGATAGTGTTTGAGTTGCTTTTGCTCATCGCTTAAGTCTTCAATGTTTTGAAACGCGTCGTACGCCAAAGGCCACGTTTGTAAGAACATCGGTGAGACGGTGCCGCTCTGATCAATAGCGGCGATAAATGCTTTACTTGATTTGCCGATTTCAGGTGGCGCATCCGCGCATTGATACCCGTTACGGTAATCGCAGTTCGCTGCTAAGCCGTCGACGTATTCAACGGCTTGAGCTTTCGCTTGCTCAGCTTTGCTTTGCAATGATTCGGAGTTGTGAGCCATACACGCTGAGCTAAGAAAGCAGGTGATTAAAACGGATGCACAAGAAGCGACTCGCCACACCTTAGCCTCCGCCATTTGAGATTCGACCCAAGGTCGAGATATTGCCGGTAGACACTTCGTGATACTTGAATTGGCCGCCCGGCGTTCCGAGATAGCCGTCAAGATTAAATTCGGCATCACTTTCTAAATCGGTCGGTGAAAAATTTTCGTTATCAAAACGAGGGTCTGGCCCGCCGTGCGTGTGGTAAGACGCTCTGGCTCGCGTGCCGCTGGGAATGGCGAACTGCGGCAGTGGTAAACTCAGCGAGGCCACTTCGCCGCGTATTGGTGTTGTTGCTGCATAACTGCCATCGGCCGCTTGATAGATATAGCCGCCGTGCTCAACGTTCTGGCGAACCGAGACTGGATTGATATTGTTCAACACGCCTCTGGCCGCATCGTGCTGGGCTTGTATGTTGACCGCAAAGGACACACTGGGCGGTGGTGTGCGATCAGCCGAATCTTGCTCACTGCTGCCTGAACTCAGTAGTACGGCTGCAGCCGCCGCGCCGCCGCCAATTAAAATGCCGCGATTGCTGCGCTTTTTCTTTTTCTTCGGCTCGTCGCCCTCTGCAACCACCTCATCAAAATAGCTCGGCGCGACCTTTGAACCGAAACTATGGCGCCACGACACCATCATCGAAAAATCGGTGTTGTCGACTAAGCGCGCGTTTTCATGATTAGTAAAATCGAGCCAAAACTGATTCTTTTGATCGCGATTCCAGTTGAAGCGAATGCGCTGTGTAGAGACGTCGTAACGACTTTGAAGCTGTTGATAACCAACATTGAATTGACCAAAATTCATTCCGGCATCAAAGCCAAAGCCCACTGTTTCACTGCCTCGATCTACTTGAGTTAGGCGCGTAAAAAAGCGGTTGTTGGAATAATCGATAAACCGCGCTCGACGGTCTTCTAGGCGATCGGCTCGCACGACCGATTCACCGAATTGAATGCGATGATCGCCACGTAGATTCAAACCAATGGCTTGGCCGCTATAACGAAAATCGACTAAATTGCCGCCATGAAAAGCGTAAGGATCTAGACCGCGATAATCGTTTACGGTGCTGGCGTAAGAGTAACCACGCCCAGCGGTTGAATATAAGCTTAGACCACCAAAGTGCGCCGCCAAAGAGGAACTGTATTCTCGTTCAGAATAGTTGCTCGCAATTTCAAAGTCGCCATATTGAGTGTCTGCCTGAATAAAGCTTGAAGACACCGTTTGTTGTTCTAATGGCCGCTGAGAACGATCGGCATAACCGCTGCTGACCGCAGTGCTCGAGGAAATAAACTGGCCGTCGTAGTCATAACTGCGTTTGCTGTCTTGCGGCGACTGCCAATATTGTGAAAATTGCTCACTTGCGTTTGCATTGATCGCACTGGCAGCGAGAATAGTCAACGCTGCAAAACTTAAGCCCTTAACACCCATTTCAAATCTCCTAATCTTGGTGGTTCCCATATGCGAATTCCTGTGTCGGCTTCACATGACCTTCACATATTACATAACACTACCGAAAAGAGAGCAAGCGGCTTTATTTAATAAAAGCGTTATTTAACAAAAGCTTGCTAATGTGAAGACAAACCAATCAGAGCCGATGTTTATAAAGATGCGCATAATGAGGCTGCATACGCCGATGCACACGTTGCACGCGCTCTGGCGTTTTATCGAGTTCGACGTAGCGGCGCGTTTGCGCAACCAAGCCGGTTGATTGAGCGAGATTGGCGTGAAACGAACCACCGTCCCACCAACTGTGCTCCGATGGGTCGCCGCCTGCTTCCCAGCTAAGCGCGCTTTCAATAAACGGAATTCCCACCGCCTCACAAAATTGCTCTGTTATGCGTTTGGGATTCTCGAGCAAATCATCGCTGTCGATCACTGGAGGCGGCGAGCCGTTGAGCGCCCATAGCAAATCAAACAAGGCGCGTTGCTCAGGGAAACCAACTTCGAGTTCATCGAAGTCTGGCCACTTATTGAACATTGAGGTAATCGTTTTAGCAGGGTCGCGAATCAAAAAACAATGAGTGAAGTGACTTAAAAAGTCTGGCGACCAGAAGTGATTAATGTAGTGCGGAAAGTCTTTGATAAAAACAGGGCCTTTTTGCGCTCGGGCTTGTAAGTTTTGCCAAACGCTCTCAATGCTTAAACCGGGCGTGGTTTTTTCGCCTTTGCTAAATCGCGGCCACAGAGGGTCTTCACCTTGGTACCACGCCTCGCCAAACGGCTCATGCAAACAATCGAGATCGCCTCGTTGGCGCATCATCCACTCAAAAGCGGTTGAGGTTGAACGGGGCACAGCCCACAGAACGATAATCTTATGCACGATTGTTACCCTCGGTTTCCAAGCTTGAAAGTAAGGCGCCCTGGTGTGTGGTTGGCGCGAGTTCGAGGGTTTTAAATAGCCGCCAATACAAAGCGTTGTCGTGGGTAATCACTGGCTTGCCTAGGCGTTGTTCTAGCTCGACTTCCAAGGCAACGAATCGTTGTGCCAGGCCGTCGCCTGCGCGTCGAAAGTTCGCCATACCATTGGCCAGATACGCGTCGGCATTCGGCGCTTTCTCGGCGACATAGTCAAATGATTTTTGCGCCAGCTCGCCATCAAAACACCAACGTTGATCGTTAACCTCTTGCTGACTTGCAAACCAACCCTGATCAACAAAGTTACCCGCCCACAGCACATCAAAGCCAGCTTCTTTTAGAAAGCCGACCGTGCCTTGCCACCAACTCGGCCAGTGATACACCGCATTCAAGGCAATCTTTTCGACATTCATTGCTCTTAGCGCTTCGACCATGGCGTAGCCCGCCATATGGAACGGCGTTTCATAAGTGTCGCTCAAGCGATCACAAAAGGCCTTGATACCTTCGACACCCAAACCACTGGCGTGCACCCAATTTGAACCCACCTGCCCACACACATCAACACCATTGTTCGCCATGCAGTGCACATACTCCTCAAGCAAATCAAAGTTGTGTTTACGTTGGCTTAGTTCATGTTGGTAGTTGGGTACATGCAACATTCGCCCGTGCACGCCGACGGTTTCTGGTGCCATTCGAAGAAAGTCGCTAGGCGCTGCATCAAAGTCGTGTGGCGGGCAGGTAAAGCCAACCTGATGAGGGAAAAGTTTGTTTTTTGGCTCGGACCAAATTGAATCTTTTTGATACGTCACGCATCGAATCCTGATTGCTTTCAAAGCCCGATCTTGCACCGATTAGGCCTGGCCGACTAGCTGTACAAATTTATTTTATTTTGCAGTTCGTGAAAGTTGAATTCGCCAACGTCCTTGTTGGCGCACTATTCAATATTGTTACTCTTCGTCATCGCCCAAAAGAAGAGTCGGTATAACCGTGGTAGTGGTCACCGGAAACGGACAAAGACCCGCTGGATCCGGGCCAGTGTTGCAACGCTGCGTGATGACTTGCGAGGCTTCGGCGGTACAACCTGGCCCACCAATAACGCCTCCATTAACACAAGGCCGGTTTTGCTCTAAATCCAATGTGCAAGACGCGTCACAAGCTCGCACTACATCGCCGTCAGCGAAGTCTCCAAACCGCGGAATCAGAATGTCGCATTCAACAATCGCGACGAACTCATTGTTCGAGGTCTCGCGTGCAATTTGATCGTTCACTGTCCCCAGACCCGCCGTGGTGGTTTCGCAAATAGCGGCGGCCGCATCGACGGTTGCTTGGGCTTCTCCCATGCTATTAAAACCGGATTCGTCGAAAAGGCAGCTAATACTGTCGGTATCGCGACGAAGCTCTCTAAAATCTGGCGGGCATTCGAAAACATCGACAGCGGCCGTGCTTAACACGCAACTGGTTTCAGCGAAAAAGAACGGCGTCTCATCATCAAGTTCGTCCATCATGATTTCACTTCGTAGACTGCGACCACTGGCTGCGGTGCACGCTGTGGTTTGCTCGGCGAGTTGCGCTTGGGCTCCGGCCATGTCGGGCGCGGGCGTTCCAAAGTAGCCACAAAATACCGAATCGAAAGCGCGCAGCAATTCTTCGCTTCCTTCTGGGCACAAGGTGGTACCCGGTGGTACTGGACGACTCACCTCACAGACAATCTGCGCAAAGAACGCACCGCCCGATGAGGTTGAGAAAATATCTGAACTGGCAATTGAGGCATTCGGAGTAAAGAGGCACAAGGCTTCCGCTTCGATTCGCTCACGCTCAGCCTCTTCTCGATCGCTGCGGTTACGCGTTTGTTCAAAACACTCAACTAAGGTTGTGGTGACAAGTCGCTGCGAGAAATTATCAGGGCAAAGCCCTAAGTCTTCCTCAGCGTTCGCTGGCGACGTGGGGACACTAAGAATCAAGGAAAAGGCGACAAGCCAAAAAAGAGAAAGAATGGATTTCATACTGGGTTTCTCGACGTGGTTAGTTCGAAGTCATTTATTCAATGAACCCAAGGCGCCCAAAATCAAAGCAAGCGCTCAACATCAAAGCAATTGGATACAGTCAATAAACACGAGCTGAGTTCTAAAGTGCCAACGATAATCCGATAACCTCAGAACTTAGCTTTTCACAACCCAACATAATCTCGCATTGAGAACCCACCCATTTACTGCAAGCGTTGGAGCAAGCAATCAATACCTTTACCAACTTGAAATGGTTTTAACACAGCACGCATGAAAGCTCAATTAAATGGCCAGCAAACCTTCTCTACAAGATTGGCTCTCCAAAGCCATGTGTGCGCAGCTCATAAATGTGCATAGATGTAAGCGAAACTTTCTGTGTTTGCTTACCAAGATAAAATCGCACACGCGCGCAGCCTTGTTTGTTAGCACTCAGTAGCACGGTATTTTTGCCTGCTTGAATGGCTTGCCAATTTTGATCTAAAACAGTCTGATTCTCATCTATGACAGCCAGGCCGATAGCACCTGGAGAAATGGACGTGATATCAAGCATAAGAACGGAATTAATTGCCAAGAAACGACATAACTGCGACGACTCGAGATAAGCCTCGCCAAAGTCAGTGCGGCTTATGGTCAAGGATGATGGAGCTACAAATGATGATGCAGCGCGACTCGAAGTGGCTTTTGAAAAGATTTGATCTAAATCAAGCATGTGTCTTGTTTGCAGACGCGTGGTCAACGAGGTTTGCGTAAAACTGGCGACATAGCGCTCGGCAACACTTTGGTAGTGTAACCAACACAAGAGACCAATCATCGGCAAAGCAATAACCGTAGACGCGTTCAGATGCTTCTTATTCACCTCGATTTTTATGGCTTGCGCTGGCAGCCGATTCAGGCCCTGTAAGCATAAAAATACCAGCGGCATAGCCATCGGCATAAGATAGCGACCGTCGAGCTGAACATCTCGCAACCACAGATGGTGAGCAAATACCGCTGCTTGCCCGAGTATCAGTACGCAAGCAAATACACCCAACAATCTTAATGAGCAGGATTTTCGCGTCAGCAAAACGGCGTTTACAATCGCGACCACGCCGATAAACCCATAAAACAGTTTTATCGATAATGGCTGCACGATTGAAAGCCAGTGGATATCCCCTAGCAACCCGGCCATGCCAGGTTTCCAAACCACATTCCAATTAAAAACAACGGCGAGTAAAGACCAACCCATGCTGCTAAAACCCCGCCGATTGGCATTGTCATCACTCAAATGTTCTTGCAAAAAAATTGCATGATTCAATGCGGTTGGATCGGTGATGCCATAGTGAAACATGTTAAACAGAGGCCACCATCCCCCGGCCAAGATGAGCACGAAACCGGCCATCACAAAAAACCAAATAGGCGTACTTTTTATAAGGCCTCGATGTTGTACGCAGAGTAAGGTGGCGAACGACAGGGCAAAAGGCAAGGCAACCCAAGCCGTAAACTTGGTCTGGAATACCAAACCAATAGCAAAAAATACGCAGAGCAAGGCTTTTGAGGAATCTTTAGAGGGCGATGCTAACTGCGTGAATAAGTAGATAAACCCAGAAAACAGTGCGGTTACCGATAACATCGCTCCGATGTCATCGTTGTTGGTGGACGACAAAATCAAAAATCGTGGAAGTAAACCAAGACTAAGCGCGCCCAGCAAAGCCAATGGCCACGATTTAAAGGCCAAGTAAAATCCAAGCAGCGCTAAAGACACCGTCAAGGCTCCTAAAAAGGCCGCCCCGATTCGTTGCCCCCGGTTTTCACCGGGCTTCCATGGTTGGCTGAGCACGTCAGAAACAGCAGCCGTGATGAAGGTCAATGGGGGGCGCAAGGAGCGAGTTGTTCCTAAATCTGAAAACTGGATACCCGGTGTTTGGGCATCCACGACTGGCAAACGCCGAGTTTCGACCAAATAATCCGTTGCCGCTGCATTGGCTTGATCATCCGGGTTAAACACACTTGGGAATGTCAATGCAGCCCAGGTAAAGTAAACAAAGAAGAGCGTAAAAACGAGGCCAGCAGGCAAGGCAATGGAATTGATAACTGGCGGTGACCTCATTAATTGAGCATACGTCTGGTTCGAGCCTGCGGTCAACGATAGGCTCGAGAACGTGTCTTTAACCCGACTTTTTACTACTGACAAATAGCGTCAGAACCGAATTTACCCAGGCATACTGCTAAGTTATTGATATTATTGTTAGTTTTAATTTTACTTTGCTGACTTTTTTTTAATGCGCGACAAACGGTAGACTCTTGTGTGTTAACTTCGGTTAACTTGGGTATTTACAGACCGACTCACCGCAAAAAGAGAGCTGTAAATAAGGGTAGGAATTCCGTTGGATCATTGATGTGTGAGTGCATGCACATTTGACTAGCAATCGGTTAGTTGTAATTACTGTTGCGCCTTAGCTTGTTTAATGAAGTTTGCGAGCGAGAACGAAGCAACCAAGGTAGCTCTCTAAATAGCTTCTAGACTTTGCTTACAGGCTAGGCTTCTGAGTAACGCAGCGCCCGGCATCACAATCCAGTCTATCTATATACGTTGGCATCAATTAGGCCAGCACAGGAATTTCTTGTGAACAGAATAATAAACCGGCTTAGCCGCTCCCTTTCCATGCGTGTCCGCTCCAATCTATTAGTGCTCATAGCCAGCACTTTGCTCTCCTTGGCACCTACGATTTCTTCTGCTCAAGCCGGGTCTTCGCGGCTTGATTCCGAGAAAATGACGGCTGTAATGAGCGTTATCAGCATGCTGTTGTTCGAGCGATCTCCGCCGATCCCCACTCCCACTGGCGACGGATTTCAAATAGATAACGGTGAGGTCATCGACGGCCCAATTCAAATAGCGAGTGGTGAACAGGCCTTTGCGCAATTTGATCTGCAAGACACAGGCATCGAATTTTGCTTTGATGTGACGGCGTCAGGCAATAACCCCAACCCATCGATAAGAGTAACAGTTAACGAAACAGTACTTAGCGCGATCCCAGGCGCAGACAATTGCTATCGAATCAGCGAGCCGCAACAGCGCTTGACCAACTTTATTATTGTTTCTGTTCTGTCGCCCAATACCAGTATTGAGATTTCTCGGATCGAGTTGCAATCCACTGAGCAGCGCTTTCGCGGTTTTGATCGTCTAACGCGAGGCGAGTGGAACGAACGCGCGGTGCGCAAAGTCTTAAAGATATTCGCGTTTGGCGGCCACGCCTTTGATGCCCAGATTCAAGCTTGGGCCGATATGGACGCGCAAGATGCGATTGCGGAAATGCTCAACTTTGAAAAGCACAATTTCAAACTCTCGCCGATCCGAGCCAACGACATCTATCGCGATACCGAGCAAGTTGCCGCCAATGAAGACGACGACATTGGCTTGTTTACTAACTTCAGCAACCATATTGCCTCGGCTTCGGCGAATATCCCACTCGATGTTAATGACCGCGATCAGTTCGGCTTAGACGGCTTTAATTTCGACGACGGATTTAATCGCATGGTTACCGTTAGAGGCCTAAATCCGTTTCGTCAGCGAATAGGGTTTTGGGAGACCAATTATCATCTTGCAGTTAACCGCGATGTCGATGTATCGCGTGGGCAAATCGCGACATATTATGACGTCATCATGCAGGCGCATGAAGACAATCTTCCGTACTATCAAGTGATGGCCGAGGCGGCCAAATCCGCTGCGGTTGCCGTGCAATATGGGCATCGTTTTAATGAATGGAACGAAGGCACGGGAGAATGCGAATGCAACGACGATTTCGCGCGCGAAATAAGCCAGCTCTTTTTTGGCATTTTCGGTGTTGATGATCCAGACCACGAAGAAATCACCATTCCCGAAACCGCCAAGATGCTCACTGATATGCCGGTGGGCCGCGGTAACACCTCACCTTTAGTGGTTACCTTCGAGACCGACGATCATCACACTGGCGATGTATTTGTTTATCCAAACTACAACACTCCGAGCGCTGGGCGCTTTGCGATTTCGGGAGCAAATGCCGCTGAAAAAATCGATGCCTTTGCGCCAATCGCCATGCAGCACCCAGAAAGCTTATCGAATCTGCCGGTAATGGTGATATCGGTGTTAGCTGATGATAATCTTGCAGAAAGTGATCGCAACGAGCTTCGTCGTGCTTGGGCCAGCTTGGGCGTTAATCGCAAATTACTCGACTTCATTCAGGCCTACGCCATCTCGGATTTGTTCCACAGCAGCCGCCAGCGAAAGTTTTTCACCACCCATGAACGCGCGCTCTACTTGGCTAACAAACACAACTTTGACAATCTCGAGGCCTATTACGGCGGCGGGCGAGACAATGGCGATCGCATGGGCATTTCGGTTGGCAGCGTTATAGAAGATGACTCAGCCGGCGAATTTTTCCGGCCGACTAATAATGTATTCGGTGGCCAAACCAGCGCCGAAGCCTCAGATTCATCGTTGATCTTTGGGAATAATTACAACCGATATACCGATGACGAAAGCTTGATCAGAGCGTCTACGGACTGTTCAGAATGCCAATCAGGCCAGCCGTGGGAGAAGGACTGGGCCGGTGTTCTTCCGCGCCGCAATGATGGCAACTTCTATGTCGCCGATGTCGCCGAGTGGTTGTGGAATCACGTGGTGGGTAACTTCGACAACTATAGCGAACTTGAACGAGCGCACCTTTACACCTTTTTGGCCACAGGCCGAATGGATAATCCTAATGATTCCAGTTATGGCGGGCGCGCATTGGATTTTAATCTGATGATGTGCGTATTAATTGATTATCGAAACGACCCTGACCAGTTCAATAACCCCACACTTGACCCTCCAAGTGATGGCAGCGCCACGATATTAGACATTCTGTCGACCCGACGCTGGGACGACTACTGCCGAGACTTTAACAATGGGGGCGTATTTGAACCGCATGAGGTCGCGGCTTTGAATCGAGTCTACACCAGCGCAGACATCGCTAACGATCCCGACATCCAAGCCACCTTACAACTGTTGGGCGAGGTAACTCTGCCGATCGAAGTAGGCTCGCTGGCCGATGAAGACCCAGATGATCTCACCATCGAACAACGTAACCTGCGATGGCTAAGGCGTAACACTTTGGAACGCATTAGTGCGGCTCTTGGTTTTATCTACACAACCCCATTCGTTTTTGCGGAGGGTAAATAATGAACAATAATGATCAAAGCCGTAACAATCTAAGCCGTCGCCGTTTTATTCAGGGAGCCTTGGCTTCGGGCCTATTGTACGGCTCGGGGAGTTTGCCGATCTTTCGCCCCAATGCGTACGGGATGGCATCGCCCCTACAGAACCGCATTCTGATTGATTTATTTCTAGACGGCGGCCCGGATTTCAGACACTTAGTGGCGCCAGCTTTTAATAGTAATAGCGACAGCTTTGGCGCCAATTATTGGGCCAACCGAGGCCGCTCTCACAATCTAGGCGCATTAACCGATGTGAATAACGCCAATTCGGGCGTCGCCAGCTTGCAACGCTCGGAGCAAAGCCGCTGGGAAGATGATTTCTACCCCATTACCGTTGGGGGTACCAATTGGGCTAACAATTTAGTTGATGCGGGCAATCTTAATACTGGAGTTACCTTTGGTATTTGGAAGGAAGCCGGTTGGTTAATCAGCCAGTTTCGTCAAGGCAATGTGGCCATGATATTTAACGCAGTCGGCGGCACCAATCGTGCTCACGACTTGTCGCAGCTGATGGCGTACCAAGGGGATGTCAATATTTCATTGCGCGATACTAATCGCTCAGGTTGGGGCGGGCGTTTGGCGCGCGCTGCCGGTGGGCGAGCGATTGCCTGCACCAGCTCGCCAACGCCGTTCTCCTTTGGGCCGGTAGGCCAGCCATTTGCCCCGGGTTACAACCCCAATCGGGTCGATAATAGCCAATTGCTCGCGGTAGAAGATGCGCGTGAGTTTGGATTATTTGAAGCCAACCAAGAAGATGGCTACCCGTTTGATAACGGCGACTACGACGATAAAATGGCGCGCGCTGCACGCAATTACTACGCCGCCATACGCCAAGAGTCGATCGGGGCGAGTTATCAAAAATTTCTCACTCACGAGTTTAACGTTCGCAGCTTTGGCGAGGCTATTCGTCAACGCTTAGATGAAGTGCCTGTACCAACCCCAATCGACGCATTAATGCGCGGTGTCGACAGCATTAATCCAGGGCCAGACCGCAGAGGAAATCCAGTCGCAGCAAGGCAGACCTTGTATCGGAACTATTCATTCGGTCGACAAATAAATAATGCCTACGACTTAATCGCTCTAAACGATTTAGCAACCGAGATAAGTGGCTCTACGATCGCGCTCAATCCAAGGGTATTGTCTTTAGTATACGGAGGTTGGGACAGCCATGGTGAACAGCGACGTGTGCATCCTAATTTAGTGACCGACCCCAATAATCCCTTTCTGTCTCGCGGCATAGAGAACGGTTTACGCGATATCTTCGGCGGGCCATCTGCCGAAGTCGATTCAAACCAACTTCACAGTGGCTACTCAGCACTGTGGGACAGCTTAAGTGGTTTGAATCGGCAAAATGTGGTCTTTACCATTTATGGCGAATTTGGCCGACAAATTCGTGATAACGGTGGTTTTGGCACCGACCATGGTCGTGGTAATTTGATGTTTGTCATTGGCGAGAACGTTCGTGGCGGCATCTATGGCGACATGTTCCCAGATTCGGAAATCGAAAAATACGCAGAGCCGCCCAATCGCACACCCGACATTACCCCGCAAACTGAATTTGATCACTTTTTTGCTAAGGTCTGTGATTGGGTTAGCCCAAACTCAGGCGACATTTTGTTCCCGCGCACCGCACCGGGCTTTGCCGGCGAGGCGCCCATTATCGAGCTGGATGGCATGTTCGACAACTTGTTCACCTAGAATGATCAGATCTTCTTTGTTTAACATGGCGCTGTGGCGATGCTTGGTCGGGATCTTTGCGCTTGGCCTTTGTTCATCAGCCTTTGCATTTGAATTTATCTTGGAACAGTTTCAAGATCGTTACCCAAACAGCGATACCGATGAACTTCAATGCCAAGTTTGCCACGCCGACTCAGGCGGTGGCTCGCCTTGGAACGCGTACGGCTGGTCTCTGAGAACGCAAATCGGTGACCCCTTCAATGCTCAACAAGTGCAAGCCGTGCTGAGAAGCCTCGAAGATTCAGACGCCGATGCCAATGGCATCTCAAACTTGGATGAAATTCTTGATCATTTCCAGCCCGGCTGGCAACAAGGCGCGGTTAATACAATTACCGACCGCGATGGAAATGAAGAGGCCAATGTCGCCGCGCCAGACCCAACCGCCTTCCCGAACTTAACCAGCTTAACTCAGATTGATCATCCTGCAGCGATCAACAATCCATTGCCGAATATTCCTCAGGGCAGTATCAATCTAAGCTTTGTTGAAGTGGCCAGTGGGCTAGCTCGCCCGGTAAAGGCTGTGACGGCACCTGGCATCAATGGCAGTCTATTTGTGGTTGAGCAGGCAGGCCAGATTTTCAGAGTTGATTTAACCACGTTTGAAAAAACGCGATTTTTAGATGTGCGATCGTCGGTATTACTCTCGACTAACTTTGGCGATGAGCGCGGCATGTTGGGCTTGGCCTTTCATCCAAACTTTCAAAACAATGGTTTGTTTTATACGTTTCAATCTGAAACCACAGATCGGCATCCGCAGTCTAATTTCCCCAATGTTTCAAGAGATCATGTCAGTGCCATAGTTGAATACCGCGCCAACGATGCAAGCTGCAATTCGTTTATCCAACGCACTCGAACCATTCTCACCGTCGACCAACCTCAAGGCAACCACAATGCAGGCGACATCGCCTTTGGCCCAGATGGCATGCTCTACATTGCGCTGGGCGACGGTGGCGCGGCCAGTGATGAAGGGGATGGGCATGGCCCTTTTGGCAATGGTCGAGATAATAGCAACCCACTCGGCGCCATACTACGAATCGACGTAAACGGCACTGATCCAGTCAACGGTCGGCTGTACCGAGTGCCTGGTGACAACCCATTTGTGGGCCAAAACGGGCTCGATGAAATTTTCGCCTATGGATTCCGCAACCCTTATCGCTTCTCCTTTGATGCGCAAACAGGCGACTTATATGCTGGTGATGTTGGGCAGAATGACATTGAAGAAGTCGACTTAGTCACTTCTGGAGGAAACTACGGTTGGAATTTCAAAGAAGGCAGCTTCTTCTTTTACGATACCAATCTACCCGATCAACGCTATGTTAGTGATGTTGAACCGCCAGCCGCCGACGGCGTACTCGACGACCTAATCGACCCCATCGCTGAATACGATCACGACGATGGCGTCTCGGTAATAGGCGGCTATGTTTATCGTGGTTCGCAAATACCGGTGTTAAGTGGTCGCTACGTGTTTGGGGAGTTTTTAGGCAATTTGCTGTTTTTGAATGCCAGCAATGACATTAACGAAATTCCCAACCTTGGCCAAATTCAAACCATTCGTGGCTTTGGGCAAGACTCAGATAACGAGTTGTATGTATTAGATAACGATCAACTCTTTAAGCTGCAAGCGCCGGGCACCACCTATACGCCACCTATGGCAGAAGATGAAACCTCACAATGCCCAGTATCAGAGGCCGATCTTTGCTTTTCGATTCAAGCTCAAAACAACGCTGTTGTGTCGCTATGCTTGTAAAAAAGGCCAGCATAAAGCTGACCTTCTTTGGTTTTAGAGATCGATCTTAGATTAATCGCCAGCGGTTGAAAGCAACGACTTCAAGGCCACAATCAAAACAGCTGGTGATGCAAAAGCTGAAAGATTCGCTGAGATTTTTGCAATACTCTCGCCCAAATGTGGCAAACCATTTAAGGCTCCGGCGGTTGCTAAAAAAGCGATACCAGCGATCAAGAAGGTACGCGCTTCGGCTCCGCTGACATTTAGGAAGCCTACTACAGCGCCCAAGACAACGAGTATTAAGCCGATGTTTGGAATGCCAAAGTCGCCTGCAAGCCCGACAATCACGGCAATAATAATTCCAGCTAAAAAAAGATAACGGCCGATTTGAGACATGTTCATATGTGTCCTCCAATTTTGAAATAATTTTTATTATCGGTTTACCAACGGTAACTCACGTTGTTGAGCAAACACCCCCGGTTCACCATTTACGTTTTCATTAGTTGATGATTTCCATTTCGGACCACTTCCTTAAAAATCATTATGCGTTACAAATGTTGGGCACACAAACCGCCAGCATTGCGTTTTAAGGCAACTTGTCTACTAAAACAGCGGTTTTTATCGCTTTTTCTAAGTTTTTGCGAAGTCTTAGCGTCTAAATTAATACCAGGCGTATGTTATGTTTGAGTAATTACGCAAAAGATAAGCATCGAATACGTTGTTCAAGATGCGCGAAAACATTCATTAACACAGGGTTCCCTCAATGAAATACGCATTAGTTATCGACTCAACCGCGGCCTTGCCTGACAGTTTTCTAAAACGCGAACACGTAAAGATTGCCAAGGTAAATATTAGGTCTGGCGATGCCTTGTTTCCTGATCCAGTCGAACAAAGTAAACGCTTAAAAGTGTATGAAGATGACCTGATTAATGTAAAACACGGTATCGGCTCAGTTGCACCAACGGACGATGAAATATTCGAATTCATGATGACCGAGGTGGTGCCTAATTTTGACGTTGCGATTTGCCAATGCGTCACCAATGTAGGCAGCACAATTTACGGCTCGTTTGTCAATGTATCCAATACCATCCCTAAGCGTGCGCGCGAAGTTCGCGACAAAATAGGGATGGACGCCCCCTTTAGAATGGTCGCGAATAACACTGGCACCCTCTCGGCCGGGCAAGGTTTAATCGCCATCTACGCCGACATTGTGTTATCCAAAGGAATGAATCTAGCGGAATACACCGACCAAGTTGAAAAATTCAAACGCGTCGTCAATGGCTTTACCATTGTAAAAAATACCATCCATGCGCGACAGCGAGCGATTGAACGCGGCATTGAAACAGTAAGCTTTGCAACAGCGCTTATTGGCAATACGATTGGCATGACACCAATGACGCTGTACAAAAACGAAGTCAATGAAAACTTAAGTGTTGAACGTGGCTTTAAAACCGCCATCACCAAACTGATTAATTACGCGATAAAACACATCGAAAAAGGCCTGTATCTTCGAGCCGTGAACGTGTGTTACGCCGGTGATTTAGACGACATTCGGAGCAATCACGATTACCTAAGACTCGAAAGAGTAGCAAAAGAAAATAAAGTGCTGCTGTTGTTAAGCATTATGCCGCTCTCGGCTGCGGTGAATTATGGCCCGGGCGCTTTCTCTCTGGGAATCGCACCAAAAGACCAGAAGTTGTCGTTTGAATAAGCAAGCACTTTTGGAGTAAATTAAAACCCTGAATTAGTTGCCAGCCAGTCGATTTCGGCCTGCGTTGACTCACGACCTAAGATGGTATTTCTGTGAGGGTAGCGGCCAAACTGCTTAATTATTTCCCAATGCGCAACTTCATAATTGTAGTTATCTAAATCCGCAAACAGCTCTAACGCTTGCTCGTGAATTTTTAAGGACTCACTGTGCATAAACGGCATATATAAAAAGGTACGTTGCTCCTCAGGTAACTGTGTATCTACTGTAGATCGAATGGCTTCTTGCGCTAAAGCCAGCGCTAAGGAATCAAATGCGAATGCTGCTGGACTATCGCGAAACATGTTTCTTGAGAATTGATCTAATACAATCACCTCAGCGAGTCGGCCCAATGCATTTTCTCGCCAAGCATCGGTTTCGCCCGCAACGACCGCGTTGTGTGTGTCTAGGAAACGTTGTTTGATTTTCAGATCAAGTTCTTCTGATTTTTTAAATCGCTCTTTTGGTTCAAGCTCTTCAAACCAAAAAGCGATAACGGCGGCGCTGTTCTCTATCATAAGCCTGAAGTTAAAGCAGTAAACGTTTACTCGCCGTTAACACTAGCGAGATAAACCGAGTTGATCGACTCGTTGCCAGAATAAGGGTTAGCAAAACGAATGATATGTGTTTCAACCTCAGCAAACACTTCCCCTAGTAGCGCGGCGAACTCTGGCGCGGGCATTTCATTTGACCATAAACCAAATACACCATTGGCTTTGATCTTACTCGCGAGCGTCGCCAAAGAAGCTAGCGAGTAGAAACCTTGATTGCTTTCATTGAGCCAATGACTTGGCGAGTGATCAATATCAAGGAACACCCCATGCACCGGTTGGTCATTAAGAAAGCCATCACTCTGCTCGTCTCGCGCTAGCGCAAAAAAGTCACCATGGATTAAGTCGCTGCGAGTTTCTTTTGCGAGCACGTCGCCGATCGGAAGCAAGCCTTGCTGATGCCAAGAAATAACGGGCTGCATTACATCGATTGTACGCACTCGCTCTACCGCCGAATGCTCGAGCGCCGCTAAGCTGGTGTAGCCAAGACCTAAGCCGCCAACAACAATGTCGAGCGCACTACAATGGCCATTGCTCTCAAGCTTTGCCAGCGCCAGTTTGGATAATTGCTCCTCGGCTTCAACAAACAAACTCGACATCAAAAATTCGTCGCCGAGCTTTACTTCGTAAATCAGAGTATTGTCTAAACGAGGGTCTGTGCGCCGACGCAAACTGATGTCACCTAATGGGGTTGCCTGATAATCCAGTTCTTCAAATATGAGTTCCATGGTGCACTACGCTCAACGTCGGAATAAGGAGTCAACTATAATGCAATGCGAAACTCAGCGCGAACCATAAGCCCGAGGCGAACCGAATTAGGAAAGCCACAGACTAGCCTTTAAGGGCCTCGGCGACTTCATCGATCACTTTAAAACCCTCTAAAAATTCCTTGGGTATACGACATGGCCGACCAGTCTTTAGATCGGTGCACACGTATTTGCTTCTTGCTCTAAGAAGCGTTGCGCCGTCGTTGGTTCGAATAATTTGAAATCGGCGCTCGGCTCTTAACTTGCCATCGTTCAGGGTAACCCAGTTCGCGACACGCACCTCGTCGCCAGCGTAACAGGCAGCGATGTAATCAATCTCGTGTCGAATCGCAGCAAAGCCTTTGCCAATGGACTGGCATATATCAAACGGCAAACCAACCGAATCGCAATGCTCCCATACGCAGCGATCCATCCATTGAACATAAACGCTGTTATTGATGTGGCCGTAGCCATCCACTTCTTCAGGCAAAGCTGTATGCTCAATCACAAATGGCTGTGGATAATCCCATTGCTTTTGTTCTCGATCGGCCATACGCATTTACCCTATGTTTTAAACCATTTCGACTCTTGTACTCCTTTTAGTAGATCGTCTTTGCCATAATAATCTTTCGCCTGACTGCGCGACAGCCTCAAGCGAACCAGCCAGCTTTTCGAATTGAGGTCTTAGCCTGTTACCAGATAGTGCTGAACGCTGCATTCTCTTAACATCTCGGCACTCTTCTCGGCGGTAATGTCACGTTGCGGGCCACCGAGCATTTCATAGCCAACCATGAATTTCTTAACCGTGGCCGAGCGCAACAAAGGTGGGTAAAAATGCATGTGCAAGGTGCATTCTGGGTAGTCTTTACCATCGGTAGGTGCTTGGTGAATGCCTGCCGAATAGGGGAACGATGTGCTAAAGAGATTGTCATAGCGAATCGTCATTTCACTAATGATTTGCGCAAAGCCTAATCTCACGTCGTCATTCATTTGAGTGAGCGACGAAATAGGTTTAGTGGGCAGAATTAAAATTTCAAAAGGCCATGTTGCCCAATATGGCACTAGTGCCACAAAGTGCTGGTTTTGGCACACGATACGTTCTTTTTGCTCTAACTCTATCGCGAGATAATCCATCAACAAAGGTGAATGATTATTCGACTCATAATGAGCGCGCATACGCTCTAACTCTTTTGTAGGCTCATTGGGAATCGACTCTTGCGCCCAAATTTGGCCATGCGGATGAGGGTTACTGCATCCCATCGCGGCGCCTTTATTCTCAAAAATTTGAACGTAATTAATATCATCACGCTTGCCCAAATCTTCGTACTCAACGGCCCAACGATCAACGACTTGCTTGATATCACTGGCCGCCATGTGCGCTAAGGTGAGGTCATGCCGAGGCGAGAAACACACCACTCTGCACTCGCCCGCCTCTGGTTTTGCCACTAAGAGCGACGTCTCGCCGTCAGTGACGGAGTCAAAAGCATGCTCAGACGGCAATAGGGCTGAATGATCGTTTTTGAAAACGTAGACGTCTTGATAATCTGGGTTGGCTAGGCCTGAAACTCGAGTATTGCCCGGGCACAAATAACAACTTTCGTCGTAGTGCGGTTTGAGTTCTTGATCTATGTGTTCTTGTTGGCCCTGCCATGGCCGCTTCGAGCGATGAGCCGAAACCAGTACCCATTCACCGGTCAACTGGTTGAGTCGTCGATGCGATGTGCTTGCTAGGCCATCATGATCTTGGCCCGGCGTTTTAGACGTTGGCAATTGTTCAGACATGATTTACTGAGGGCGAATTCTAAGCGACTAGTTCAGCTTTGGGATGTGCCGCAAGTACCGCGCTGATCCAGTCAGACATATTGTCTTTGGCTACACAGGCAACGATACAACCACCAAAACCACCGCCAGTCATACGCGCACCCAGTGCGCCTTTTTCGACTGAGGTTTCGACTAAGGCGTCGACTTCGGGCACGGTGATTTCAAAATCGTCGCGCATCGATACGTGGCTTTGGTTCATTAATTGGCCAAATCGTGCCATGTTGCCTGCTTGAATTGCATTTATGGCTTCCAGCACCCGTTGATGCTCGCTCACACAGTGGCGGGCCCGGCGTGCAAGCACATCTTCCAAAGAGGCAATTTGCTCGATTTGTTGATCTGACATCTGGCACAGATACTCTACACCCAGAGCGGCGGCAGCGGCCTCGCATTCTTGGCGGCGAACCGCATAACGACCCTCTTCCAATTGACGTGTCACGCCCGAAAACACCACCGCAAAATGGTAGTCTTTAGGCAGATCGACAATAGAAAAGTCTAATGAATCGGTATCTAGCGCAATTGCGCTGCCGGGCTCGGCCATAGAAACCGCCATCTGATCCATAATGCCGCAAGGCATTCCGATGTAGTCGTTCTCCACGATTTGAGCCCATTTCGCGATCTGTACACCGTCGAGCGCCTCGCCGTTCAACTTTGCTAATGCTCTGAAAGTGGCAACGATCACCGCAGCTGACGATGAAACGCCCGCTCCATAGGGCACATCACTTTCGATCGCAACCCGCACATTACCTTCATACAGGCCTTTCTCGCGGGCTAAGTTAAGCGCCCCCACGACGTAGTCTGACCACACGCCTTGCGCTGGGCAACCGACATCGCGCTTCGACAAACCGTCGAAGATATTCGAGTAAATCTCGTCGTGGCCAGTATCGCTAGGTGACACAGCCATATTGATAAATCGGCCAATAGGGGCAGGCAAAACCATGCCACCGTTATAGTCTATGTGCTCGCCAATCAAATTGACGCGCCCCCAAGCTTGGCTTGTCACCTGAGGTTTGGTGGAATACACCTCAGAAAAAAGTTGCTCTGCGCTCATCTTTGTTCCATCTTGTCCCGAACTATTATTGTTATGCTCGCTCTTGTTATTCGACAATTATTCGATTGTGTTACTAAAACGCGATTTGTATGACATATATTATAATTCGTTTGTGCAAAATCGCCATGCGCTTTCGACGCAAAATTCTCCAAACATGCCCACTATGACTCCGAACATCAATTTATCCGCTGCACGCCAATGGTTGAGCGAGCAAACTAGCGGCCAAACCATCACCGCGAGCGTGGTTCTTGGGAGTGGCTTAGGCTCTCTGTTTGATAGCGACACTACGTCGAGAGACAAGCATGACCCTCTCAACGATTGTGATCTGCTATTTGAAGCACCTTATAGTCAAATACCGGGTATGCCGATTAGCACAGCGCCAGAGCACGCGGGCGTTTTTAAACTCATAAAAATTGGAGAAAAGCATATTGGCGTATTCCAAGGGCGCTTTCATTTGTATGAGGGGTACAGCGCACGCGAGGCCTCAAGCACGGCGTATCTTAGCCGTTTACTGGGCGCTCAAAGCATCGTTCTCACCAATGCCGCTGGCGCACTGAATGCCGACTTTTCGCCTGGTGATGTGATGCTGGTAGAAGACCACCTCAATTTTACCGGACATAGCCCCTTGAGAGGCGAAAACGATGAGGCAATTGGCTTACGCTTTCCAGACATGAGTCGAGCCTATACGCCCGCACTTCAACAACTCGCCACGCACACGGCAGCACAAAAGAGCATCTCACTGCAAACCGGCATTTACGCGGGCGTACTCGGCCCCGAGCTAGAGACCTCAGCCGAGCGCCGCTTTTTACGTAGTAGCGGAGCCGATGCCGTTGGCATGTCGCTGGTGATAGAAACAATCGCGGCTGCCCATTGCGGGCTTGATGTATTGGCACTGTCTGCGATTACGAATTCCGCAACCGGCGGGCCAGATCAACAAGTCGACACCATTGAGGAAGTATTGGAGAATGCCGCCGTTGCCGGCAGCAAGATGAGTGCGCTATTGCCAACGATTATTTCGCAGCTCTATTAAAGGCTACTACTTGCTGGCGGCAGGCGACGCTGGTTCCACTCTAAAATGAACTTCGTTGCGCCGCATAAAAGGCAAGGTCCATGGTGGGTCATAGCGGGCCAGAGACGACGCCTCCATTGTTTTCCAGCCTTTACTCGCTACCCAGTTTTTAAGAGCGTCGGTTTTAGTCGACACTTTAGACTTACCAGCAAGCCCAGAAAACCGTAACACCGCGACGCGTTTGGAAGGCACTTCGCGTAAGCTCACTAGCTCATTACTTGGGCTTGGCAGGCTGTCGATCGAATAACTCGAAGGCATCACAAAATGAACGCGCCATCTAGGCTCACCATTCGCACTTTGGTCACCCTCATCACTTTGGATTGTTACTGGAGCGGTCATCGCAATTTTTTCGCTTGTGGCTTGAATCGTGACCGGTGCCGTCATTGCGACTTTTTCGGCATTGCCATCGCGCGCTTGATTATTGCCAAAGATGTAATCCGCTATTTGACGAAAGCCGCGGTTAGAGGCTTGTTTTAGACTTCCGGTCACCACGGTTTCAGCGACGATCATTGGCTCGTATTCGCGCAGCTCAAAATCGCCTTCTTTAAGTACCACTTTATAGCTTGGCTCTTCAATGGCGTAAGCGCAATTGATAGGAACCGCAAACACCAACATGGCCAAACACATCGTAGAACTTAACAGATAAATCAAACGCGACATTACATACCTCAGCAGCAGACCACCTACACTCTACGCGCTAGCTGTGAAGCCCTATTGAATCATGTGTATTTTTGGTTAGGGCGCGCTATTCGCGTTTCATCATTGACAAGCACAACATGCCGATAACCATAATCCCGCTCACCGCAAAAAGAGCGAGATTAAAGCTACCACTCTGCTCGGCGATAATACCAGCGATAATCGGTGAGAGGATTTGGGCAACACAGTAACCCAAGGTTAACTGCGCCATGACCTGAGTTGCTCGATAACGATATTTGTTACCAATAATGGTGAGCGTAAGAGACACGATGCCCATAAAGGCAAAGCCAAACAAAATAGAACTCAAGGCAATTACGGCGTAAGAAATGCCGCCAGTCATGAGAAAATTACTGGCAATATTAATCGCAAAGGCCGCACGAATTGCGTTCAGATAACCGACCTTGCGCGCTACTCTATCCCAAATAAACGGGGCTGGCGCGGCGGCCAAGCCGACATACATCCACATGGTTGTACCGTGTTTTTCTAATGGAATGTACTCGGTGATTAAACTGGTAAATGTAATGTTGACGGTGTTACTAAAACCCGCGCAAACATAAGCGATGGTCAGTAATAGCAACCATTTTGCCGATGGTTCTTGGCTGCGATCAATATTCACAGCTTCTTCTACTTGCTCTTCTTGTGGGAATGGCATCAGCAAAAATGCGGGCACCAATAACAGCGCGCCAAAACCCGCTAAAGCAAACCATTGCCCTCGCCAGCTTAAACCACCGAGCAAGCTCTCGGCGGCGTACTCCACCACCAGTGCGCCGACCACAATGCCAATGCCCGCGCCCGCAAAGTGCAAACCCATTTCTTGTTTATGCTGGTTGTGGATTAACCACTTTAATACCAAGCCGGTGCCGAGCATAAAGCCCAAGGCCGTCGAAATGCCCGCAAAAAATCGGCTCAAGTACCAGACTAGTCGATGATCGTGCAAAGCCATGATTAGAGTGGTGAAGACCGCAATAAACAATCCATAGCGATAAAAGTAATCTTTCAATCGCAGATCACGCATCAACCACACCATGAATAAACCGGCTAGATAACCCATATAGCTCCAACCGGCCAACCAACCGGCTAGGCTTTCGCTCATGCCAGTTTGCGTTTGCATATAGGGGATCATCGGCGTAAACGAATATCGCGCGATGCCCATGGTTAAAACGAGTGCGCAAACGCCAGCAAACATCACGGTATAGCGATTGGCAGTAAAATATCTATCTAGTAAAAACATAGTTCGCTCCACTCTTTATTAGAGAACGCTTGACCAAAAACACGCTTTATAAAGCCGGGCTTAAGACTTCGCGCAATTGCGCTGTCAATTCATTCGGTGTGGTGCTGTGCCGCATGGCGGCCACCAACTTGCCTTGCGGATTCATTACGTAATAACGTGAAGAATGCTCAACTGCATAGTCATCGCCAGCTCGCTCGATATCGGCGAAATCATAGTAAGCCCCGTATTGGCGAGTCACTTGATCGAGTTGCGAGCGCGTGCCGGTAACACCAACTAAGTTGGGATGGAAAAACTCCGCGTAGTCGGCCAATTTTCCTGGTGTGTCTCGATTTGGATCAACGCTCACTAGTATGGCTTGAGTCGATGCTCGCTCAGTATCACTCAAGCGATTAAACGCCGACTGAATCACACTCATTGAATTCGGGCAAACCTCAGGGCAGCTTAAAAAACCAAAGTACATCACCACCGCTTTGCCTCGAAAGTCGGACAAAGCCACATCGCCGTTGGCGGCGGTTAACGTAAAGTTACCTCCTAATTGTGCGAATGGTGTTGGCCGGGTAGAAAAATCATCCTCAGAGGTATTAATAAATAACATTACGACAATCAAAAGTGCAGCAAATAAAACTACGACAAAAATAGCGGTTGATCTGCTCTTATTTGTCATAACCGGCGTTTTCACTTAGTGCCCCATCAACATATTGTGGTTTAGGTGATTCATAATCCAAATCGATCCCAAGACCACGATGGCCACAATCAAAACGATAAACACGGCTGAGACTGTGTTCCAAGTTTGTTCGCTTGAATTATTCATATGCAAAAAGAACACTAATTGCACAAAGACTTGCGCTACAGCGCACAACAAAATTACCGCGAGTGTAAGCCCAGTATCAAAACCGCCGACCATCACCATCGCAAACGGCACCACGGTCAGCAAAACTGACCAAAACAAACCCCATAGGTACTCGCGCGCACTGCCATGCGCAGCACCGCCGTGGGTTGTTACCGTTTGATTCTGCGTCGCCATTACATTACCCCCATGAGATAGACCATGCTGAAAACACAAATCCAGATAATGTCGAGAAAGTGCCAAAACAAACTCAGGCAAGAAAGCCGAGTAAAATTTGTGCTACTGATACCGTCTTTGAGCATATGAACGACCAATACAATCATCCAACACATACCGGCAAATACATGCAAGCCATGCGTACCGACCAACGCGTAGAAGGCCGACCAATACGCGCTTGTAGTTGGCCCCGCACCTTCGTGGCTAAAGTGATAGAACTCATACAATTCCATGGCTAAAAAGCCGCCGCCCAAGGCAAAGGTGATGCCAAGCCACAAAAGCAGCTGTGCCATTCGTTGTTGTTGTGCACCTAACATGGCCATGCCAAAGGTGAAACTCGAGAACAAAAGCAGCGCGGTTTCTACCGCCACAAACTCTAAGTCAAACAAGTCGGTCGGCGTTAGGCCGCCCGCAAAGCTGGTGCTGAGTACGGCGTAAGTGGCGAACAGCGTGGCAAACAAAATGCAGTCGCTCATGATGTAAATCCAAAAGCCCAACAGAGTGTCGCCCGCCATATCGTGATGATGCTCTTTATCGACGTAGCCTGTGTAACCGGGTTCTGGTGAGGGAATGCTCATTTGATTCATGACCTATCTCCTAAGCTGGCATGGACAAGGGCGTGCCACGTCGGCGCACACTGTATTCACTGCGCTCGTTTTTGCTGCTTGTCATGGCGGCTTCAACTCGCGCGAAATGGGCGTCTTCGATGGCTTCGATCTCTTCGACTTCTACGTAGTAGTCTTTACTTTTCTGAAAGTTATAAACTAACAACGCGACCAGCATAGCGAGTGTACTTGCAATAACCATCCACCAAATATGCCAAACAAATCCAAAACCCATCACGCCTGAGAAAACCGCAATCACGATACCGGCCCAGGTGTTCTTGGGCATATGAATACGTGAATACTGTTCTGGCTGCTTGAAGGCCAAACCATGGCGTTTTAGATAATCAAATTGGTCTCGATCACGCACGTCTGGGGTACGCGCAAAGTTATAAAACGGGGGTGGTGATGAGGTCGACCATTCCAGCGTTCGTGCGTCCCAAGGGTCACCAGTCAGATCCAAATTCTTATTGCGGTCTCGAATACTGGCAAAAATTTGATAAAACTGAACACAGATAGCAAGCAACACGACCAAGGCGCCAAAACCAGACACCAGCAACCAGTCGTTCCAGACAGGGTTATCGTAGTAGTTAAGTCGTCGGGTCATGCCCATAAAACCCAGCACGTAAAGCGGCATAAATGCCAGAAAGAAACCAACGGTCCACAGAGCACATGCCCATTTACCCAATGTTTCATCAAGCTTGAAACCGGTGGCTTTGGGGAACCAATAGGTCAACCCGGCAAAATAACCAAATAGAGCACCGCCAATAATGACATTGTGAAAGTGCGCGACCAAAAACAAGCTGTTGTGTAACACGAAATTTGCGGCAGGAATCGCCAACATGACACCGGTCATACCGCCGATTGTGAACGTGATCAAAAAAGCCGCCGTCCACCACATTGGCGAGTCAAAACGAACGCGACCTTTGTACATAGTGAACAACCAATTAAATATTTTCACACCCGTCGGGATCGAAATAATCATCGTCGCTATGCCAAAGAAAGCATTCACGCTAGCCCCTGCACCCATGGTAAAAAAGTGATGCAACCAAACGATGAACGACAAAAACATAATGCAGGCGGTGGCGTAGACCAATGAGGTATAGCCAAACAAACGCTTGCGAGAAAAGGTAGCGGTGACTTCCGAGAAAATGCCAAAGGCCGGCAAGATCAAAATATACACTTCCGGATGCCCCCAAGCCCAAATCAAATTCACGTACATCATTTGATTGCCGCCTAAGTCATTGGTGAAAAAGGCGGTGCCTAAATACCGATCTAGCGTCAATAACGTAATGGTGACGGTTAAGATTGGGAAAGCCAAAATGATCAACACATTGGCGCACAAAGAGGTCCAGGTGAACACTGGCATTTTCATTAGGGTCATGCCGGGCGCGCGCATACGGATAATAGTGACAAAGAAATTCACCCCGCTGAGAAGCGTACCAATCCCTGAAATTTGCAAAGCCCACAACCAGTAATCGACTCCCACCCATGGGCTGTATTCAAGGCCCGAGAGTGGCGGATACGCCAGCCAGCCGGTCGCCGCGAACTCACCAACGAACAGCGAGGCATTCACTAACATAGCGCCAACGACAAACAGCCAAAAGCTCAATGAGTTTAAAAACGGAAAAGCCACATCGCGCGCGCCGATTTGTAATGGCACGACCAAATTCATTAAGCCCACAATTAATGGCATGGCCAAAAGAAAATCATGATCACGCCGTGCGCGGTGAAAATTTGGTCGTAGTGCTCTGGCGGCAAGTAACCTACGCCCGAACTTTCGGATACGGCCAAGGCTTGCTGGGAGCGCATCAATAGCGCATCGGAAAAGCCGCGAATCAACATAATGAACGCCGCAATAATGTACATGATGCCGATCTTTTTATGATCGACTGAGGTGAGCCATTCGTCCCAGAGATAACGCAGCTTGCCGTAGTAGATAATGGCGCCCAACACGCCGACGCCGACCATCACGGCCACTAAAAACGTGGTGAGAATGATTGGGTCGTGATAGGGAATCGAATCCCAAGTTAACTTACCAAAAATAGGATGCGGGTCGGTCACAATCGTCGCCTTATTGGCCATTTTGAACTCCCGTGTACTTCTCAATAATACGGTTAAACAGCAAAGGATGAACGCTGGAAAAATATTCCACTGGATGATCTTTGGTCTTGATACTGAGTTGCTCGAAAGCATCTGCATCCAGCACTCGCGGCCTGGCTTTTACCTGATCTACCCAATCAGTAAACTCACTGTTGGTTTTTGCCAACGCTTTGAATTTCATACCAGAAAAACCAAAGCCACTGTAATTGGCTGACAAGCCGCGAAATTCACCGGGCTGATCAGCCAATAAATTTAGTTGGTTTTCCATCCCCGCCATGGCGTAGATCATGCTGCCCAATTGCGGCACAAAAAAGGAATTCATGACGGTGTCAGAGGTCACCAAAAATTCAACGGGTTGATTAATCGGCATCGCAAATTCATTGACGGTCGCGATCTCTTGCTCGGGATAAATGAACAGCCACTTCCAATCCATTGCCACGACTTGAATGCGCATGGTGGGCTGATCTGAGTTTAGTGCTTGGCGCGGATCTAAAGAAAACGACGTTTTATAGGTAATCACGCCAAGTACCAAAATAATCAGCAAGGGTACTGTCCAAACCACTGCTTCTATTTTGTTAGAGTGTTCCCAGTCAGGAAGGTATTCGGCCGTTGACTCTTTGTCGCGATATTTGATAGAAAACAAAAAGGTCATGAAAAAAACGGGTATCACCACGATCAACATCACCGCAAACGACACAATGATCAGCCACATTTGCTCTTGCGCGATAGGGCCTTTTGGATCAAACAATAGATAGTCACAGCCGCCTAGAAGCAGCAATGACAGCAATAGAGCAATTCGAGAGCAAGCTTTGATCATGGTTTTACTCAAACTAAGTGATCGACCTAACCGGAATACGAGCATCAATGAGATGTTTGTATTTTCAGTAATTACTGAAATTATAGGTATTAAAGAATATAAGACAAGCTTAAAACGAGAAAAAAAGGAGCTAAAACTACTGTTTTAGGTGGGTCGGCAACGTAAAAAAGCCGATAGAAGCGAAAATCTAGGGCGCGTTTAGGCGAGTCGACGCGCCTTGATACAGGCTTTGCGCGAGGTGCAGAAGCGACATAGCCCCTCCAAACGCTTGCTGATATTCAAGGCGAAATACACACTCACCCGGCTCCATACCTAGCTCATCTATCGAGGGCGCCGCTAACACCGCACGGCAAGTCGCTTGATCCCGAGGCAGTAACTCTTTGATTTGTGCTTGGCTCAGCTTTTGCACACCAAAAGCATCGGTATCGTCGGGCGCGATAACGCTTAAACCCGATTTACGAGACGCCGATACAATTAGCGCATTCTCTCCAAACACTGAGAGCTGTCGATCTCCTTTGCCTGCTGGCGCTGAAAACCAAAATACTGGCCACGGTTTCTGGCTGGCTATGTTGGATTTTAATGCCGCGAGTTTTTGATCGCGCTCTACCAGTTTGCGCGCGGCTAATTCCTCTTTTTGAAACAACTTAGCTAATTCAGCAAAACGCTCGTCGGCCTTTTTGGCGTTGTCATAGCGTTGACTAAAATTGCGAAAGTAGATCACGGTGGCAATGTTAGAAAGCGGTCTAATCAAAGATCGCTGCGAATACCCAATCAAAATTATTTCAGGCTTGAGCGCTTTGATTTTCTCCAAACTAGGGCTAAGGCGAGGGCCAACATCAACCACCGAGTTGGGAATGTCGTACACCGAGCTCAAGACTTTGAACTCGTCTAAATCAGCTATCCCTTGCGGCTCAACACCCAACTCCAATAGATTTTCGCTGAGCGCCCAATTCAGACTCACTACTCGCTCTGGCGGCTTTTCAAAACGATACTTGCCATGCGAGTCGGTGATTTCAATTTGCGCTTGGGCAAATAAATTCAAACCCATCAACGGCACGAAGAGCGCGACCGCTGCAATACGCTTGAGCACGCTAATCGAACTCGTCTTCTTTTTTATCACCTTCACGACCAAGCACTTTGTCTTTGAAATTAAACACTGATGCCACGCCCGACCCCATCTTTAATAGTCGCGCCAAATCCTTGGAACTCAAGCCCGAAAGCTCATCGACCACTTTGGAGACACTGTCGATCAATTCATAAATTTCGATCATGCGCTCTTGGGCGTGAATGCCTTCGTCCGAGACTGGCTCTCGCATAATTTCAGCGCGCAGCATACTCAAGGTTGGTTCAACTTCGCGCTTGTGCCGCTCTTGCAAGACAGTGCGAGCGACCTCGATAATGTCATCGTGAGCGCGGTAATACTCTTTGCGATCGCCCGGGTAGTGAGTAATTTTAAGCAAGCGCCAAGACTGAAGCTCTTTTAATCCCATGCTCACGTTTGAGCGCGAGATGCTTAACATATCGCACATCTCATCCGCATTGAGCGGCCTGTTATACACCATTAACAAGGCGTACATTTGCCCTACCGTTCGTGTAAACCCCCAACGGCTTCCCATTTCACCGAAGTGGGAGACAAAGGCTTCAATTTTCGTGCTTAGTTTCATGATCGCTTAGTCAGCATAAGTTTTATGAGGGGCGCTGGCATTGGAGTCTAACCGATGCCAACTGGCTACACCAAGAGATTGACCTAAGCCGCCACTAACTTTTGGGGCCAACCAAACTGTTCACCACGCTAAGCTGACACTAAAGTAATTGGTCTTTGGTCGCGGTAAAACACCCAACAAATGCTAACACGCTGCCGTCAAATCACATTATAGTGGGTTTGCAAGACCAATAAAGATGAGTAATGACTCATCAAAACACTGTACAAACCAGATGCATAATAACTTCAAAGCACGGCTCGCTAAGGGAGAGGTTCTATTCAGTACGTTTCAAAAAACACCTTCGATGATGGTATCCGAAGTGCTTGCAAAAACCGAGCTTGATGCCGTGTGCCTGGATACAGAACACTCGCCATTTGATCGGCGCGATATCGACGCCTGTTTATTAGCGCTGCGCAGCGAAAACATGCCGAGCTTGGTACGCGTGCCCTCGGCTGCGCCAGAGCACATTTTAAATGCACTCGATTGCGGTGCCACCGGCATTATCGTGCCTCATGTTGACTCACCCAAGAAAGCCGATGCCATTGTAAGAGCAGCGCACTATGGCGTTGGCGGCCGAGGTTACGCGGGCTCAACTCGCAGCGCGGCATACACCGGCAGAACGATCAATGAAAACAAAGAACATGGTAAATCGGTTACTACGGTGATTGCACAAATTGAAGATCTGGCTGGCGTTGATCACATCGAAGACATTGTCGCCGTCGACGGTATTGATTGTTTTTTTATCGGTCTGGCCGACTTAGCATCGGCATTGGGTTGCGCAACCTTAGACGATCAAAAAGTGATCGAACTCGCCGAACACGTGTGCCGAATCGCGACCCAAGCCAAAAGACGAATTGGGATATTCCCCCCAAATGCGGCCAGCATTCCTTACTGGCAAAAACTCGGCGTCAGCTTTTTCCTATTTAATTCGGAACACACCTTCATCAAACAAGGTGCCGAACAAATGCTGAACAACGCTCTTGCATAAGCGACATTGTTATCGGTGGTTTCGTCAACGACACCGCGCAATAAAAAGCGCTGGGCCAAATTTTGCCAAACAGTGACTTTCGAAACACCTTGCGCGCGTCGCCAGTCTCAAGATTTAGGCCGTACCGCGTCTCTGAAACATCGTTATAAAAAATCTTGTTTCATGTTGCGCAACTCAAACTCGCGAAGCATTCAAACAACTCTTGAGTAAACAAGGCCGAGTACCAGCACGTTAACGATAATGTCAAATAGTGTTAGAAACCAAATCATCGAACTTGCGGCTTTTAGAAAATTGCCCTAACGTGGTAGCTCAACAACATCGAGCACGTTGCTCAATAAAACGCCTAAGGGGGCACACTATGTCTATCGCAAAAATAATAGAAGTTTCTGCATCGAGCACTAAAAGCTTTGAAGACGCCGCGCGCAAAGGAATTCGCGAAGCCAGTAAATCTTTGGACAACATCACAGGCGCTTGGATAAAAGACCAAGAAGTCGGCGTAAAAGACGGCGAGGTAACTGACTATCGAGTCAAGATGAAAGTCACGTTCATTTTGAAAAGTTAAGAATTCTGATAAATAAAAATCTTGCTAGTCAAGTCGCCGCACTTCAAAGAATACCTCTAAGCCGCGTCGACTTGATTAGACACGCGCGCCAACACTGGTTAACCACTTGTCCTCACAAATCGAAAACCGAGTATTCTTGGCGTAGGTGACGCCGCTCATCAGCCAACTATTGGCATTGCGGTGTTTGATTAATTACGTTCCAACAAAGAACCCATTTTGAGTGGGCATCAATGGCTTCGTACTGATTCCCAGTTCCTTTGCTGCGTCAATTGGCCAATAAGGGTTACGCAAACTTTCTCTGGCCATTAAGGCGATATCGGCTTTGCCACTAGCGATAATGTCTTCGGCTTGTTTCGCTTGCGTGATTGCACCTACCGCCATGGTTTTGACTCCAGTCTCTTGGCGAATACGCTCAGCCAGCCCAACTTGATTTGCGGTTCTCTCGCCGACCGAAGAACGTGCGGCCGGCGTTGCACCACCGCCAGAGCAGTCTACGAAATCCACACCTCGCTCGATAAGCCATTTCGACATATCGATATTGTCGTCTACGGTTAAGCCACCTTCTATCCAATCAGCGGCGGAGAGTCGTACGGCGAGCGGAAGATTTTCAGGCCATACCGCTCTCACCGCCTCCACGGTTTCTAACATCATACGCGCACGGTTTTCTTGGCTGCCACCGTAAGCATCGTCTCTGGTATTGACTAACGGCGAGAAAAAACTGTGTAACAAATACCCATGCGCGCCATGGATTTCTAATAACTGATAATCCGCTTCAAGCGCGCGCTTTGCACAAGCCACAAAAGCCGCCTTTATATCTTCTATGTCTTTAAGCGTCATCTGCCGTGGCGCTTTCATTAGCCGTGTGCCGTCCTGATCAAAGGCCTGATCTGTCGGCCCCATGATTGGCCAGCCACCCTCATCGTCTTGCAAATGCGCGCCGCCGCCCCAAGGCGTTGCCGAAGAACCTTTTCGACCAGCGTGCCCAATTTGAATGGCTGTTACGGCACCATGTTCACGAATAAAGGCATTGTTTCGTTTGAGCGGCTCTATTTGTGAATCGTTCCAAAGCCCTGCACACCCCGGTGTTATTCGGCCATCTTCGGTGATAGCCGTTGCTTCGGCAATAATTAAGCCCGCTCCACCAACGGCTCTTGAACCCAGGTGCACTAAGTGCCAATCGTTGGCCATGCCATCTTTCGATGAATATTGACACATTGGCGAAACACCAATGCGGTTTCTAAATGTAACGTCTTTTACTTTGAGTTCTGAGAACAGTGCGGACATAAAGGTGATTCCTCGGTGTGGCCTTAGCTATTTGGTGCCAAGGTCGTTAATTTTTATAATCAGGTTGATCGCGATCCAATCGCCTTAGCAAACCATTCCAGTCATGCTGTATGTAATCTTTGTATTGTTGGTATTGATTGTAAGTGTGTAAACAAACTTCGTGGCTCGGAAAGGTTAATTCCGCGTTGCTGCTCATTGCATCGATCTGCGCTCGACAGGCTTTTTCAAGATAAAACATGGCACTGAATGCCGCTGCAACCGATGAGCCAACAGTCAGTAATCCGTGGTTGCGTAAAATCATCGCCTCGGAACTGCCAAGGCTTGCAACCAGTCTTTGGCGTTCATCTAAGTCAAGTGCAATGCCCTCGTATTCATGCACACCGATATCATCATAAAATCGCAAGGCGTGCTGAGTGATTGGGAGCAGACCGCACTCCATAGCGGAAACGGCCATGCCGGCCTGAGTATGAGTATGGAGCACACACTTGATCTCAGGTCTTGCTTGATGGATGGCACTGTGGATGACAAAGCCGGCTTGGTTAACCACCACATGTTCATTTTGAGTGAGCAATTCACCTAGTAGATTTATTTCAATCAAAGAGGATGCCGTCACTTCGTCAAACAGCTGGTCTCTTGAGTTGATTAGAAAACAACCTGGCTCCTCCATGCTCGCAGAGATATGAGTTGAGCTCAGGTCTCCCCAACCGAACCATTCGACCAAACGATACGCGGCGGCTAAATTCTGGCGCTGTGTGAGGTTCGAGTTCATTCACTAATACCCATTGGCTTGTCGCCTTGAATGGTATACCGGTGCATTACACGTCGATGGCCAAAATAATCGCCAATCGCAAAATGCATGGTATTGCGATTATCCCAAATTGCTAAAGAGCCGGGTTGCCAACGAAAGCGACAAGTAAACTGAGGTCGAGTTGCGAGTGAACAAAGGTAGTCGATCAAAGGTTTGCTCTCTTGTTCGCTCATATCTTGAAAGCGAAGCGTATACGCTTCATTAATAAACAGACTCTTACTACCGGTCACAGGATGCTTTCTAATCACTGGATGGCTTACGTTACGCTCAATGATGTCTTGCTTGGTGAAAGACTTGGTGTAGTCTCCCTTAATGATCGACATTTTCTCACGATAGCCTTGCGCAACATGTTCCGCTGTTAGCGGGTTGAGTAACTTTTTCATGCCATCAGACAGCGACTCATAAACCAACTCCATGTTAACCCAGATGGTATCGCCACCAAATGGCGGTAGCTCGCGAGCATAGAGCGCAACCCCCATTGGTGGGGCGTCACGATAGGTCGAATCTGAATGCCAAGTGCCACCAAAGTTATAGCCACTATCATCCGCTTCTTGGAGCAGTTCGATGAGTTCAGGGTAAGCGTCCATTTCCTTAACAAAGTCATCGACCATTGGCTCGCCAAACAAACGAGCGAAGGCGATGTGTTGCTCCGGGCTCAGATCTTGATCTCTGAAAAAGAGCACTTTGAATTTCATAAGCGCCGCGTGCAAATCACTAAAAACCGCGTCGCTTATGGAATTTGATAAATCAATCCCAAACACTTCGGCGCCAAGCGCGCCAGCCACTGGATGAAGCTCAAAGGAAGAACGACTTTGCATTGTGTGTTTGAACTCTTAAAGCTTGAGTGGTGAATCCTTAAGTTTAAACAAATTCTATCCGGT
Organism: uncultured Arenicella sp.; assembly: GCA_937922925.1. Classification (GTDB taxonomy): domain Bacteria; phylum Pseudomonadota; class Gammaproteobacteria; order Arenicellales; family Arenicellaceae; genus Arenicella. The sequence continues at coordinate 3,583 of CALAKU010000012.1, read as the reverse complement.
GACTTTCAATTATTCGCCGTAAACTTGCCTTGATTTACTATGAAAAGTGACGGATGAATTCAGGTCTTACCAATAAAACGATGCATGGCTGATATTCAAAAACTAAAACAACTATACCTTAGAGATTTCTAAAGAATGAATAGCAAGAAGCCATCAACATCAGGTGTGTGAGGCGTGAACCTCTCAAAAAGAAGCGGATGATCAGTCGCAACCAATTTTAGCTTCGATAGATAAGCCGAGCCTATAATGAAATAGCCTCGGGAAAAGTAATTTAGACTTCTTGCTACCCGACTTTGATCTTAGCCCCTTAATAGGCATCTCTCAATTCTTTTCGCTCAAGAAGTTTAAGGATATCCAACTCATGCCAGTTTACAAACCAACACGTGTTCAACAATACATCAAGCACCTCTTGAAACTTTGTAGGGTCGAGCTTACTGGTGTCGGAACTAGTTAACCTATAGTACGTCCTCAACAACTTTGCTCTTAATTCTTGTGAGACAAACGGGCAAGACATTATGTCCAAAAAGATATGTGCTGCCTCGGAGTTCGTTCGGAGATTACCAATATAGTCACCGCTACGTAACACCAACCCTACTACCGAGGCCTCAATGACCTCTTTGGCATCAGAAAAGCAGCGATGATTTTGAAAGTAGTACAGAAGACTCACTATACTGAAATAATTTAGGTTTTTCGGGTTCTCAACAAACCGATCGAACCATTCGGGTGAAAGTAAGTAGTTTCTTCCAAAACTGGCGGTTGCGAGAATAATATTAAGTGATTCGAGGGGAGCGTGCTCATCATACGATAAGTCCTCGATCAAACTCATTATTTCGGTTCTGACTTCTGGTAAGGAATCTTGATCGTTTTCTACAAAAAAACGATCAATTAACCAGATAGTCCGAGCCAATTTTTGAGAAGCAGGAATACTGGGATAAACAGAGTAAAAAAAGAAAGCTATTCGAACTATTACCGTAAGATTTTTCTTTATTCCTACCGTATCAGAATTATTGTTTTGGCTATAAAGGTCAACAAGTCGATTGGCCTTCCTTGCGAGAGCAGATATTAGATAGGAAGACACAAATGAATACCCATTTGGCTGACCCACAACTATGCTTTTTACTTGGTTAACAAAATCTCTATAAGACTTTGATGTGTAACGTATGGCTAGGAAATCGGCTTCACCTTCAATCATATCTTGAGAAAATATCGTCTGATCAAAATTCTTCAGAATTAAATTGAGCTTAGTGATAATTGCAGAGTGCTCTGTCGAAAATGGCCGCTCATATTTCAACATCTTTTCTTTGTTTAAGGTAAATCTATACCCATACAAACAATCAGCAATAGTTTGATAAATTGTTTTTAAATTAGATTCACTTTTTGCAAAAATAATGAAGTCGTCGACATACCTCAGTATTACGTAGTCATCATCGAAAGTAAGGCTGTGGACATCTCGCAACTCCACCAAAATTTTTTGGTCTATTGCCTGAAAAATTAACTCAGCGAACACCCTGCTCGACTCTGAACCGATTGTAATTCCATTTGTCTCGTTTGAATTACAACGCTGCATCAACTGGTCGAAAGTGTTTATTACCTGCAAACCTTTGCTGATATTCTCCTTAATAAAGTCTTTATCTTTGGATGCCCATGATACTGAATGTGTATATAGGCTGTCGAAACAATTCGCAACGTCGATAGACCACATTTTAGGGAAGCGCTTTTCTAACTCCAAATACTCTGACGAACTATAAAACTTGTATAGTCTTTTATACCCTTTATACGTAAAGAATGAATCTGCGTATCTATTTTTAATCTCCGTTTCAAGCGTATCAATATTTATCTCGCGATATTTGTTTTCAATATCTGCATCGACCACATACATTGATCCACCAATCTTTTGGGGTGCACGTATAGAAAACTTGCTCTTCGAACACAGATAGAGAATCAGATCCGCATGATCCCTGTAGAACTCGGCAAAATTATTTTGCGCACGCGGATGCATTAGCGAAAGACTTCGAAAATCTATATCGTTCTTTAGAATTTTAAACTTCAGAGGAATAGAATTTTTGGCCTTTAGCTCTAAGTCATCAGGACAAACAATAATTCTGTAGAAATCTTGAACTATTTCATCCAATACACTCTTGCCAGCAAGACAAGCTCTGTGACTGTTTACATATAGACCGTGGTTCGAATAAATTATTGGAGAATCAGAAGGTAGAGTATCGCTGAGCAACACCCTCCTATAATCTTTTTTATCTAATAAAATCTTTTGTCTTTTCACTTCCACACCTGAACTATGTCCAACAGCCTCAACGGACTAAAGTTTCTGTGAATACGCTTAGTAAACCCTCGGTAAAAACTTAACTTTTTCAGCTCATCTCTTTGTACAGCGGAGAGGTTAATAGACTGAGACATGATGTTTTGTCTCAGAAAAAAATCTACATCGGACTTTAAACTAGCTGTTGGATCAATTCGTTTATAACTGTAATAAATTCCTGTTCCTATTTTGCTATTACGAGAAGTGATGATGTCCCGATTCGAGGTCATGAATGCTAATCTGTCATTAAGTAGCCTATAGTCACCTGTTTTTTTAAAACTGTGGAAAGACTTAGCAATCTTCGTCTTAAGCTCCTTCACTTTGTTAGCGCTCAAATCTACGGTTATAGGACGGTAACCTGTTAAACCAGCGGGATGCTTTATTGTGTATCGATACCCCAAGAATTCAAAAACCTTATCCAGTTTAGGCTGCATTGTCAGCTTCTCAATGTCTGCCACCTCCAGCTTTTTACGATTCAGAAATAATCCTTCAGGCAAAGAGCTCTGTATCCAATCGATAAATTCAGCTCTATCCTCTTTAGTTGAGCTAACGATCACTATGTCATCCACATATCGCGCATAATAGAAAACGTCTTTGTGTTGGCCCACCAGTTCATCAAAGTCGTTGAGCACGAGTTCAGATATCGTAGAACTAATCTCTACGCCTCTTGGAACTCCATTGGTATTAAATTGAGCTTGAAACGTTTCTAAGTAATCCAATGCTATTAATTTTGATTGCTGTGATAGGCCTCTAAGAGATGAAAGCGAACTACTAATAACTTCTAAAGAAATCGACTCGAAGAAAGAAGTGATATCTAGTCTGTACAATCGATATTTCACTCCCTCCTTGATGAAGCAACAAAGCTCACTCGATATCTTGTCTCTATGGCTAAAAGGGAGATCAAAGCAACTACGAATATTGCTGACCACTTTTCTTAATACCAGCTTTTCATCTAGGCTCGTTGTAGAAAAGGCTTGCTTTCCATTTACTACTATTGCTTTTGCAGATGTTTGAAAATTGAAACCATCTTCAGCAAGTGCCACGGCATCACGAACTCTTGATTCTAATATATCCTCATCATTCAAAGAATCATCATCAAAGTCCTGCGGTCTTACGTATTTCTTTAAAGAGTTGAAACTGAAAGCTTGTGTCATAAAGTCCTTTTCTTGATCACCTGAATAAACTAAATGTCGAGTCCTTACTATATCTTATAAACGTCAAGCTTACAGGGAAAGGTAGTTCAAATTGAAGCAATTAGATTGACTAAAT